>URPD01000018.1 GCA_900549645.1 uncultured Eubacteriales bacterium
GTCCCAGAAAATGCCTCGGCTGGCGCTCACCTGCCGAAGTGTTCCATAATTTTGGCGTTGCACTTGCTTGACTTTCTGCCCTTTCATCATATCTTATCGTCTTTTTGTCACACGATCCTGCGGGCTTCATAGCCGCGGGTCGCGTAGTAGCCGGTGGTCAGGTCGGTGATGATAACGCCGCTGCGGGAGTTCGCCGCGTGGACGAACTGGCCGTTGCCGATATACATGCCGACGTGGCCTATGTAGCCGTTGGAGTAGAAGCACAGAATGTCGCCGGGTTGAAGCTCGCTGGGATCAACATGGACGCCGTTGCGCGCCTGGTCCTCTGCGACGCGGTTGAGCTGGTATCCGAACTGGCTGTACACATAGTACATCAGGCCGGAGCAGTCAAAGCCGGTGGAGGGAGAGGTGCCGCCCCAGACGTAATTATAGCCGACAAACTGAAGCGCGTACTCGGCGATCTGACGCCCAAGCTCGGAGCCGCCAGTGCCGGAGACTGCGGGCTTCGTGGTCGTAACGTACTGGCTGTAAACATAGCCGGACTGACCGTCGATAACGCAGGCCGTCCAGTCGCCGGAGGTACCGGTGACGCTTATCTCCTTACCGGTGTTGTACTCGCCGAGTATGGAGGAAGAGAGGGACGGGCCGCTGCGGAAGCGAACCGTGTTGCCGCGGATGTACGCGGTGGTCGTTTCAGGCTCTTCAACGGTCGTGTCGCTGCCGGGCTTCGTGGTAGTGACGTACTGGCTGTAAACGTAGCCGGACTGGCCGTCAATGCGGCAGGCCGTCCAGTCGCCGGAGCTGCCGGTTATGGTAAGCTCCTTGCCGCGGTTATAGCTGTTTATAATGCCGTGGCTGGTGGAGGGGCCGGTACGGAAACGGACGCTGTCGCCGCTTATGTATCCCGTCGTCTCGACAACGGGGTCAGGCTCCGGAGTGGGTTCGGGCGTGGGTTCCGGAGTCGGCTCCGGAGTCGGCTCCGGGGTAGGCTCCGGAGTGGGAGCGGGGGTCTCGCCGCTGTCGCTCTTCAGGGTAACGTACTGGCTGTAAACATAGCCCGCCTGACCGTTTATGATGCAGGCAGTCCAGTCGCCGGAATAACCGGTGACGCTCAGCTCCTTGCCGGTGTTATACTCGCCCAATATAGTGGAATCCGTGGACGGGCCGCTGCGGAAACGGACATACATGGCGTTGATCGTGCCCGGCTGAGCTTCGCCGACCACAATGACTTCCGCGCCGCCGTTTTCGCCGCTGTCCGCCTGTACGCTCAGGTACATGGAGGACATGAAGCCGTCTCTGCCGTTATAATTCACGGCATACCAACTGCTGTTAGAACGATCGGTCACAGTGACGCTGGCGCCCTTGGGCAGACAGTCGAGTATCGAATACCCGGTACCCGGACCGCTGCGGAAGTTGACGTCGCTCGCGGTGACGGTGGCATTCTCGGCGAAGGCCGGGATCACCAGCAGCACACTTATAAGCAGAGCAATGGCGATCGTCCTGATAACTGATTTGCGCATTTGAAACAGATCCTTTATCTAAGATTATCTGGAGGACAGCGCACGCTCAAGCCACACCACGGCGATGTCTATCGCCGTATAGAGACTGTCTTTCTCGCTCTTTTTCACGATGCGGTCGCGCGACTTGATTGAGGGATCGGTCAACTGAAGCTGCACGGAGACCTTTGTCGCAACGTCCAGATCCTTGACCTTCTTCGTATCGAGAATCTGAAGCATGACGATATATTTATCCGCAAAGCTTCCGTAATAGATGATATTGTCCTTCCTTTGGAGAGGGTGTCCCTTATACTCCAACGCTTTTGCCAATGAAAGCACCTCCAGTATTGTAATCAAATTGTAACACCACGCAGTCGAATTGTCAACAGGAAATATTATGGTAAACCATTTTTTATCTCAATTTCCGCCAACAATGATGATTTCGGCACCACTGCCGCTGTTATCTCCTCCGCCGGAGCCGCTGTTGTCCCCACCGGAGCTGCCGCCGTTGTTTCCGCCGCCGGTATTACCACCAGTGTTGCCTCCGGTGTTTCCGCCGCTATTGCCGCCGTTGTCGCCGGGTTCCGTGGTATCGTCCGGGGTTTCGATCTCGGCGTCTTTTTCTTCATCTTCCTCTTCTTTGACGCCGAAGATTCCGGTGTCGCCGCCGATATAGTACGGCCAAGTGAAGTCCTTATACTCAAGTCCCTCGTGCAGCGGGCGCATGACCTTTCTGAATATCTGCGCGGCCGGATTGCCGGAGACTCTTATATATTCAGGCTGGTCGTAGCCCGTCCAGACCGCCGCAACATAGTACGGCGTGCAGCCGACGAACCAACGATCCTTATAATCGGAGGTGGTACCGGTCTTGCCCGCGACGGGCATGATGCCGAGGTACGCCTCGGTACCGGTTCCGCGGTTGACCGCGTTCTGGAGCATATAAGTCATAACATGCGCGGTGTTGGCGCTGAACGCCTGAATGGTCTCAGGCTGGTTGTCCAGCAGCACATTGCCGTCGGCATCGGTAACAAGAGTGTAGGTACGGCTGTAGGTGAACACGCCGTCGTTGACAAACGAGCAGTACGCCTGCGCCATCTCGCGCACGGTGACGCCGTTCGTGAACTGGCCGAGCGCCATGGGCGCGTATGCGCAGTCATCCGGCACAAGGCTCGTGAAGCCCAGCTTCTGGGTCAGCCAGTCGTACGCAACCTGCGGGGTTATCTTGTCGATTATCTGCGCGGCGACGGTGTTGACCGAGTACTGAAGCGCGGTATAGATATCGATGACGCCGAAGTGCCCGCCGCCGTCGTTCGAGGGATACCAGCTGGTGCCGGTGAGGTAGATGTCAGCCGAGTCGTCAACCAGCGTATTCGGCGTGATATAGCCCATTTCTATCGCGGGGCCATAGGACGCCAGCGGTTTTATAGACGAACCGGAGGAACGGTACGCGCCGGTGGCGCGGTTGAGCGGGAAGTTGCGATCCTTTGCGCCGACGCCGCCGCTGAGCGCCTTTATCTCGCCCGTGTAGGGGTCCATAATGACTATTGCGCTTTGCAACTGCTGATTGCTGTTCCAGGTGCGGGGGATATTGTCTGTCGTCGCGTAGATATTGTCAACATAGTACTGAACATCCGGGTCAAAGCAGGAATATATGAGATATCCACCGTTTTTCAGCATATGCTCTGCGGCGTTATAGCTCAGGGAATTCTGCTCCATGAGGTCACGGATGACATCGTCAATGACGACCTCTTCATAGTAGCTGTATATCTGCTGGACGCCAGCGTCTTCCGGGCTGTGGGCGAAGTTCAGCGGCTCGTTGACCGCAGCAACATAGGTGTCGTAGTCGATATAGCCCTGATCGTACATCTCGCGGAGAATCGTCTCCTGACGTTCCTTATTGTTCTCCTGATTGTAGAACGGGTCATAATAGGTCGGCTTATTCGTGATGCCGACAATCGCCGCGCTCTCAGCCAGCGACAGCTCCCACACGTCCTTGCCGAAATACTTCTGCGCTGCCGTCTCCACGCCGTAGCAGCCCTCGCCGAAATAGACGGCGTTGAAGTACCATGTGATTATCTCCTGCTTATCGTAGTTTTTCTCAAGCTCCAACGCACTGAATATCTCCGACAGCTTGCGCTGCACGGTGACTTCGTTGTTGCCGGTGAGGTTCTTGATAAGCTGCTGTGTTATGGTGGAGCCGCCGAAGTTATTCTGCATAGTTGCGAACATCTTGATGAGCGCGCCAGAGGTACGGTACCAGTCAACGCCCTTATGCTCGTAAAAACGCTTGTCCTCTATTGCGACAAGAGCATGTTCCATGTACTCCGGTATCTGGTCGTAATCGACCCAGATTCTATCCTCATCGGCGGCGAGCTTCACAAGCTCCTGCCAGTTGCCTGAGGAGTCCTTATAGAGGATCGTACTCGATTCGGTAAGCTTATAGTCCTCCAGCGAGATGCCAAGCTCCGGCGTGAGGCAGGTCTTGACATAGTAGGCGAAAATGCAGGCAAACAGAAGTCCCGAAATAAGCAGGATCAGCAGTACCGTGCCTATCACCTTAAAAACAGAGCTGACAGCCGATGACGCCACGTCAACCGTCACATCGACCGCGGTCAGAGCGACGGGCTTTTTGCGCCGTTTCTTCGGCGCGGGTTCCTCATCCAAGGGGACGTGGTTATTATTTTCATCCATCAGAGCAGCACCTCCTTGCGTCAGATTCAAACATTGCATAAAACTCGCATTTTATACAGGTTCATATTATAACACAGCTTGTCAAACATAGGTAGCCATTTTGTAAATTTTTATTTTATTAAGAAAGTATTCGCCTGTTTATGATTAAATAATACTCAAAGTGGAATAATTTAGTTGAAAAAATCATGAAAGCTGGTAATAAATATGGGACTCAGGATAAGAATAGGGCTGCTGATATGCCTTGCGATGGGGGCAGTGTTCACGGGGATGGAGGCTATCAAGACTCTGCGCCCCGAACAGGTCGAGGTCATCCCCGAAACCGTCTATGCGCAGTACGGCGAGCGCGCGGAGAGCGCGGAATTTTTCCTGCGCAGCAGCGGCGGATACGTGGCCGTGTACACGGGTCAGAAGGAGAAGGAGCCTGTCACGGTGACGGCAATCGAGGTCTCGAATCTCCGCGGCGCAGACCGCGCGATGCTCGAAAAGGGCATCCCCGTCAGTGATAAAAGCGAGCTTCTGGAGCTGCTGGAGGATCTGGGGTCGTAATTGGTAGGGCGGGGTAGGCGCTAAACGCTGCGCCACCTTAGCGCCCCTCTTAGGGGAGCTGGCGACCGTAAGGTCGACTGAGGGGCGCCAGTGTATAGTAAGTGCCATTGGGTAAAAGAAAAAGCATGAGTATAGACTGCTTTTCTCTTGGCTCCCTTGTGTAAAGGGAGCTGTCGCGGAGCGACTGAGGGATTGTCCTATTTGCTGTGAATGTCACGTATTTGCCATAAAACGGCGCACAATTTGAACCTTACATCGCGCAATCCCTCCGGCTCGGCTTACGCAGACCCACCTCCCTTTACACAAGGGAGGCCATGTAGATTTTACTCCGCTCTTTCTTTTACCCTCCGCTCTGGTCTCCCCTCTGGCGACCCCCCAGTCGACCTTGCGGTCGACAGCTCCCCTAAAAGGGGCGCCGCTTCGCGGCAAAGCACCACACTTACGCAAAAACCATGCAGTTAAAACTGCATGGTTTTTAATTTATCATTCAGCTTTTTATATATGCGCTCAACAAACCACGGCTCCGTCGAGGCCTTCAGCGCGTCGTCAAGCGTGAACCACGCGACGCCGCTGTTCTCCTCCTCGCAGACGCTCAGCGCGTCCCGGTCGTCCGCTTCGAGCAGGTAGGTGACGTTCATGTGCAGATGGCTCGGAACGTACGCGCCGCGCTTTTCATGCCCGTCGACCGTGAGCACCTCAAGCGAGAATATATCCCGCGATACCGCGCGCACATTTTTGACGCCGGTTTCCTCGCGGCACTCCCGCAGTGCTACGGCCAGCAGATCACGCTCGCCGTCCGCGTGACCGCCCGTCCACGACCATGAGTCGTATATCTTATGGTAGGCCATCAGCACCCGGTCTCTGGCCGGGTTGACTACCCAGCCGGACGCGGTCATGTGCGCGACAAGGTTCGTGCGCAGGAACGCATCGTCATTGCGGCGGACGAAATCCAGCATCACTTCCCTGTCCCGCTCCTCCTGCTCACAGCAAGGGCGGTAGGCCATGATATCCTCGTATATTTCCATCAGTCCGACACCTTATACATATCCCGGCGCAGCAGCTTGCAGACCGGCAATTCGCGGCGCGCCTCATCCACACGATTAAGGTCGATGTCGGCATAGACGATCTCCTCGCCGCTGCCGCCCTCGCAGATGATTTCGGCCAAGGGATCCGCAACCAGAGAATGACCCCAGCTGTGCCAGTGTATGCTCTCATCCAGAGCGGCGCAGCAGCCGGCCATGTATATCTGGTTGTCGATCGCTCTCGCGCGCAGCAGCATCTCCCAGTGCTTCGGTCCGGTGATATAGTTAAACTGCGCGGGGATAAAAACAAGCTCCGCGCCGCGCTGGGACAGCGTGCGTATCAGCTCCGGGAAGCGCACGTCAAAGCACACGGCGACGCCCATGCGCCCGAACTCCGTATCAAACACCGCAATGCTGTTCCCTTGGCCGAATGTCTCCGACTCATGGCTCCGCAGTTCCGGCAGATCGGAGTCGAAAAGATGCATCTTCCGGTATTTCACAAGCTGCTTGCCGCTGCGGTCGAACACATAGCAGGTATTGTACATGCGTCCGTTCTCGATCTCAGGTATGCTCCCGCCGACGAGCAGCAGTCCGTACTCCTTCGCCCAGTACGACATCTTTTCGACGATATCGTCGCTGCCGCGTTCGGCAAATATCTTGAACGCAGCGCTCCGGTACTGGCAGCAGTACATCTCCGGCAGGCACACGACCTGCGCGCCGTGCTCCGCCGCTTCATGCAGCATCGCCTCGGTCTTGTTCATCGTTGTATCAACGTCAAAATCAGTGCGTATCTGGCACAGCGCCAGTTTAAATTTCTTATCGCTCATATTGTCTCTAAATAGCTTTTAACATCAAAGTCCACAGTTTTCTCATCCTTGCGCAGGTACAGCGGATGGTGCGGGTGCCCCTTGGCAGAGCGCTTGCCCGCGCAGAGCCAGCGCGCCCCGTAGCGCCGCCCGATGTCTACCATCTCGCGCACACAGCCGGGCAGGTACGGCCGCTTTTCGATTATGGTTCCCCATGCTGCCCATACCGCCGGGCGTATCCCCTCGCCGACGTTCGAGAGAATATACTCAAACGCGCGCATGTTCTCCTCGTGGAGACGCAGGTTCAGCTCTCTGTCCATATCGTCGGGGCGGGTGGCACGCTGGGCATAGACGTTGAACATCGTCCAGCTGTCAAAGCCGTTGCCCGCCGCTATTCTCGCCACGGATTTGAGCGTGTTGTCCAGATCGTCCGGCGCGGCAGTGGAGGGATTAATGCCGATGCATATGAGCGGGTTTCGCCCCTTCGTCCCCAGAATGTATCGGTATTCGGTATAGAAATCCGGCACGTACAGCCACTTTTCGCTGTCGTAATCACCCCGCCGCCCGGAGGCGGCAAGGGCATCGTCGAAGCTGAGGATCTCTATCGTCTGGCTCGCTCCGCTTGGGATATGCATTACTTTACCGCCTCAAGCAGCTCAACGGTGCGGTCGGTGCGCTCCCAAGTTACGTTCAGATCGGTGCGTCCCATGTGGCCGTAGGCGGCGAGCTGGCGGTATATCGGGCGACGCAGATCCAGATCGCGGATTATCGCGCTGGGGCGAAGGTCAAACACCTTCTGCACAGCCTCGCCGAGCTTCTCATCGGACACCTTGCCGGTGCCGAAGGTCTCGACCAGCACGGAAACGGGGCGCGCGACGCCGATGGCGTACGCAAGCTCCACTTGGCAGCGAGTGGCCAGACCCGCGGCCACAACGTTCTTTGCGACGTAGCGCGCCGCATATGCCGCGCTGCGGTCGACCTTGGTGGGATCCTTGCCGGAGAAGGCGCCGCCGCCGTGGGGAGCGCTGCCGCCGTAGGTGTCGACGATTATCTTGCGTCCGGTGAGGCCGGAGTCGCCCTGCGGGCCGCCGATGACGAAACGTCCGGTCGGGTTTACATAATACTTAGTATTCTCGTCCAGCAGCTCGGCCGGAACGGTGGTCTTTATGACAAGCTCTATCATGTCGCGGCGAATCTGCTCAAGCTCCACATCGGGGGCATGCTGAGTGGAGATGACGACGGCGTCAACGCGGACGGGGTGATGGTTCTCGTCATACTCGACCGTGACCTGAGTCTTGCCGTCGGGACGGAGATAGCTGACAAGGCCGTCCTTGCGAACCTGAGTGAGGCGCTTGGCAAGCTTGTGGGCAAGGGTGATCGCAAGGGGCATAAGCTCCTCGGTCTCGTCGCAGGCGTAGCCGAACATCATGCCCTGATCGCCCGCTCCGTTCTGAAGCTCGTCCTCTTCGCCGTTCTTGTTCTCAAGCGACTTGTCGACGCCCATGGCGATGTCGCCGGACTGCTCGTCGATATTGGTGATGATGCCGCAGGTATCGCAGTCGAAGCCGTACTTCGCGCGGTCGTAGCCGATGTCGCGGATGACCTCGCGCGTGATCTTCGGGATGTCAACATAGCAGCTGGTGCTGATCTCGCCCATGATGTGGACAAGGCCGGTGGAAACGGTGGTCTCGCAGGCGACGCGCCCCTGAGGATCCTGCTCCATGATGGCGTCAAGCACGGCGTCGGAGATCTGGTCGCAAATTTTGTCGGGATGTCCCTCGGTAACGGACTCGGAAGTGAAGAAATATCTACTCATTTTCTATATCCTTTCCACCTTATCAGGTCAAGTGCATAAGAAAAACCCCCGCCGGCAGGCGAGGGATGATTTGCGCTTATATAGCCTCATCTTTCGTCACCGCCGGATTTGGCACCTTGCATATGCAGGTTGCCGGGCTTCACAGGGCCGTTCCCTCCACCTCTCTTGATAAGGTATTAAATTTTCCGGTAGTATTATATCAGACTTTCCGAAGATGTCAAGGCTTTTATATCAGCAGCCACGTCACCACCGGCATGGTTATCATCGACAGCAACATCGTGACCAGCACCGCCTCCGACGAAAACTGCGCGTCGTTCTCATGCTGTATTGCAAGCACCGTAACGATGACCGCGCTCGGCACGGACGCGTTTATTATCATCGTGCTCAGCAGCACCTCGTCCGTCACGAACATGCGCAGGACGAGCCACACCACCAACGGGCACACTATCAGCCGCAGGAACGCGGCCACATATGTAAGCGGCTGACGCAGCGCGTCGAACAGCTTCACGGAGCCGAGAGACGCGCCTATCACGAGCATAGACATCGGCGAGGTCGCCCCGCCGAGCAGCTCGCACAGATCCACGACTATATCCGGCATACGGATGCGGAAGGCAAAGATCAGCAGCGCCGCAAGCGAGCTTATCAGCGGCGGCGTCACCATTTCGCGGAGCTGGAATTTCACGCTCCCGCTCCCCTGCTCCAGCCGCCACACGCCGTAGGTATACAGGAAGAGGTTGAACGGCAGGCAGGTGAGCACAAGATAGAACACGCCCATGCCGCCGTACAGCTCCTGCACTATCGGCGCGCCGACGAACATGGAGTTCGGCAGCGCCGCGAGCAGCATGATAAGCGGCTCCTTATCCGTGCGCTTCCGGAACGGCAGCGCGCCCAGAATTCCGACCACACAGCAAAGCGCGATGTCAATGGCGGTTATCAGTACCATCCAGCCGAGGCTGGACGCCGGGATATCCGGTATATCGGTGATAACGGAGCTGAGTATCGTGCCGATCAGGAAGACATTAATAGTCAGCGAGCTTGCCGTCTTCGTAAAGGCTTCGTTGAATATTCCTTTTCTTGCGCCGACATACCCCAGAATTATCATAAACAGGAGTATGGCAAGCTTACTGATAAGAATCTGCACTGGTTTTAACCTCTGTTTCTATATATGAAGTATCAGCTTTGCAATGTTTATATATATAAGCAGCGACACCGCGTCCGTCACGGTGGATATCAGCGGGTTTGCCATGACCGCCGGGTCGACCCCGACCTTCTCCGCGATTATCGGCAGCATACTGCCGACGACCTTTGCGAACATCACTATGAACACTATCGAGACGCTGACCGTCGCCGCGACGGCGACCGTCACGCTGTCGTTATGCAGCAGCATCCCGTCAAGCAGCAGCATTTTCACAAAGTTCACAGCCGCAAGCGTAAGCCCACAGATGGCGGCGACGCGCCACTCCTTCCACATGACGCGTAACGCGTCCTTTGGCTCCGTATCGCCGAGGGACAGGCTGCGTATTACCGCGGTGGACGCCTGCGCGCCGGAGTTGCCGCCGGTGCCCATCAGCATCGGGATGAAGGCGACAAGCCCCGCCTGCACGGCGAGCATATCCTCAAACTTTGTGAGTATCATGCTTGTAAACGTCGCCGACAGCATCAAAAACATCAGCCACGGGATGCGGTTTTTCCACATCTCAAGCGTGCCGGTTCTGGAATACGGCTTGTCGGACGGCGTCATACCGGCCATGATTTCAAAGTCTTCCGTCGTCTCTTCTTCCATGACGTCGATGACGTCGTCAACGGTGACTATGCCGACGAGCCGGCCCTCAAGGTCGACCACAGGTATCGCCATAAGGTCGTAGTCGGATATCTTTTCCGCAACGCTCTCCTGATCTTCGGTGGTCGTGGCAAAGATGACGTTCGTGTCCATCAGGTTCTCGATGACCGTGTCGTCCTCGGCGAGAAGCAGATCCTTCACGGTGACGATGCCTTCGAGCTTCCGGTCGGCGGAGGTGACGAAGCAGATGTATATTGTCTCCTTGTCCTCGCCGATACGGCGGATGCGCGCGATGGACTCGCGCACGCTCATGTATTTTTTCAGGTCTATGAACTCCGCGGTCATTATGCTGCCCGCGGAATTTTCCGGATAATGCAGATACTGATTTATGAGCTTTCTCGTCTCCGGCGTCGCGGTGCGCATGACGCGCTTTACGACGTTGGCGGGAAGCTCCTCCATCATGTCGACGGCGTCGTCAACGTACAGCTCTTCCAGTATTCCGGACAGCTCCGAGTCCGTGATGGAGTTTATCACCTGCTCCTGCTCAGGAGCGTCAAAATTTGCGAAAACCTCCGCCGCCGTCTCCTTCGACAGGAGTCTGAATACCATTGGCATGCGGTTGTCGCCGATCTCCGAAAGGAACTCCGCAACGTCAAACTCCTGCATATCCTCCAGCCGCTGCTGGAGACGCTTCATATCGCGCCGGTCAAGAAGCTCGGTCAGCTCTTCGTTCTGCCGCTCGTGGATGGCCTCAAAGTCCATGGTGGCCTGCTGTTCTTCGTTATTCTCCAATGGACTCACCTCCTGTAAAATGATAATAGGCGCGCGTCAGCGGTTTCCCGGTGCGCGTCAGACCTCCACGCCGAGGTAATCCGCCTGCTCGCGGCTGAGGCTGTCTATCTCCACGCCCATGGAGCTGAGCTTGCGGCGCGCAACGGCCTCGTCCAGCTCACGCGGGACGGGGATGACGCCCGGCTTCAGGCTGCTGCGGTTCGCGGCAAGATACTCGGCGCTGAGCGCCTGTATCGCAAAGCTCATGTCCATTATCTCCGCCGGGTGGCCGTCGCCAGCCGCGAGGTTAACAAGGCGGCCTTCCGCTATCGTGAACAGGGTCTTTCCGTTCGGGAGGACATAGCCCTGAATGTTGTGTCTCGCGTCGTACTTCTCGACGGCCAGCTTCTCAAGCCCCGCCATATCGACCTCGACGTCGAAGTGTCCGGCATTTGTGAGTATCGCGCCGTCCTTCATCGTCTCGAAGTGCTCGGTCGTGATGATGCCGCTGCATCCGGTAACGGTGACGAACATGTCGCCTATCTTCGCGGCCTCGCGCATCGGCATGACCTCGTAGCCGTCCATGACGGCTTCAAGCGCGCGGACGGGGTCTGTCTCGGTGACGATGACCTTTGCGCCGAGTCCCTTTGCGCGCAGGCTGACGCCCTTGCCGCACCAGCCGTAGCCGGAGACGACGACGTATTTGCCCGCGACGATGAGGTTCGTCGTGCGCATGATGCCGTCCCAGACGCTCTGCCCGGTGCCGTAGCGATTATCGAACATGTGCTTGCAGTCGGCCTCGTTGACCATGACCATCGGGAAGCGCAGTTCGCCCGCGCGATCCATGGCCTTCAGGCGGTGGATGCCGGTCGTTGTCTCCTCACAGCCGCCGATGACTTTGGGGATGAGGTTTGTATACTTTGTGTGCATGAGGTGGACAAGGTCGCCGCCGTCATCAATAATGATATTGGGCGCGGCCTCAAGCACCGAGCACAGGCAGCTTTCGTATTCCTCCATATCACAGCCGTAGCGCGCGAACACCTGCATCCCGCCCGCGGCGAGAGCGGCGGCGACGTCGTCCTGCGTGGAGAGAGGATTCGAGCCGGTAACATACATCTCCGCGCCGCCCATTTCCATGACGCGGCAGAGGTAAGCGGTTTTCGCCTCAAGATGCACTGACAGGGCGACGCGCAGTCCCGCGAAGGGCTTCGTGCGGCGGAAATCCTCGCCGATGCCGCGCAGGACGGGCATGTTCCGCTCAACCCACTTGATTTTCAGCTCACCCGAAGGCGCAAGATCTATATCTTTTATTCTGCTCACTGTGTTACCTCCCGTAAACATCAAATTAAGACAAAATATTTTAACACGCCGCAGTTGCATTGACAAGAGCAAAAAGCTGCAATAAAATACACATAAATCAAACCCGTTTTGGAGGACTCGCATGGACGCTTATACCCGTGAATTCACATTAGAGACCGCAGCCGCCGCTGAGCTTTTCCGCTGCCTTCAGGACACTGCCGGGGACGACGCGAACCGCCGCGGCGGCGGCATGGACGCGCTGTTTGTCAAGGGGCACGCATGGGTGCTGCTGTGGCAGAGGCTGGATATGCGCCGCGCTCCCGCCGCCGGGGAGCGGATAAAGGTCGTCACCGCGCCCGGCAAAGGGCGGCTGGGGCTGTACCCGCGCCGCTTTGAGCTGTGGAGCGGCGGTGAACAGATAGGCGCCGCGCACAGCGTATGGGCGATCATCGAGGTTTTGTCGCGGAGCATGGTGCCGATGACGGAGCAGCCGCTGTCCGGCGAGATGGAGCGCCAGAGTCTGCGCATGGACAGCATACCCGCACCGGAGCATGAGCGGTATTTCGACTTCACACCGGCGGCAAAGCACATCGACCGCAACGGGCATATGAATAACGCTGCGTATCTCGCGGCATTATCGGAGTATCTGCCGAAGCGGGACGGCTTCAGCCTGAGCGTTCTTTATCACAGGGAGATCATGTCCGGCGAGAGCGTCCGCGTATACTGGCAGGATATTGACGGCGCGCGGATATTCCAAGGCTGTGCGGGCGACGAGGAGTGCTTCCGCCTGTCATACGGCGCGCCCGTTGAGCTTGGCTGAGACGAGCGTATCGCCCTTATAGCAGAGCTTGAGCGAGAAAAACGGCTCGTCACCGGCGAGCAGCCGGAGAAATATTTTGTCGCCCTCCCACAGCGGGAGCGCGCCGATCTTCTCCTTGTCGATCCAGCGCAGCTCGCCCTCGTCGCAGTCAGGCCGCATCGTTCCGGTGAAATCGCTCACGGTGAACAGGTGCATGTACTCCGTGCCCCACTCGTCGGACACGAAGGTCACGATGCCGCGATAGCGCCACGCGGCGGCGGTCAGCCCCGTCTCCTCAAGCATCTCGCGCTGCATACATTCCTCAGGGCTTTCCCCCGGCTCGAATTTGCCGCCGACGCCGATCCATTTTCCCTCGTTTTCGTCGTGCGCTTTCTTCACGCGGTGCAGCATGAGATACTGCCCGCCGCGCTCTATATAGCAAAGACTCGTGTTTTTCATATTTATCACCGCGGTAATTATAAACCGCCGTCAGGCACATGTCAAAAAAACATAATCGGAGGTACAGACATGAATTTCAGAATGATCCACGAAAATTACAACGTTTCCGACCTCGCGCGCTCCATGAAGTTCTATGAACAGGCGCTCGGCCTGCACGAGAGCCGCCGCAAAACCTCGGAGAATTTCACGATCGTGTACATGCAGGACTCGACCGGCAGCTTCGAGCTTGAGCTGACATGGCTGAAGGATCACCCGCAGAAATACGATCTCGGCGAATGTGAATTTCACCTCGCGTTCCGCACGGACGATTACGCCGCCGCGCACGCAAAGCACGAGGCGATGGGCTGCATCTGCTTCGAGAACCCCGCGATGGGCATCTATTTCATCGAAGACCCCGACGGCTATTGGCTTGAGATAGTACCGGAGAGAAAGTAAACGAACAACCCCTTATCCGACGGATAAGGGGTTGCTGTTTATTTCGTATTGACTCTTCCGATGCCGAACTCGGCGGCGGCAATGGTGGTGTTGCCCTCCCTGTCACTGAGCACCTGCACTACGCGGTAGCGCCCTTCGGAAAGTGTGCCGTAATGGTCGGCGACGTTGAAGGTCAGCTCATCGCTGCCCCCTGCGGGCAGGGTGAACAGCTGCATGGTGGTGAAGTTTATCTTGTCCTCGACCACGCACCACTTGGAGTTCTTCCATACCTCAAGCCGCTGACCGGCGTTGTAGTTATAGTCCTGATCGGTGGTGTTCTCAAGCACGACGGTGAACTCGTCCGTCTCATCCGTCACAGTCTTCTGGGGGATATACATCTGTACCTTATCGTTGACCTCGCTGTCGCTGTACTCGCTGGCGGTATAGCTTCCCGATCCGCAGGCGGCAAAGGAAAGCGCCATGGCTCCGCATACCAGAGCGATGATTATCTTTTTCATTTTTCATTTCTCCTTTCGGGGGTTATGCTTGTATGACGGAAGTTTTCGCAGAAAGTTCCCGTCGTATACGAGAAAATTGTCTGCGGGATCTTCTGACCTCGCAGACAATGGTTTCTCACGGATTCATGGTGTAGTTCGGGGCTTCCTTGGTGATGTAGATATCGTGCGGATGGCTCTCCTTGAGACCCGCGCTGGTGATGCGGACGAACTTGCTGTTCGTGCGCAGCTCCTCAATATTGTGCGAGCCGGTGTAGCCCATGCCGGAGCGCAGGCCGCCCATCATCTGATATATGGTGTCGCTCACGGGTCCCCGGTAAGGCACACGGCCTTCGACGCCTTCGGGAACGAGCTTCTTGTTGTTCTGCTGGAAGTAGCGATCCTTGCTGCCGCACTGCATGGCGCCGAGGCTGCCCATGCCGCGGTAGACCTTGAACTGACGTCCCTGATATACCTCAGTCTCGCCCGGCGCTTCCTCGCAGCCTGCGAGCATGCTGCCCATCATCACGACGCTGCCGCCAGCGGCGATAGCCTTGACGATGTCGCCGGAATACTTGATGCCGCCGTCGGCAATGATGGGGACGCCGAACTTGTCCGCGCGCTCGCCGCACTCAAGTATCGCGCTGATCTGCGGCACACCGATACCTGCCACGACGCGGGTTGTGCAGATGGAGCCGGGGCCTATGCCGACCTTGACGCAGTCCGCGCCCGCCTTGATGAGCGCTTCCGTCGCCTCAGGAGTCGCAACGTTGCCGGCGACGAGTTGAATGTCGGGGTACTTCTCCTTGACGAGTCTGACGACGCGCATGATGTTCGCGGAGTGGCCGTGCGCACTGTCGAGCACGAGCACATCCGCACCCGCGTCGATAAGAGCGCCCGCGCGGACGAGCACATCGTCCGTGACGCCGATTGCGGCGGCGCAGAGCAGACGCCCTGCGGAGTCCTTCGCGGAGTTGGGGTACTTCATTACCTTCTCGATATCCTTTATGGTGATGAGGCCACGGAGCTTATAGTCCTCATCGACTATCGGGAGCTTTTCAATACGGTTTTTCTGAAGGATGGCCTTCGCCTCGTCCAGAGTCGTGCCGACAAGGCCGGTGATGAGGTTCTTGCTGGTCATAACCTCGTCGATATGGCGGCTCATATCGGTCTCGAACTTCATGTCACGGTTGGTGATAATGCCGATGAGCTTGCCGTCGTCGTCAACGATGGGGACGCCGGAAATGCGGAACTTGCCCATCAGCGCGTCCGCGTCGCCCAGAGTGTGGCCGGAGTTGAGGAAGAACGGATTCGTGATAACGCCGTTTTCACTGCGCTTGACGAGATCGACCTGCTCGGCCTGACGTTCGATGCTCATATTCTTATGAATGACGCCGATGCCGCCTTCGCGGGCAATGGCTATCGCCATTCTGTATTCCGTGACCGTATCCATCGCGGCGCTCATAACCGGCACGTTGAGCTTGACCTTGTTCGTGAGCTTGGTGGAAAGATCGACGTCTGCGGGGAGCACGTCGCTCTCTGCGGGAACCAGCAGCACATCGTCAAAGGTCAGACCCTCGCCGGTAAAGCGGCGCGCGTATACACTGTTTTGTTCCATATGAAAAGGCCCCATTTCTTTAAAATTTCAGCAATTATATCAGATTTTGCGGGAAAGTCAATGTTATTTTTTTCAAGATGCCGTTTTTGTGCCGCCGCCTATTCATTTCCGTGACTGCGCGCATAATAAAATATATATTGCTGAGCCAGCCCCGCGCAGTCGCCGAGCGAAGCGGGGTCGAAATCCGGCGGGAAATGCTCCTTCAGCGCGCGGCGTATCCACACGTCTATCGGGAACGCCTCCATATGATACAGTCCGAACAGCACGACGCAGTTCGCTACCTTCTCGCCGACGCCGTTGAGCTTCAAAAGCTCCTTCTTCGCCGCCGTGCCATCCTCCGCCGCAAGCCTGTCAAGCTCCAGCGCGCCGGACGCGACAGCGGCCGCGGCGTCTATGATGTACGGCGCGCGGTAGCCGCAGCGCAGCGGGGCGAGGTCGGCGGCCTGCAATCCGGCCAGCCGCTCCGCCGGCGGGAACGAATAGAACCGCTGTCCCTCGAATTCAAGCTCATCCCCGAACATTGCGCACAGGCGCTCGACGATTCCCTTGATGCGCGTGATGTTGTTACACTGAGAGATGATGAACGAACACAGCGCCTCCCAGCCGTCCTGCCGCAGGATGCGTATCCCGCGCCCGAACTCGACGCACTGCGCCAGATATTCGCCGCCGTCAAAGCCGCGCGAGGCCGCGGCATAGTCGCGGTCGAGGTCAAAATATTTGCGCCACAGCTCATCGGGCGCGGCGGAGCGCAGGTACACCCTGCCGTTCTCCGTCCACACCCGCGCCGGATACCCGAAGGCGACGCCGGTGTAGACGCCGTTCTCGTCCGCGTTCCAGCGGAAGCACTGCCCGCACTCAAAGGTTTTCACTATGTCAAGCTCGTCCGCGCCAGCGAGATTCAAAGTGTGTATTTCAGTATTTTTCGACATAAAAATCACCGTCAAGATTATAAATCTCAACGGTGATTTTTTCAAGTGGTCAATCGTCCTCAAGCAGCTTGGAGGCCGGTATACCGAGCACTTCAGCGATGCTGAACAGCGTCTCCAGCGATACGCCGCGCACCGTGCCAGTCCCCTCCACCTGAGCGATGAAATTCACGCTTCGGCTGATCTTCTCCGCGAGCAGCTCCTGCGTAAGCCCCGCCTTTTTCCGGTAGTACGCTATCTTCAAACCCATGGTTATATACTTATCCGCAAATCTGGTATGCATATCTATACCTCCATGCGGATATGCTACCAACAATCAGGCCGAAATATAATTGAGCTTAATTAAATATTTATTTACTTTAAATAAATATAGATGTAATATAGTTCCGTGAGGTGAAGTTATGGATAAGCTGAAAATGAAAATAGCAGAGGATGCGATAAGAAAAATTGCCGCAGACAACGGCGAGAGTGTTGAGGCAGTTAGGAAAAACATACAGATTGCGATGGTGAATGGCCTTGCCAGTACGGACGCCGATGTGCAGCGCTTCTGGCAGAGCGTCCCCCGCGAGGGCGAACTGCCGACGCCTGAGGAGCTGATACTGTACATCGCCGAGGTTGCGATGGATAAGGGGGAAAATTAGGGGGGCGCGCGCCCTTGGCGCCCCTTTTAGGGGAGCTGTCGGCGTAGCCGACTGAGGGGTCGCCAGTCTCGGTCTATTGCCATTAGGTAAAAGACACGGCAGCGTATAGAAATCGGGACGGCACAGAGGCCGCCCCCTACGAACACACTTTTCCCACGCTGCTCCCATAGCAACGGGATAGCAAATGGCAACACAGTTCGGCTAATCTTTCTTCAGCGTTTGTATCTGTTTTCAGTTCGACTTTATTGGTGCCGTATTTCGGTTCAGAGTACATGCAGGTATCAATATATATCTCTTCGGTTTGCAGCAATGCATTTCGCAGGCTCGTTGCCGCCGGCAACGCCAAAGGTATGGTTCCCAATTCATCGATGACATTGTCTACGGTTCCGTATAATACGGCGTACATTTTCTTATAATCGGCCACTTTTATACCTCCACTGCAAATATCGACCAGTATAGCGGTCAATATTTTCTCTCAGCTTAGCATAAAATTTGACTGCTTGCAACTGATACTGGTCAAAAATTATGCAGGCGGAGAAGAACATGGAGCAAAAAATCAGGCGTGACCGGAACATGGGCGATAATCTGCGCAGACTTCGGGCGGGCAGCGGACTGTCGCAGGAAAAGCTGTGCGCGGAGCTTCAGCGCCGCGGCTGCGATATCGGACGGACGACCTACGCAAAATATGAGTCCGGCGAACTGAATATCCGGGCAAGCGTTATAGTGGAGCTGAGGAAAATCTATTCCTGCTCGTATGACGAATTCTTTGCTGGGCTTGAAGATGAAGAATAACCGACGCCGGGGCACATGCCCCGGCGTCGTAGTCTGTCAAAGAACATGTGCAGCAGGGCGCGGATAAGAGAGCAGCGGGGGAGCTTGAGGGGGCAAGGCCCGCCTCAAATACAATAAACCGCCGTCCAAAAGTCTTGATACATCAACGACTTTTGGAGCAAAGCAGCATTTTGATAATATCAAAATGCTCGGCGGATGAAGCTTGTCAAAAAAAAGTCCTCACAGGACTTTTTTGACAAGCTGCGACGCCGGGGCACATGCCCCGGCGTCGATCTATATTTTTGTAAGCAAGTTAAAGACGTTCACTTTCCTGCTGGCAGCACATCATTTTCAATCGCCGGGAGCTTCAGCTCCGCGGCGAAGTGCTCCTCGTCGGAGCGTATCTCGAAGCTGCCGCCCATATGCGTCATTATCTTCTCGCAGGTGCGGATGCCTATCTTCGTGCTCTCGACGCGGTTCATCGAGCGCACCACGTAGTTCGACACGCAGACGCTCAGCCAGCCGTTTTCCAGCGCGGAGAGGATCATCACAGGCCGCGACCTATCCGCGTACTTGCGCAGGTTCGACAGCAGATTATCGAACACGCGCTTGAGATACATCGTATCCGCCGAGACGCGGCAGTCTCCGATGAAGTCGATGCGCGACACGTTGAACCCGTCGTCCTGCAAATCGAACTGCAATTCGAGCATGAACTGGTCGAGCAGCATCCTCGCATCAAACTCCTCCATGTTCATCTCAAGGTCGGCACGGCCGAAAACAAGGAAATACTTGAACAGCTCATCCGTGAGATCCTTCAGATCCATGGCCTTGCCGTAGGCCGCGGAGATAAACTGCTTCGCCTGTTCCTCGTCGCTGATGCCGTTCTCGTCAAGCAGGCTGAGATAACCCAGCATCGAGGTCATCGGTGTGCGGATATCGTGCGATATAGCGGTTATCAGCTCGGAGTTTGCCTGCCATGCGCGGCGCTCGTTGCCCATCTTCTCGATGACAGAGCTTCGCATCATGTCCACCTCGTGCGCGAGCATCGAAAGCTCGTCGTTGCCCTTGACGGTGATTTCGTGCTCCAGATCGCCCTCGCCGATCTCCCCGGCCTCATGCGACAGCACGATTATGCGCTTCGTCATCCGCTGCACGTACCACAGCACGACCGCAATGAATATCAGGCAGGCCGACGCCCACGCCACGACGTTCGCCAGCGCGTATTCGCGCACCTGCGAATTCTCGCTTATCGCTATCTGATACAGCCCGTCGGCAAAGCGCATCGGGTAGAGCCGCTGGCTCTGCGCTATATACTGGCTCCGCTCCGGGCCCGCGATGTTCGAGGCGTTTGTCGCCTCGCCGCCGTGAACGCGCATTGAGAAGTTGCGCCCCTTATAAATAAGTATGGTCACATACTCGTGATCCCGCGTCCAGCGCGCGACGGCGGCGGAGTCGTCCCCCTTCACGCGGCGGGAGCTTACATAGCTGCTGAACTGCGAATATATCTCCGCCTTGCGGGAGGATATCGCGTCGCTGCTCATATAGACCTTGTCGACGATAAGGTTCCCCACCCCGCGCACGACCGCCATCACGACCAGCGCGCAGGCGAAGCCCAGCAGGATCGTATAAAGCATTTTCGCGTTGAGCGAGGACGGCAGACGCCTTTTTCTCCGCTCAGGTTGCTTCTCAGTCAATTTGATAGCCCTTTCCCCAGACCGTGCGAACTATCTTCGGACTGGACGAATTTTCTTCTATCTTGCGGCGCAGGTTCAGAACGTGCACCATCACGGTGTTGCCGGAACCGGCGAGGTACTTTTCGTTCCACACGGCCTCGTACAACTCCACGGCAGTCACGGTGCGGCCGCGGTTCTGGAGCAGATACGCGAGAATGGCGTACTCCGTGTCGGTCAGGGCGACGGGCTTGCCGCTGCTCGTGACCTTGTGCGTCGAGAAATCTACCTCAAGATTCTCCACTGCAAGCGCCTCTTCCGGCTTGCCGCGGTACTCCTTATACCGGCGCAGCAGCGAGCTGACCTTGGCCAGCAGCTCCACGCTGGAGAAGGGCTTGGACAGAAAATCGTCGCCGCCGCTGGAATAGGCGCTGACGCGGTCGTTCTCGGCGGACTTCGCGGTGAGGAACAGGACGGGGACGTTGGAGTCCTTGCGTATCGCGTCGCAGGTCTGGAAGCCGTCCATCCCCGGCATCATCACATCCAGCAGCACGAGGTCAAGCTCCGGATGCTCCTTCACATACGCGACGGTCTCCGTGCCGCTGCTCGCCTCGGCGACGGTATACGTCTCGCCCAGCAGTATTTTCAGCACCCGGCGGATATCGGGATCGTCGTCTACTATTAGAATATTGGAACTGGCAGCCATGTTTATCTCTCCTCTATACAAAAACGATACATAAAATTTGCCTGATCGATGCAATCGCGGTTCACAATGGCGGCAGCGCGGCGGGAGGAGGCGCTGCGGCACGGCGCGATGCATTTTAACTGAGTGCATCATAACACATAATTTCATATAAACCAACGAAAAATCAAACATTTAAGAAAAGTTAAGAGACAGAGCGCGCATTATATGGTACAATGCTACCATAGATTTTTATCTCTATGTGCGTTCGATAGAAATCCCATTGAATTTCCGAGGAGGAACATAATGAAAAAGACAGTAAAAATCATCTCTCTGCTGCTCGCTGCGGCACTGGCACTGAGCCTCTGCGCCTGCGGTAGCGGCGGAGACAACAGCAATAACGGCGGCAACGGCAAGACCGACAGCACGCCGACGCTGGAATATGTCTATGCGTCCAGCTTCTCCAAGCTGAATAACGGCGACGGACATACCTACCTCAACCCCTTCCTGTTCACCGAAACCGGTTTCTACACCGTTGAGAACGAGAAGGTCGGCGAGATGGAGCACGACGCTCCCGCCGAGTACGAGGGTCAGTACGACATATACGAGAACCGTCTGTACCTCAACGGCTATGACGGAACCCGCACCAAGCTTGAAAACTACGCCCCCGTTAAGCTTGAGGGTCACGGTCAGACCTCTACCAGCAGCCTTTCCCAGCTCTGCCTCATGGCTGACGGCAGCCTGATGTCTCTTGAGACTCTGTACCTCTCTTGGAGCGACGCTCCCGAAGGCGTTGAGGAAGACAGCGACGAATACTGGAACTACTACCAGTACGAGCAGCACTCCTATCTCCGCAGTCTCGACGCTACCGGCGCTGAGCTGAGCTGTGCCGAGCTCAGCAGCAGCTCCAACGGTGATGACTCCTTCTACCCGTACAACATGGTCGTCACCGACGACGGCAAGGTCGTTGTCACCAGCGACATGCTCATCCGTGTCTTCAACACCGACGGCTCCGTCGACTTCGACATTGATCTCGACAACTACCCCGAAAACCTCATCAAGCTGCGTGACGGCGACGTCGGCGTCCTCGCCTACGGCAACGACGGCTATGGCATACAGCTTGTCGACATCGCTTCCCGCTCTCTCGGCAAGACCCTGAAGCTCAAGGGCTGGACCCAGAACATGATAACCGGCGACGGTGACTATGACATCTACTATACCAACGGTCTGAGCTTCTACGGCTACGACTTTGACACCGAGACCGAGACCAAGATCTTCAGCTGGCTCGACTGCGACGTCAACACCAACGACCTCTCCAACCAGTACGTCCTGTCCGACGGCCGCATCGTCGCCGTCACCAACGAGTGGGACGGCAAATACGAAAACTGCACCAGCGAGCTTATCACCATCAGCAAGGTTCCCTCCAGCAGCCTGCCGCAAAAGACCTACATCACCCTCGGCACTCAGGGACTCAACTGGGACACGCAGGAGCTTATAGTCAAGTTCAACCGCAATAGCGACCAGTACCGTATTCAGGTCAACGACTACTCCGAGTACAACACCGACGATGATTACTCCGCCGGTCTCACCAAGCTCACAACCGAAATCATGGCCGGCAACGTGCCTGACATTCTCGACCTCAGCGGCTTCTCCGTCTCCCAGCTCGCGGGCAAGGGACTCATTGCCGATCTCGACAGCTTCTTCGACGCCGATCCCGATCTGAACAAGTCCGACTTCATTCCGAACGTCCTCGCGGCTTTCGAGGTTGACGGCAAGCTCTACTCCACCGTCTCCAACTTCAACATTCAGGGCGTTGCGGGCGCAAGCTCCATCGTCGGCGACACTCCGGGTTGGAACTACGAGCAGCTTCAGGAGGCTCTCGCAAAGATGCCTGAGGGCTGCCAGATATTCAACTACTACACCACCTCTCAGGATGTGCTGTCTTCCTGCCTCGCGCTGGATATGGGTACGCTCGTCGACTGGACTACCGGCCAGTGCAATTTCGACAGTCAGGGCTTCATCGACATGCTGAAGTTTGCCTCCCAGTTCCAGAACGATTTCAACTGGGACAGCTACGAATACAGCGATGACGACAACGACTATACCCGCGTCGCTCAGGGCAAGCAGATGCTTCTGAACACCTACATCTCCGACTTCAACGACCTGCCCATGTACGATGCGGTATTCGGCGGCAGCGTCACCTATATCGGCTACCCGACCGCCAGCGGCACCGGCAACATGCTGAACTTCAACAACTCCGGCTACGCCATCTCTGCCCGCTGCGAGAACAAGGACGCCGCATGGCAGTTCATCCGCACCTTCTTCACCGAGGACTTCCAGAAGGAACAGTACGGCTTCCCGAGCAACATCAATGCATATAATGCAAAGCTCAAGGAGGCCATGACTCCCGAGTATATGAAGGACGGAAACGGCAATTACGTCCTTGACGAGCACGGCAACAAGATAGAGGTGTCCCGCGGCGGTATGAGCTGGGGCAGCGGCGATAATTTTATCGAGATCTACGCCACCACGCAGGAGCAGGCGGATAAGCTCTGGGAGCTTATCACTACCACCACCAAGGTCGCCGACTATTCCTCGAGCATCTATGATATAGTCAAGGAGCAGACCCCGGCCTTCTTCTCCGGTCAGAAGAGCGCCGAGGAAGTCGCAAGACTTATCCAGAACAAGGCGAATATCTACGTCAACGAGCAGCGGTAATATAACAATGTCTCTCCCGCTTTTTATCAGAGCGGGAGAGACTCCTGATTCAACTGCGCTGTGAAGGAGAACGGATTCCCACGTCGCTTCGCTCCTCGGAATGACAACAGTGTTTTAAATATTGCGCCGATTCTTCCGTTTTGCGGGATTTGAAACCGCCGCTTCGCCTTCAGACCACCTTGTCATTGCGAGACCAGTCCTCAGACTGGTCGTGGCAATCCGCATCCCCGTATCATAGCCGGAAGTAATGCATGGAGTATTACGTATATATCATGTCCAGCATCTCAAACTACACGATATATACCGGCGTTACAAACGACCTTGTACGCCGTGTATACGAACACCGCACCGGCGCAGACCCTGACGGATTTACGACAAAATATGCCGTCAAGAAGCTCGTATATTACGAAAGCACCCGCGACGTGCTCTCCGCAATAGAACGCGAGAAGCAAATCAAGTCATGGTCACGCAAGAAGAAAAACACGCTTATTGCGGGTATAAATCCCGCGTGGCGTGATCTATATCCGGAGCTTCTTGACTGACTGAAAAGCCGCCGCGATTTTGCGCCTGCGGCTTGTAATAATTCTCTATATATAGTATAATAAGCTAAACTATAACTCAAACTGATGGAAGATAAGAAGATAAGCTATGAAAAAACGCTCGCTAAAATTTAACGACAAGGCGAAGGACTTTCTTAAAAGTATGTGCTTCCTTTCGCCAAGCCTTCTGGGCGTGGGCTTGTTCTTTATTATACCGTTCTTCGTCGTTGTGTACTACTCGGTCATCGACGGGGTCGGTTCGCGCAACTTTGTGTTTCTCGATAACTTCGTGAAGCTGTTCCAGAACTCCGCATTCCTCACCGCCGCGAAAAATACCCTGACCTTTTCGTTCCTTGCGGTGCCGCTGGCGGTCATTCTCTCGATGGCGCTCGCGCTCATGCTTGAGTGCCGCATCCCTTTGAAATCTCAGTTCCGTACGTTTTTCCTCAGTCCGATGATGGTTCCCGTGGCCTCGGTCGTTCTTATATGGCAGGTGCTCTTCAACTATAACGGCACCGTGAACGAGTTCATCATGCTCTTCGGCGCGGATAAGATCGACTGGCTCCAGACCGACTACGCAATGCTGGTCGTTATCATCCTGTTCCTCTGGAAAAACCTCGGCTACTTTATGATACTGTTCATGGCCGGGCTTGCCAACATCCCGAAGGAGCTGCTTGAGGTGGCCGACGTTGAAGGCGCCTCCGAGTGGTACAAGTTCTTCGCCATCAAGCTCCGCTACCTGTCCCCCACCGTGCTCTTCGTCACGATTCTCTCGCTGATAAACTCCTTCAAGGTCTTCCGCGAGGTCTATCTGCTTACGGGCGCTTACCCGTACAGTTCCCTGTACATGCTCCAGCACTTTATGAACAACACCTTCCAATCCCTTGATTATCAGAAGCTTTCCGCGGCGGCGGTCGTTATGGCCATTGTCATGGTCATTCTCATCGCGCTGCTCTTTGCCGCCGAGGACTGGTTTGGAAAGGACGTGGAGGGATGAAGAAAAAGCATTATTTCGGCCGCGGCGCAATGTTTGTGCTGTGCGCGATATTCGCCATCGCCTTCCTGCTGCCGACGGTTCTGACAATTACAAACTCCTTCATGTCGGAGGAAGAGATAAACGCAAACTACGGCATGATATTCTCCACGACCACCGGCGGCTACGTCTCCAAGACCGTGAACCTCAAGTTCATCCCCGATAAGGTCACGCTTTCGCAGTATATAGACGGCCTCATCAAGTCGCCGGAATACCTGCTGAAATTCTGGAACAGTGTGCTGCTGGTCGTGCCGATCGTCATATTTCAGGTGGCCATCGCCTCCGTCGCGGCATACAGCTTCACGCGATGGCGCGGCAAAATCAGAAGCGGCATTTTCTTCTTCTATGTCATTCTGATGCTGATGCCCTATCAGGTAACGCTGGTTCCGAACTACCTCGTCAGTAAATGGCTCGGCATCCTCAACACGAGCTGGGCAATAATCCTGCCCGGCGTGTTCGCGCCGTTCTCGGTGTTCCTGCTGACGAAGTTCATGCGCCGCATACCGTATTCGCTCATCGAGGCCGCCAAGGTCGACGGCGCGGGCGAATGGCAGATATTCACGCGAATATGCCTGCCGCAGTGCCGCTCGGCGCTCTACTCTATTGCGATACTCGTGTTCATCGACTACTGGAACATGGTCGAGCAGCCGCTGATCCTTTTGCAGGATGCGGACGCCCAGCCGCTTTCGGTGTTCCTCTCGTCGATAAACACCGGCGAGATCGGTCTGGCCTTCGCCATGGCAACCGTTTATATGATCCCGTCGCTGCTGCTGTTCCTGCACGGCGAGGAATATCTGGTAGAAGGCATCGCCAATTCCGGCAGTGTCAAAGGATAAGTATTAAGAAGGAGCTACATCCCCATGGAACATAAAGAAATCAACAGAGGCTGGGTAAAAAACGCCGCCATCATCTTCCTCGCCGTCCTGCTGGTGCTGACCTTTTTCTCCAACACCATTATGAACAGGACGCTGCCTGAGGTCGCAACGCAGTCTGTCACCAGCGGCAGCATCACCGCCCGCGTCCGCGGCACCGGTACCGTCGTCGCGAACGGCAGCTATCAGGTCAAGGCCGACCAGACGCGTGAGATCCGCGCCGTCGCGGTCAAGACCGGGCAGGAGGTCAATCAGGGCGACGTGCTGTTCATCCTCGGTCAGGGCGACAGCGACGAGCTTGAGGCCGCGACCGATGCGCTACGCGATCTTGAGATCAGCTACCGCAAGTCCGCCATAAGCATGCCGACCTTCGACTACACCGTTGAGGAACGCAAGATAGCCTCCGCGCAGGAGAAGTATGACGCCGCGGTCAAGGCCGAGCAGGAAGCGCTCGACGCGCTGAACAAGGCGCTTGAGGATCAGCAGGGCGCCGGCTATCAGGAGCAGGTCGCCGCACTTGAGAAGAAGATCGAGAACGCGCAGAAGACCTATGACGAGCTTGCCGCGCGCGCTCAGGCCGAACGCGAGGCTGCGGAGCAGCGCGTGACGGACGCCGAGGCCGCTCTCGCCGCCGCGACTCCCGGCACCGAGGAGTACGACGCGGCCGTGAAGGAGTTGGCGGACGCGAAGAAAGCGCTTGACGAGCTGCCGAATTCCGACACAAATATTGCCCTCTCCTCCATTCAGGCTCAGCTCGATTCCCTCAACGCTCAGCTTGACGCGCTCCGTTCTGCCGCTGGCGAGTACGCCACTAAGTATGACGAGGCAAAGCAGGCTCGCGTCGCCGCCGAGGACGAGCTGTTCGAACTCAAGCACAGCCTTGAGCAGCAGAAGATAGCCGACAGCAAGCAGACTCAGCTCGCCGCGATAGACCTTGAGAGTATCTCCGCTCAGATCGAAAAGCAGAAGCAGAAGATAAAGGAGCTTTCCGGCGGCGAAGAGAATCAGATAACCTCGAACGTCTCCGGCACCGTGCAGTCCATTGAGATCACCGCCGGTCAGACCGTCCCCAAGGATACTATCCTCGCAACCATCGAGGTGCCCGACATGGGCTACACCCTCAGCTTCTCCGTCACCAATGAGCAGGCGCGCAAGCTGCGCCCCGGCGACAGCGCAACCGTCTCCAACTTCTACTGGGGCAGCGAGATCGTCGCAACGCTCAACAATATCAAGACCGACCCCAAGAATCCGCAGACCAACAAGCTCCTGACCTTTGACCTTGACGGTGACGTCAACGCTGGCTCCGAGCTGACCATTTCCGTCGGCTCCAAAAGCGCGAATTACGACTACGTGGTGCCGAACAGCGCCATCCGTCAGGATAACAACGGCAGCTTCGTGCTGGTCATCACAGCGAAGAACTCCCCGCTTGGCAACCGCTTCTTTGCAAAGCGCGTCACCGTTGAGGTCGTCGCGTCCGACGATATGAATTCCGCCGTCACCGGCGACTTTGGCTATGGTGACTATGTCATCACCACCAGCAGTATTCCGGTCAAGGGCGGCGATCAGGTAAGAATGGCTGAGTCCACATGAAAAAACGAGGAAACAGGAAGAAAAAAAGAATAGTATTCGCCATTGTCAACGGCGCACTGCTGCTGATAATGGCCGCCTGCCTCATCACGACCGCAATTCTGTCGAACACACTCGCCAGCCAGAAGGAGGCTTCCCGCTGGCGCGGCGAGAGCGATATGGAGTTTTCGCAGATAAGCTGCTTCATCCCCGTGGATGAGAAGATTGGGCTTGAAGAGGTCTCCGCCTTCCGCACGAAGCTCACCGAGGCGCTGCACACGGCGGCGCTCGACATCGATAATGACAGTACGCTGTTTGTCGACGCGTGGAGCTGCACCGGCAAGGTGAACGTCAGCAGCGACAATGGCAAGGGCGAGGCCGCGGTCATCGCCGTCGGCGGTGAATTCTTCGATTTTCACCCGATACGGCTCATCAGCGGCAGCTACATCACCCAGCGCGACCTGATGAAGGATCGCGTCCTGCTGGATGAGGATCTGGCTTGGCTGCTCTACGGCGGCACGGATATTGCCGGACTGAGCATGAAGATAAACGGCGTGCCGTACATGATCGCGGGCGTGGTCGAGCGCGAACAGGACAAGTTCAGCACCGCCGCATACACCTCCGGCCGCGGGCTGTACATGTCGTACGACGGCTATTCGCAGCTTGTCGAGGACTCCGGAATAACCTGCTATGAATTTGTTATGGCAAACCCGGTCAAGGATTTTGCGCTGGGCGTGGCGAAGAAGTCGTTCCCCATCGGGCGCGGCGAGATAGTCGAGAACAGCCGCCGCTTCGAGTTTGGGCGTATGCTCAAGCTCGCAAGGCAGTTCGGCAGCCGCTCGATGCAGACCATGGGCGTTATATATCCCTACTGGGAGAACGCGGCGCGAAGCGTTGAGGACTGGTGCGCACTGCTGACGCTTATCGCGGTTGTCTGCGCGGCGCTCCCGATAATAACGGCGCTCGTGCTCCTGATAAGGATGCTTGCCCGCGGCAAGGAAAAGCTTGAGGACGACGTTGTGCCGAAGCTCGTGGAGAACACGCAGGAGGCCATACGTGTCCGCCAGCGCCGCCGCTGGGAGAGGAAACACGGCAGTCACGAAAAATAAGGATAAAGAAAAATCGGGCAGCATTGCTGTCCGATTTTTATCTGCCCCAAAAGCTTGCAAAGCAGCCCTTGGCTCCCTCTGGCGCGGGATCTGTCAGCGAAGCTGACTGAGGGAGAGATAATCTCGTATGCCTTTTCAAATTTTTCCGGAAAATCTATATACATTTGCTGCGTAAGAATCACATACGCAAGCACCTACGCTTTCTCTCCCTCCGTCAAAACCTTCGGTTTTGACACGGCAGAAAGTCAAGCAAGTGCAACACCAAAATTATGGAATACTTCGGCAGGTGAGCGCCAGCCGAGGCATTTTCTGGGACGAGAATTGATAAGAT
>URPD01000019.1 GCA_900549645.1 uncultured Eubacteriales bacterium
GAGCATCATTGCCGAAATGCTCACTCACGCATCAAAAAGCAGAACAGCGTGACTTCCGCCACGCTGTTCTCTCTAAACCTTATAAACCTGTCTTATGCGCTGCTACCCTGGGCGGCTTTTTTGCTGAGCACAGGGGTGGGCGGTGAAGGAACATCCATGCTTGGCTCCCTCGTCAGAGGGAGGCAAGGCAGACTATTAACATAGAGCAAGCCGTCCATGTGGACGGCTTGCTCTATGTTAATAGTCTTATCTGACGATACCCTTGATGAAGGCCGGACGTTCGACCGGTGCGGCGCTGAATTTATAGCAGCCGCGCAGAAGCTCCGCCGCTTCCTGCGCTTTCTCCATGCTGGAGGCGTGTATCGTGCCGAGGCTTTCGCCCGCTTCAACGCGATCGCCCAGCTTCTTGACCAGCACTACGCCGACCGAGAGATCGATCGTGCTCTCCTTGGTGGCGCGGCCACCACCGAGATGCATACTCACAAGGCCAACTTCTTCGGCGTTGATATGGCTGACGTAGCCCGCCTCGGTGCTCGGCACTTCAAGCTTCACCTTCGCTTCGGGCAGCATCGACGGCTCATACACCGCGTCCGCGTCGCCGCCCTGAGCCTCAACAAGCTCCGCCAGCTTCTGAAGTGCCTTGCCACTGCGGATGGTCTCCATAAGCTCCGCGCGCGCCTCGTCGTCATCCTTGGCAAAGCCCGCGGAGACGAGCATGCAGCTGCCAAGCGTCAGGCACAGCTCAAGCAGATCGCCCTGTGTCTCGCCGGAGAGGACGGAGATGGCCTCCTTGACTTCGACGGCGTTGCCGACCGCACAGCCGAGCGGCTGATCCATGTCGGTGATGACCGCGGAGGTCTTACGCCCGGCCATGTTGCCGATGCGGGTGAGGTTGCGGGCAAGCTCGCGCGCCTGTTCCTCGGTCTTCATAAACGCGCCGCCGCCGCACTTGACGTCCAGCACGATGACGTCTGCGCCCGCGGCCAGCTTCTTGGACATGATGCTGCTGACGATGAGCGGTATGCTCGGCACGGTGCCGGTGACGTCGCGCAGGGCGTAGAGCTTCTTGTCCGCGGGGTCGATATCCGCGGTCGGGCTTGTGATGGCGATGCCGACGCGGTTGACGTTTTCAATGAAGCGCTCGTCTGAGATGCCGGTGTCGTAGCCGGGGAAGCTCTCCAGCTTGTCGATGGTGCCGCCGGTGTGCCCCAGCCCGCGCCCGGACATTTTGGCGATTTTCAGCCCGCAGGCCGCTACCATCGGGCAGAGGATAAGGCTCGTCTTATCGCCGACGCCACCGGTGGAATGTTTGTCGGCCTTCACGCCCTTGATGGCGCTGAGGTCGAGCACCTCGCCGGAGCGCATCATGGACATCGTGAGATTCAGCGTCTCCTCGTCGTCCATGCCGCGCAGAAGGATAGCCATGCACATCGCGGACATCTGGTAGTCGGGTATCTTGCCCTTGGTGTAGCCATGCACCATGAAGTCGATCTCCTCGGCGCTGAGCTTGCCGCCGTCACGCTTGGCGGCGATAAGGTCTGTCATTAGCATATGTATGTCTCCTTTTGGGATGTTTTTTACGCGCTGCCTTTTTTGAAATTTTATTATACACTATTATCGTCGTTTTTACAAGACGGCGCGGGGAAAATCACGTATTCCCGCCCGCCAATATTCCGCGAGCAGGGGGAGGGGCGGCGCAGTCTTGCGGGCAGCGCGACATATCTCCGCCCGTTTATCTCCGCGACAAGCCCCGTTCCGGCGTCGCCGCGCCATATAACGTCGGACGGAGCATGCGCCGGCACCGGCTCAGACTCCTGCACGGGCGCGCCCGACGGCCGCTGCTCCGCCAGCTCCGCGCGCTCAATCTGAGCGGGGAAGCGGCAAAGCTCCCGGCGGCTCAGGCGGCGATCCAGCACCAGCCTGCCGCCGTGCGGCTCCATCAATCCCAAACTCTCACAGTTTCCACCGCCGGAGAGCCACAGCCGCAAAAGCCCCGGCGCCTGCGGCGCTTCGGCGTGAAAGTGCAGATACGCCCCTTCGGGCGTGACGGTCAGCTTTCCGGCGGGGTGAATGGCGTAGATCATGGCGCGCTCCTTTGAAGAAATAGAAATCGGCTTCGTGCATATTTATATGCACGAAGCCGATGCTTATTCATCAAAAACGCTTTAACCCTGAAGCCCGAAGCTGACCGCGATGGCGCTGTCTACCGCGCTCATCGTGTTCTCGTCCAGCCGCCCCATCCGCTCGCGCAGACGCGATTTGTCTATGGTGCGTATCTGTTCAAGCAGAATGACGCTGTCCCGGCTCAGGCCGACGCTCTGCCCTTGAAGCTGGATATGCGTCGGCAGGCGCGCTTTACCCATCTGACTCGTTATCGCTGCGGCAATGACGGTCGGGCTGTGGCGGTTGCCGGTGTCGTTCTGCACGATGAGCACCGGGCGCATCCCGCCCTGCTCGCTGCCGACCACCGGGCTGAGGTCAGCGTAATAAATATCTCCTCGTTTTACCATGGGTCTCACTCTCCGGGTAATAAAGTCGCCCAATACATTTTATGTACGGCTGACTCTATTGTCCCCGCGCGAGCGAGATTTTATACTCAGAGACCCTGAATGAGGATTATAAGTATCAGCATCGGCAGAACCCACTGGAAGTAGGGCTTCAGCTTCGGGGACAGCTTCAGGCCCTTTCCGCGGTTGGCCTCGGCGAGGTATTTGTCAAAGCCCCAGCCCCATTTGGTCACGCAGAACAGCAGGTACACCAGAGAACCGATTGGGAGAAGAAGATTGCTGACGATGAAGTCCTCGCTGTCGAGAATGTCGCGCCCACCGATGAGGTGCACATTACTCCAGATATTGTAGCCGAATACGCAGGGCAGACTCAGCGCGAGCAGGAGGATTCCGTTTATGACGGAGGCTTTCGTCCGGCTCCAGCCGAAGGTGTCCATGCAGATGGCGAGGATGTTTTCAAACACCGCGAGCACCGTGGAGAGGCTTGCAAAAATCATAAACAGGAAGAACAGCGCGCCCCAGAAGCGGCCGCCGGCCATGTTGGCGAATACGTTCGGCAGGGTCTGGAATATAAGGGAAGTCCCTTGATCGGGATCAATGCCGAAGGAAAAGCAGGCCGGGAAGATGATCGTGCCCGCCATGAGCGCGACAAAGGTGTCCAGCGCGCAGATGCGCACGGCCTCGCCCGGCAGAGTCTGATCCTGCGGCATGTAGCTGCCGAATATCTCCATCGCGGCGATGCCGAGACTCAGCGTGAAGAAGGACTGGTTCATGGCGGCGGTGATTATCGAGCCGAGACCGACCTTGCGTATCGAATCAATGGAAGGCAGCAGGTAGAATTTCATGCCCTCAGCCGCGCCGGGCAGCGTGAGACTGTGTATTGCAAGCACCATGATGAGTGCCAGCAGCGCGAGCATCATAATCTTGCTCACGCGCTCAAGGCCGTTTTGCAGGCCGAGCGAGCAGACCAGAAAGCCGACGATTACGACAAGCTCAGTCCATATCGCCATCTCGCCGGTGTTTGAAAGCATTGCGCCGAATTCGGCGGTGACGGAGGCGGTGTCCATACCGGCGTGGAAGCTGCCGGTCAGGAATTTGCCGAAATAATCTATCATCCAGCCGGTGACGGTGGTGTAGTACATCATCAGCACTATGCAGCCGATCAGGCAGAACCAGCCGTGAATGTGCCACTTGCGGCCCTTGCCCTCAAGATTTTTGTACGCCAGCACCGCGCTGCTTTTGCCCGCGCGGCCTACCGCAAGCTCCATCGTGAGCACCGGCACGCCCATTATGAGCAGGCAGATGAGATAGATCAGGACGAAAAAGCCGCCGCCGTTCTGACCCGTCACATACGGGAAGCGCCAGACATTGCCGATTCCGATAGCGCAGCCCGCGCTGACGAGCAGAAAGCCCAGCCGGGAGCGAAACGATTCACGCTGCATTGAAATTACCTAACCTTTAAAAATAAAAATTTGCGCCGAAGCGCGCAGGACTAATTGTAACCGATGCGGAATGAAATTTCAAGTGCACATTTAACCCAAACATAGTGATTACGACAAAAAACTCCGGAGACGGATGTCCCCGGAGTTTTCAGACAATATGGCCGAAAATCGGCCGGTTTATAAAAACGAAGTTTAGTATGAAATTATCAGACTGTCGATGCGGCTGAAATCGCTGTCGTCGATGACGTAGACATTGTCCTCACCCTTCACGACCTGCACGGAGATGGTTTGCGGGTCGAGGTAGCCGATAGAGTCGATGCGGGCGGAGACCATGTCGATGATCGCCTGCGCCCAGACGACTTCATATTCATCGTCGGTCATGTTGACAAACTCACCGGCGTCGGCGCGCTCCTGTATATCCGCCAAGAAAGCTTCGGAGTCCTCATCGTTAAATTTCTGGAAGATGTCGATGGGGTAAACCGTCAGCTGCACAAGATAAGTGTCGCCATTGCGACTCTGCGAGCCTACTTCATACTTGCTATGGGTGTATATCTGACGGTACAGGTCGATGATCTGCTGGCGTATCTCGTCGCCGCAGATATCCAGATCAATGTCGAACGTGTTGACGAAATACTCCGCCTCAACCTCCAGACCGCTCTCATACTCCTGATCGGCCTGCTCCTTGTCAAGTCCTACCCTTGTCAGGTAGTCGTCGGTGTACTGGTTCAGGTAGATGAGGTCAAGATTGTTCTTGACCAGCTCCGTGGCGGAGAAGCTGCCGCATCCGGACAGCAGCCCCATGCACAGCACTGCCGCCAGCACTATTGCTATAACTTTTATCTTCTTCATGTTTTGTCCTCCTTTTTATATGTTCAGGCCGTCAAGCCCAATCCACTCCCATAATCTGCGCGCCCTTGCTCAGTTTGCAGTCGCCGATGAGGCCGGAACCGCCGAGGCCTCCTTCGCACGGTGCGCCATTAGGTCGGTGCACACCACGGCGATAAGGCACAGCGTCAGACCGGCTGCAAAGGCGAGCGTACCGTCCGCCGGGCAGTGGCTATGCCACAGAACTCCGCACACCAGCGCCGCGACTGCCGATATACCGGCGATAATCGCCGCCGCTCCGCTGCTGCGCGCAAACTGCCACAGCAGCAGAGAGATGAGCGCAAGTATGACCGTCACCGTCAGTGCGGCGGTCAGGACATTTGCCCACCACGCCTCGTCGTTCGCCGAGTCTATCTGCGAGGCGAAGTATTCCTCCGCGGCGTCGCAAAGCTCCGCGTACGTAGCCGTGCTGCCGGAGAGCTTCTTCACGTTCTCGTCGGACATCAGCAGCTTCATTCCGGCCTCAAGCCGCTCCTTCTCGTCTGAATATTTATCCAGCGCCGCCAGATCCTCCTGAAGCTGTTCGCGCGCCGCGGCAAGCTGGTTCCGCCCTGCCGCGAGCTGTGCACCGGCGGCGTCGAGACGGGAGTAGCCCGCGTCAAGCTCCGCCTTACCGGCTGCAAGCTGCTGTTCGCCGTCGGCTATCTGCTTTTCGCCGTCTTCCAGCGCGGCTTTGCCCGCCGCCAGCTGCTTTTCCGCCTCGGCGAGCCGCGCGTATCCGGCGTCAAGCTCTGCCTTGCCCGCCGCGAGCTCCGCTTCGGCGGCCTCGATCTGCGCCTTGCCCTCGGCGAGCTGCTGCTGTCCGGCCTGATATTCCGTGATTATCTCGGACAGCGAGTAGCCCGTACCGGCGACCTGAGTGTCGAGCGCGATGCGCGCCGCATCAAGCCTCGGCTTTATAAGCAACGCCTTGACCGTGTCGCCCTCGGCAACGGCCGCGTCATACTCGGCCTGAAGGCGCTGATAATCGTTATACAGCGGAAGAATTGCATTATATATCGGCGTAATGGCGTTCAGCTTTGCTTCGCCCTCGGCGTACTGCTGCTTGGCGGCCTCAAGCTGTGCTGCGCCCGCGTCATAGCGCGCCTGCCCGGCTTCGAGCTGGGCTTTGCCCGCGTTATACTCCGCAAGCCCCGCTTCATATTCGGCCTTGCCGCTCTCGTATTTCGACTTCGCGTCGTCAAGCTGGGCTTTGCCCGCGTCGTACTGCGCCTGCCCGGCCTCAAGCTGTGCCTTACCGGCGTTATACTGCGCCTCACCGCTTGCAAGCTGGTCGCCGCCGACGGTATCCGTCACAAGACTCTCTGCAAAGCTGTAACGCAAATCGTCGTAGCGGGTCTGATCCATGCTCAGCTTCTCGGCGAGCTGACGAAGTTCGCGCGTCTGCTTCAGAAGCTGCTTGTTCTCGCTCACGGAGCTGCTCTGCCACGAATCAACCGCCGCGCGGCACATCGGAGCCGCGACGAGCGCGAACACACAGGCCGCGGCGAGCAACGCGTTGAACGCGAGTCTCGCGGTGCGGCGCGGATCCTTGACATGCAGCCCGCGAAGCTTCACGGTAGTTGCCTGCACGAAGCCGTCTCCCAGCAGGAGAAGCTGCGGCAGAACGAAGTTTACGAGCAAAATGGTGATTATCGTGCCGATGCCGACATACTGCCCGATGCCCGCGATGACGACCTGCGACACGCGGTCACCGATGACGAGCCCGGCGATGACCATCATCGTGCCGGAGGTGATGACCGTCGGGAACGATAAGTTCAGAGTGTCGATTATCGCGTCGCGCTTGGGCATCTTCCCGCGCAGCTCGTTATAGCGCGAGGAGATGACGATGGCGTAGTCAATATTTGCGCCCATCTGTATCGCGCTGACGATGAGGTAGCACATGAAGAATACGTAGTTGCCGCGCAGGACGGGGATAGAGAAGTTTATCCAGATGCTGCCCTGAATGATAAGTATCAGCAGCAGCGGCATTCCGAGTGAACGGAAGGTAAAGAGCAGTATCAGCATGACAAGTCCCAGCGACATCAGGCTCACGACCATGTTGTCGCTGACAAAGGTGTCGTTGAAGTCGCTTGCCGCCACGGCGTTGCCGGTGAAGTACACGCCGCCGTCGGGGTAATACTGCGAGGCGATGAGCCGTGCGCGCTGGAGGAAATCAAAGGTGTCGTCGCCCTGCATCGGCAGGTCGACATACAGCAGGAAGCGGCTGTAATCCGGGCTTTGCAGCTGCACGGTTGCAACCTGAAGCTGAGAGTACAGGTCTTCGATCAGCGCTATCTGCTCCTCGCCGAGCGGCATGGGGCTGTCATACCGCATGTCGTACAGGAAGAGGAACAGATCGACCAGCGGCACTTTGTAGCCGGTCAGATCGTCGCTTGCGTCGCGGTATTCGTCCTGACTCGCCGCGTAGTACGCGAAGAGTGCCTGACTTGTTATGGTGTCCACGCCCGCAATGTCGGAAAATTCGGCGTAATCCACCATGTCGCCGAGCTTGTAGCCGCCTATCGCGTCGATATTCGCAATGCCGAGGGCGTAATTTACCTCCGGGCAGGCTTCAAGCTCCGAGATAAGCTCGGCTTCCTTCTCATAGCTGCCGGACGGGACGATGACGACCACGAGATTGTTTTCACCGAAGCGCTCATGTATGGCGTTCGCGGCGATATCCTGCTCGTTCTGACGCTTGGTGTGGACAAGATCCATGGAGTAGGCGTAATTGCAGTTGCCGAAGGTGAAGTATGCTCCGACGACGAGCAGCACGAACAGCGGCGGGATTATAAACCTTGTGGCGTACGCAAACTTGCCCGCAAAGTTGATCTTCGGCACGAAGTTCTTGTGCCGAGTTTTGTCCATGAGCTTGCCGCAGCACATGAGCAGCGCCGGCATCAGCAGGAACACCGACAGCAGGCTACACACGATGGACTTGATGAGCGTCACGCCCATGTCGAAGCCGAGGCGGAATTTCATAAAGGTCATCGCCGTAAGTCCCGCGATGGTGGTCAGACTGCTGGCGGAAATCTCAGGGATGGACATCGTGAGCGCGTCGATGGCCGCCTCGCGTATCGGCTTCATTTTGTGCTCTTCCTTATAGCGGTTGCAGTATATTATCGCGTAGTCCACGCTCAGGGCGAGCTGAAGGACAATGGCGACGGAGTTTGAAACGAAGGATATCTTCCCCATCAGGAAGTTCGTGCCCATGTTGATGATGGCCGCGGCGAGGAAGGTGCCGAGCAGGACGAGGACTTCGGCGTAGGTGCTCGACGTGAATATCAGCACCGCCACGACGACCAGCGCGACGATAACGACGACGCCCTTCATTTCGTTGACGATTATCTCAGTGAGATTGCTGAAGGCGTCGGAGTACATATAATACTTATGCCCAGCGAACAGCGGGCGGACGCTCTCCATCGCCGCATTGCACTCATCGCTCTCGGCGGGGCCGTTGAAGGTGACGGAATAGAGCGCCGACGCGTCCTTATAGTGCGCCTCGGTGAGGTCAAAGTTCACGAGAACGACCCCGTCGTGGGCGACGAGCGCGTCGTATATTTCCATGGCCTCTTCGCGGTTCACGTTCTGCACCATGATATCCGCCGTGCCGTAGGTGACGAACTCCCGGTTCATTATCTGGAGACCCTGTTTGGCTTCAGAGCTGTCCGGCAGATAGGCCTTTATATCGTTCTCAACCTGTATCCACTGCACCGAGAACGCCGAAAAAACTATCGCCGCGACGAAGAGGATTATGAACACCCAGCGCAGCTTTACGATAAGCTCCGCAACGCGATGCATGAAGGTATTCTCTTTCATTGCCATGTCGTAGCTCCTTTATTGAGATTGCGGGAACAGACCCGCATGAATTGCAAAAAGGACTTATAAATTATAGCACATAAACGGCTCTCTCAGCAATGGTTATCTGCGTAAAATTTGTCTATTTTCCCGCCTTGAAATTCCTGTCGGATTATAAGATAATATAGGGCATAAAAGGGCATAAAAGCAATATCCGCCGCGCGGCAGGGGAGCGGACGTTCAGCGCCGTACGCCGCCGGCGATGCGTTTTCAGAAAGGCAGGAATTGCAGTGAATAAACCGACAAGAGTCGCGCTGGTCACAAGCGGCGGCGACTGTCAGGGACTCAACGCCGCTATGCGCGGCGTCGCAAAATCCCTATTCGAGCATGTCGAAAACATTGAAATATACGGCATGTACGACGGCTATCGCGGTCTGATAGAGCGGGATTATAAATTCATGGAGCCGAAAGATTTCTCCGGCATCCTTACCGAGGGCGGCACGATACTTGGCACCTCCCGCCAGCGCTATGTCCCCGGAAAAGACATCGTTGATGAGGACGGCAACAGCCTTATCCCCGCCATGCTCGACACCTATAACCGCCTCAACCTCGACTGCTTGGTCATCATGGGCGGCAACGGGACGCAGAAGAGCGCAAAGCTCCTGATGGACGCCGGGATGAACGTCATCACGCTCCCGAAAACCATCGACAACGACATCTACGGCACAGATACCACCTTCGGCTTCCAAAGCGCCGTTGACATCGCCACGAATGTTATCGACTACATACACTCCACCGCAAGCTCCCACGGGCGCATTTTCGTCGTGGAGCTGATGGGGCGCGACGCCGGATGGCTGACGCTGCAGGCCGGTATCGGCAGCGGAGCGGACGTTATTCTCATTCCGGAGATACCGTATGATATCAACAAGGTTGCGGAGCTTATCGAGAAGCGCAGGAAAAAAGGCCGCAGCTTCTCCATCGTTGCCTGCGCCGAGGGCGCGGTTGCTAAGACCGACGCGGTGCTGGACGAGGAGACGAAGCGTCATATGCGCGAGAATTCCAGCTATCCCACCGTGTCCTACGAGATCGCCGCGAAGCTCGAAGCCCTCACCGGACAGGAGACCCGCGTGACCGTGCCGGGGCACTATCAGCGCGGCGGCCCTCCCTGCCCGTACGACCGCGTCCTCGCAACGCAGTTCGGCGCCGCGGCGGCGGAGCTTATCATCAATAAGCAGTATGGCCGCATGGTTGCGATCCAGAGCGGGAACATCTGTTCCATTCCGCTGGAGGAGGCGGCCAGCCGCACAAAGTTCCTCCCTGTGGATCATCCGCTGATAAAGGTCGCGCGCGACATCGGCATTTCCTTCGGCGACTGAGGTCTGATAAGATAATATACACGAAACCCACCGTATGATGAACCATACGGTGGGTTTCGTGTATTTATTCGCGCACTGTTCCTATCTGGCACAGGACGGCGCCGACCGCCGCCGCGGCAAGCCCGACAAGCAGCGTTATTCTGACGCTGGTCACGTCGTACAGCATCCCGCCGACGAAGCTTGCGAATATTGAGCCGAGGCTGGTCATACCGGCGATGAGCGCCTGCCCCTTCGCGCAGTCCGCAGGGGCGATGTACAGGTTGACGTATCTGACGCTCGCTGGGATAAGCAGCGCGAAGGACAGCGATTGCAGCGCGCATGCTCCGTACAGCCCAAGCATATTCGGCGCGAGTACGAACGCCGCGGCCTTGACCGCGAACATTATTCCCGCGAAGCGCACGGTTGTGGGGCACTTGACGCGGCGCGTCAGCCGGTCGTACAGGAACATTATCGGAATTTCCGTTGCCGCCATAAAGGCGTTGAGCCAGCCCATGCTCGTCTCGTTCCCGCCGACACTGCGCACGACGTTTATCATAAAATTCGTCACCGTGTTGTGCCCGAAGAACAGCAGCGCGACTCCGAGCAGCAGACCGCAGAACCGAGGGTTATACCGCAGAAAAGCAACGAGCGAGCGGCTGTTCTCGCGTTTGTCGCCGTCCTCTGAAAGCGCGCCGGAATTGCCGCCGCGGCGCAGGCGGAACTGAATGGCGAGCAGCGCGGCGCAGCGGAATAGGACGAGCACCAGTCCCGCGACGGGGAGAGCCGACGCGCCGAAGCTGCCCGCGAGTATGCCGAGCACGGCAGAGATTGCGGCGAACGCCAGCGAGCCAATGCCGCGGGCTAGACCATAGTTTATGTGTATGCCGCGCAGCTCCACGAGGTTATATAGCTGTGTGTTGACCGGGTTTATGCAGACCTCCATCGCAATGTACAGGGTGTATATCACGGCGACGGCCACGCCGTGCCCCGGTATCAGCGCGAAGGCGGCGAGCAGCGCAAGCTCAAAAAGCTGCATTGCCCAGAGCGCGTGGTATACCGTGAGACGCTTCGAGCTGTCCAGCCGTTCGGCGAGCATGGGCGAGAGGATGAAGCCGCAGATGTTGCCCGCAGCCATTATTCCGCCCAGCTCCGCGTTCGTGCAGCCGCGCGCCTGAAGCATGACCGCACCGAAGCTGAATGCCACGCAGAAGCCCATCCAGTACCCGGCCTGCACGAAAGCGTATTTTATGTTCAGTTCTCTTGATGATGTTTTCATAGCAGCACTCCGTTCCAGAGACTATGATTATAACATCACCGATGGGGAATGTAAATGAGGTTCTATTATGCGCTAATGTCCAGTCTTTGCCGCGAAGCGCTGCCCCTTCTAGGGGAAGTGGCGCGCAAGCGCCGAAGGGGGCGCCAAAGGGGCGATTAGAGCAGAGGAGAAAAGAAAGGATGCACCGGACAAACAACTTACGGGACGGCACAGCTGCCGCCCCGTTCTATTATATACAATATGTAAACTATAATACGTAAATAACATTACGTAAATTACATTATGTAAACAACACGCCGCTCACGGTCTGCGGGACTTGTCAAAGCTGCCGCCCGCAATATAGATGAAGCCCTTGTCGCTGTCCTCGTAATTGTCGGAGTCGAGACAGTTTTTGCCCGCGGTGACGACGAAGCTGCCGTCCGCAATGCGGATGCTGTCCTTGCCGGATATGCCGCGGTTCGCGGCCTGTATCATGTAGCTGCCGCCGGTGAACACAAGATCGTCCTTACTGACGATGCCGTGCCCCTTTGCGCTGCTGACGCTGAGCGAGCCGCTGCCGTTGAAGCTTATGTCACAGCGGGCGAATATCGCGGCGTCAACGTTCGCGTAGTCGTCCTCGGCGGAATCGCCCGCCGCACTGACGCAGTTCTCGCTGCCGTCCGCGAGCGTGACGAACACCTTGTCGGCGCTTATCACGTACAGCGCTGCCGCGCTCTGGCTCGCAATGTGTGCGCCGTTGAGGATAAGATGCGGCTTCGCGTCCTCAGGCGCGTTTATTATGACGCTGCCGTCGGTAAGCGTACCGCTGAGGACGTAATCCCCGGCCTCGGTGAGTGTGAGATCACCGGTCTGCGCGTCGAGGTCGATATACTGCGCGGCGGCCTCGTCGTAGTCCGTGCGGCTGTCGCGCTTGGTGAACATGTTGGAATCGACGGCGGGGGTCTCAACGGAAGCCTGAAGCTCCGCCGCCGTCGGGGATGGGGTTTCCGCAATGGTTTCACTGCTGCCGCAGGCGCTGAGGGAGAACAGCATTGCCGCGGATACTGCGATGGAAAGTGCTGTTTTCATGGTAAATCCCTCCTGATGCTCAGATGATACCATCCGGGCATCAGGAGGGATAGCGGTTTTTATGAAAATTTAGCGGATATTTTTTCGGATATTTTTTGAACGCCGCTCACTCGGTGAAGTGAATGTGGTTGTTTATGTGGTCTTGGCAGAAGCAGTGGTAGCCCGCACACTTTGAGCAGTAGCGGAACTCAAGATCGGGGTAGTCGGTATCTGTGCGGCCGCACACGGCGCACTTATGGGTGTAGAGCTTGTCGCGCTGCTCCTGACGTATGCGCCGCGACTCGCGCCGGAAGTTTACGGTGTTCGCGCTGGGCTTGTGAATCTTTGCCGCATGAAACAGATCGCCGCCGCAGAATATCATAAAGTTCAGCAGCGCCACGACGGGGAGCATGTTGAGCGGGAAGCTGGTGGTGAAGATATTTATAAGGAAGAACGCGGCGTTGACATAGGCGAGCCACTTTATCTTGACCGGGATGATGAAGAACAGCAGTATGGTCATGTCCGGGTAGAGTGTTGCGAAGGAGAAGAACATCGAGAAATAGATGTACGTCGCCGTGATGTTTAGGCTCACGCCGGAGACAAAGTAGACGATGAAGGCGAATATCTCGGAGAGAATGACGCCGGAGAAGAAAAATATCGTGAACTGCGGCGTACCCCAGTAGCGCTCCAGCGTATTGCCGATGAGATAATAGAAATAGAAAGCGAACAGGGCGAGAAAATCAAAGCTGACGGGGTAGAATATGAAGCTGATGAGCCGCCAGACCTGCCCGTGCAGGATCGCGGCGGGGGAGAACGACAGGTAGCTCATCAAAACGGGATTGACAAGACTCAGCAGCCAGAACACGACGTTCCCGCCGACGATGTACTTCATCAGGTTCGGGATGCCGAAGTTCGGGTGCTTATTGCAGAAGCGATAGACATAGTCCATGGGCTTTTTCATATAAGGTTCCTCCTTGGGAATGTTGGGGCGTTTTGCGCGCAGGGACGCGCGCCGGGTACAGAATATATATAAATATAACCTTATTTTAAGTCAAAGTCTATGAAAATTTTGTTAAAGGCGAAAAATTATCTTTATGTTTCGGTAACATTGTGTTATTATAAGACTTGTCATATTATGTTTACCGGAGATTTTTCTGATGATAGATAACAACGAGATAAAAAATGAGCTTATTGAAGGCCGCAACGCCGTTATCGAGGCACTGCGCGCAGGCCGCGCGATAGACAAGATATTCATCGCCCGCGGCGACGTGGACAAGACGCTGGGACACATCGCGTCCAAGGCGCGCGAGAAGGGCATAGTCGTCGTGGAGAGCGACAGGCGCAAGCTCGACTTTATGAGCCAGACTAAGGCGCATCAGGGCGTCATCGCCGTGTGCGCCGTGCGCGACTACTGCTCGATCGAGGATATTCTGGCGCTCGCGGCAGAGCGCGGCGAGCCGCCGTTCGTCATCGTGTGCGACGAGATAAGCGATCCGCACAATCTCGGCGCGATAATCCGTACCGCAGAATGTGTTGGCGCTCACGGCGTCGTGATACCGAAGCGCCGCTCCGCGGGACTGACCGCAATAGTGGACAAGGCGAGCGCCGGTGCGGCGGAGCATATGCTCATCGCCCGCGTTGCGAACCTGCCCGCCGCGATAAAGACGCTCAAGGACAACGGACTCTGGATATACGGCACCGCCGCCGGAGGCCGGAACGGCCTCTGGACGACCGATTTCACCGGCGCGCTCGCGCTCGTGATCGGCTCCGAGGGCGACGGGATGGGGCGGCTCGTGGCCGAGAGCTGTGATTTTATCGTGAGCCTGCCGATGAAGGGACAGGTCAGCTCCCTCAACGCAAGCGCCGCCGCCGCGATAACCATGTACGAGATACTCAGACAGCGCATGGGCTGAGCTGCGCCGATTTTTTCTCCCCGACTTGGGGGTTTACATATACAGTAAGGGATAGATTTGATGGATAACTGGAACGAAGAGATAGATCTCGAAGCCATACTCCGCGAATACGGCGGCGAAGAGGACGTGACGTTTCCCGAACCGGAAGCTGACGCCGCGGAAGCTGCCGAACCGAAATTTGAGTTCCCGCGCAAGGTAGTAGAGAGCGAGGAACCGGACTTTAACGCGTTTAATCTCTCATTCGACACGGAACCGGAGGACGACGTGCGCGTCTATTCGCCGAACTCCGCAGCGGACGAGGAGGACGAGGACGGCGTAAGGATATACAGTCCCGGCAGCGGCGCGAAGAGCTATACGGCCAGCGCCGATACGGACGCAGATGAGATAGAGTTTGACCCGCGCTTCAACCTCGGCGGGAAAAAGAAAGACACAGAACTGTCGTTCAACGGAAAAAGCGTTGACCTGAGCGCCGACTATGACTATGCGCCGCCCCTGCCGCACGACGCGGAATTCGTCTCTGCGTATGCGGGAGCCGACTCCGCCGAGGAGCCGGAGGAGGAAGCGCCGCGCGGATTCTTCCGCAGACTCGTGGATAAGCTCGATCAGGCGTCGCTGGGCAAGCCGCGCACGAAGCGCCGCCGCCGCACGGACGACGCGTTTGCCGCCGCCGCGACGGCCTATGACCTCTCTGAGGGTCAGGAGGAGCGCCGCGCCCGTGCCTATGAGGCGGCGGAACCGGAGCATGAATACGAGGACGACGCGTACGAGCCGGAAGAGCCAGCGTACGAGGCGGTGTATCAGCCGCAATACGGCGAGGCCGACGAGGCCGCGGACGAATACGAGGACGACACCCCGGCGGAGACGGACTATGCCCCGCCTGAGGAGACGCCTTGGCAGGAGCCGGAGTTCGACTTTGCAAAATACGACGAGCCGCAGCCCGAACCGGAGCCGGTTCAGCCGTCTGAGGAGCGCTCGCCATATGAGTTTGACAGCTTCAACGCCTTCGACCCCGCCGGTGCGCACCGCACGGATGACGAGGGATACGCCGATGGCTTTGTCGACTACGATCTGGGCGACAATTATGCCGAGAAGATCGACTATGAGCGCCCGGAATCGGAGTTCAGGGAGAAGGAGGACTTCTTCCCGTCGAGCTTCAAGGAGTACATATTCTCCGTCGTAACCACCCTGCTCTACCGCCTGCGCGGCGGCAAGGGCAGCTCACTGACGATGGAGGACGAGCCAGAAGATCTTGGACCGGAGGTCAGCCCCCTCAACGCATCGAAATATTATGCCAGCTTTACAAATTCACTGCGGCTTCGCCTGCGCGTGAGTCTCATCATGCTGGTAGTTATGATATGGATAACCGTGGGACTGCCCGTCCCCGGTATGTTGAAGGATTATAAGTGCGCGTCCGCGGCGCTGTTCGCAATGCAGCTTACCGTGTCGTTGCTTGCGCTGGACGTTGTGACGACGGGAATAATGAATCTCGTGCGCGGCAAGCCCGGCGCGGAGACGCTGGCAGTGTTCTCCTGCTTCCTCACGGGGGCGGACGCGCTGGTCGTCTCGCTCGGCAATATCTCAAGCCCGCACGTCTCGCTCTGCTGCATCTCTACGCTATCGCTCGTCGGCGCGCTCGCAAGCTCGCTGATAAGCTGCCGCGGGATGCGCAAGGCACTGCGCGTCCCGGCGATAGGCCGCCGCGCGTACACCGTGACCGGCGAGATGGACGTCAAGGCGCATGAGATAACGCTGCTGAAGTCACTGCGCCCGTTCTCCGGCTTCGTCCGCAGGACGGAAGAGGCCGCGCCCGACGAGGAGATATTCCAGAAGGCGGCGCTGCCGCTGATGTTCGCGGCGCTGCTGCTGGCGATAATCGTCGCTGCGGTCAAGAAGAGCTTCGGCGATCTGATATTCATCTATTCGGCCATCTTCACCCCCGGAGTGCCAATCGCGGCGCTGCTGTGCTTCGCGCTGCCGTTCCTGCTCGGTTCACTGCGCATCTTCTCAAGCGGCGCGGCGATAGCGGGCTGGTCGGGACTGAGCGATATCGGCCGCAGCAAAAACCTCATCGTTACCGACCGCGACCTCTTCCCAGAGGGCAGCGTCGAGCTTGAAAATGTGCGTATCTTTGCCGACGGCGATCCGGAGCGCATAATCTCCTTTGCGGGGAGCATGATCTGCGCGGCGGGATGCAGCGTCAGCGAGGTGTTCGGCAAGCTCATGGAGGATAACGGCTGTACCACATGCAGGATAGATAACTTCGAGTATCTCTCCGGCGGCGGTATGAAGGGCATCATCGACGGCAGCGTCGTCATCTGCGGCAGCACGGAGCTGATGCGGCTTATGAATGTGCGCGTACCATACAGGCTTGTCGGCAAGACCTCGGTGCTGCTGGCAATAGACGGCGTACTCTACGGCATCTTCAACGTCAAGTACACCCCGCTGCCTCAGGTGCGGCAGGCGCTGATAAATCTCATCCGCTCCGACCGGCACCCGATATTTGCAATACGCGACTTCAACATCAATCCCGAAATGCTGGCCAAGACCTTTGACATCGCAACCGACGGCTACGACTTCCCGCCGTACGTGGAGCGGTTCAAGATATCCGCCGCGGCACCGGGGGAGGACAGCAAGATCGCGGCGGTCGTATGCCGCGAGGGGCTTGGGCCGCTCACGCATGTGGCGGAGACTGGACGGAAAATGTACCTCGCCGTGCGGGCGAATCTGGCGGTGACGCTGGCTTCGTCTCTGCTCGGCGTGCTGCTGGTGTTTATAAAGCTTATCTCCGCCGGAACGGTAAGCCCCATGTTCCTGCTGGTGTATATGCTGCTCAGCACCGTGCCGGTAGCCGTAATAAGCGTGGCTGAGGGTTAAGAGCATCACGGTTGTCCCATTTTTCTTAATTTTAATATTGCCAACGTTAAAGCCTTAGTGTATAATAAATTGATTGCTGATTAAATTTTGCAATTAAAAATTTGCATCTTAATATATTCTGACAGAGAGGAAGCAACACATGAGCTACGAAACCAAGAACATCCGCAATATTGCCCTGCTGGGTCACGGCAATAACGGCAAAACCAGTCTGGCCGAGAGTATGCTGTACGTCACCGGCGCTATCGACCGTCTCGGCAAGGTCGCCGACGGCAACACCGTATGCGACTACGACGCAGAGGAGATCGCCCGCCAGATAACCATCGCCACCTCCATTGCTCCCGTCAGCTACGACGGCTGCAAGATCAACGTATTGGACTGCCCCGGCTTCTTTGACTTTGTTGGCGACGCGCTGTGCGCTCTGCGCGCGGTTGAGGCCGGTATGATAGTCACCTCCGCGAAGGACACGGGCGAGAGCATTCCCGTCGGCGCACAGCGCTGCTGGAACTACCTCAAGGCAGCTTCACTGCCCGTCATGTTCACCATCTCCAAGTGCAACGAAGAGCACGGCGACTACTTCAAGGCTCTTGAAACCCTGAAGGGCAAGTACGGCTCCATCGTCTGCCCCGTCACCATCCCCACCTCCGACGGCACCGGCGTTATCGACCTCGTTCACAACGTCGCGTACATCACCAAGGGCAACAAGACCGAGAAGGGCGCAGTCCCCGCGGCCGATGCCGACCATGTTGAGGAGCTTCGCGCAGAGCTTATGGAAGCCGCCGCAGGCGCTACCGAGGAGCTTATGGAGAAGTTCTTTGAGACCATGGAGCTTGAAGAGGCGGACATCGTCGAGGGTCTGAAGGCCGGTATGAAGGATCGTTCCGTCGTTCCCGTCTTCGCAAGCGACGCGATGACCAATGTCGGCACCGTTGCAATGCTTCAGGGCATCGCCGACTACTGCCCCGCACCCGTCGAGAAGAACGACGGCGTGACCGGCTTCGTATTCAAGACCGTTTCCGATAAGTTCGGTAAGTTCAGCTTCGTGAAGGTCGTCTCCGGCAAGATCACCGCCGGCATGTCCCTCTACAATCTCCGCGCCTCCTCCAACGACAAGCTCGGCCGTATGTACACCATGTGCGGCAAGAAGAGCACCGAAGTCACCGAAGCCTGCTGCGGCGATATCGTCGCCATCGGCAAGATGGATTGGAAGACCGGCGACACCGTGACCGACGACAAGAACGGCACCGAGCTGCCCGCAATCGAGATCCCCGAACCCTGCTACTCCATGGCCATCTCTCCCAAGACCAAGGGTCAGGACGACAAGGTCGCCGCGGGTCTTGCAAAGCTCAACGAGGAGGACATCTCCTTCACTCTCGTCAACAACGCCGAGACTCACCAGATGGTCGTTTCCGGCGCAGGCGATATCCAGATCGGCGTTCTCTGCTCCAAGCTCAAGAATCTCTACAATGTCGAGACCGAGCTCAAGCCCGCCCGCGTTGCATACCGCGAGAAGATCAAGGGCAAGGTCGAGGCACACGGCCGTCACAAGAAGCAGTCCGGCGGTTCCGGCCAGTTCGGTGACGTTTGGATCCGCTTCGAGCCGCAGGATGAGCAGGACGACATGATCTTCGCCGAGGAAGTCTTCGGCGGCTCCGTCCCCAAAAACTTCTTCCCCTCCGTCGAAAAGGGTCTGCGCAATGCAGTCGTCAAGGGCGTTCTTGCCGGATACCCGCTGGTCGGCCTGAAGGCCACTCTGTACGACGGCTCCTACCACCCTGTTGACTCCAACGATATGGCCTTCCAGACTGCCGCCCGCCTCGCATATCAGGACGGTATCCCCAAGGCCAAGCCCACCATCCTTGAGCCTATCGGCCAGCTCTTCGTCACCATTCCTGACGAGTATCAGGGCGCCATCATCGGCGACATCAACTCCAAGCGCCGCGGCACCATGATGGGCTCCATGCCCGCCGAGGACGGCATGACCACCATCGAGGCTGAGGTTCCCCTCGCCGAGATGACCTCTTACACCATCGACCTGCGCTCCATGACGCAGGGCGCCGGCTCCTTCACCTGCAAGTTTGTCCGCTACGAGGAAGCTCCCGGCAACGTGCAGCAGAAGGTCATCGAAGAGGCAAAGGCTCTGGCAGAGCAGGAGTAAGCTTCTAATTTCAAAAGTGTTCCGGCGGACTGGCAACAGTCCGCCGGGTTTTTAGAGACAGTTTTTTGACCACTGCGGCAAGGCCGCATGGAGGATTCTTATGATAGGCAAACTTACCGGACTGAAGGATACGCTTTGGGCGATCGGCATAGGAATATGCATCATCGCGGTGCTCTTTGGGCTGATCTTCGCCATGGCGCACGGATACAGCGGCAGCAGCGAGAAGCCGGGAGTCGATCTCGGCGCGGCGAACATCAAGGACGAGGGCACGGCGCAGCAAGTGCCGCTCGCACCGGGCGAGCTGAACGAACTGAAGGAGACGAAGAACGCCGGACAGGAATATCTCGCAAGCCTGACCTTCATCTGCGACAGCACCATGATCGGGATGCGCGACTACGGTATGCTCTCCGGCGGCAGCGCGAATACGCAGGTCTGGGGCAGCACTGCGGGCACCATACCCATCGACAGCCTTTCGTCCTGCGTCATCAAATATCCTGCCGACGGCTCCGAAATATCCGCCGCGACGGCGGCGATGATAGCCCAGCCGAAGCTTCTTGTGCTGTGCGTCGGCAACGACGGGCTGGCTTCCGCATCGGAGGAGGCGTTCCGCGCGGCGTATAAGGGGCTGATCGACTCCATCCGCTCCGCAAGCCCGGATACGAAGATAATCGTCTGCTCGCTCCTGCCTGTGGCCGAGAATTACACCGGAGCGGACGGGCTTACGAACGTGGCAGTCGCGCAGGCGACGACGTGGCTCAAGCAGGTCTGCACCGAGGCAAGCGTCTATTACGCGGACATCTCATCTGCCCTGACGCTGAACGGCTCGCTCTCGTCGGAGTATTCGTCCGGCGACGGACACGCGCTCAACAGTGCCGGCTGCAGCAAGGTTCTGGAATATCTCAGCACTCACGCCGTTGGCTGAGATGAGCTGATATGATAAACAAAACATCCGTATGATAATCATACGGATGTTTTGTTTTGCGTCAGGACAAATATAGAGGTATATAGGCAAATATAGTGGAGACTTGATTATTTTACGCTGAACAGAATGTCACCGTAGGAGGGGTACGGCCAGTACTCGGCGGAGGTGTGAGTTTCAAGCTCGTCTACGACGATGCGCAGCTCGTTCATTGCGGCGAACACGACGTCCTTGTAATACTTCGCCTGTTCAAGCGTACCCTCGACGTCCTTCACGCCCATGACCGCGTACTCAAGCTCGCGGGTCTTCTTGACCGCGGCGGCGGTCAGAGCGCTGATGCGCGCGGCAAGCTCGGTTTCAAAGCTGCAATCAATGTCGGCGCTGAGCGCTTTCTTCGCAAGCGCTGTGTCGGTCAGTTCCTTGGAGTACGCGCTGACGGCGGGAAGAATGTCCTTCCACACCATGTCGAGCATCGTCTGCGCTTCGATATGCAGAACCTTGCAGTAGCCGTCCAACTTTATCTCGTAGCGGGCGTGCAGCTCTGTGGGAGAGTAGACGCGATGGCGGGTGAAGAGCTCAACGTTCTTGTCGGAGAGGTAGTAGGGGACGCAGTCGGGCGTGGAGCGCAGGTTCAGCAGTCCGCGGCTCTCGGCCTCGTGGATCCAAGACTCATCATAGCCGTTGCCGTTGAAGATGATGCGCTTGTGCTTTGCGATGACGGACTTTATCAGATCGTGCAGGTCGGCCTCAAAGTCGGTGGACTTCTCCAGAATATCCGCGTACTGGCGCAGAGACTCGGCGACGGCGGTGTTGATGACAACGTTCGCGCCGGAGATGGACGCGGAGGAGCCGAGCATACGGAATTCAAACTTGTTGCCGGTAAAGGCGAACGGGGAAGTGCGGTTGCGGTCGGTGGTGTCCTTCGGGAACTTCGGCAGGACGTGAACGCCGACCTTGATAAGCTCCTTTTCCTTGCCGCCGTAGGGGACGTCGTGCTCAATGGCGGTGAGGATGTCCTCAAGCTCGGTGCCTACGAACATACTGACGATGGCCGGGGGAGCTTCGTTCGCGCCGAGACGGTGATCGTTCGCGGCGGAGGTGACGGAGATGCGGAGCATGTCCTGATAATCGTCGACCGCCTGAATGACCGCGCAGAGGAACAGCAGGAACTGAGCGTTCTCATACGGCGTCTCGCCCGGCTCAAGCAGGTTCACGCCGGTGTTAGTGACGAGCGACCAGTTATTGTGCTTGCCGCTGCCGTTGACGCCCGCAAAGGGCTTCTCGTGCAGCAGGCACACCATGTCGTATTTCTTCGCTATCTTCTGCATCAGCTCCATGGTGAGCTGGTTGTGATCGGCGGAAATGTTGGTGGTGGTGAAGAAGGGCGCCAGCTCGTGCTGCGCGGGGGCGACCTCGTTGTGCTCAGTCTTGGCCATGATGCCGAGCTTCCACAGCTCCTCGTTCAGCTCCTTCATAAAGGCGGAGACGCGGGGCTTTATCGTGCCGAAGTAGTGATCCTCAAGCTCCTGACCCTTGGGCGGCTTCGCGCCGAAGAGGGTGCGGCCGGTGTACATCAGATCCTTGCGCTTCTCGTAGACGCTCTTGTCGATGAGAAAATATTCCTGTTCGGGGCCGACGGTCGTGCGGATGGAGGTGACGTCGTCGTTGCCGAAGAGCTGGATGACGCGCATACCCTGACGGTTGATGGCCTCCATGGAGCGCAGCAGCGGGGTTTTCTTATCCAGTGCTTCGCCGCCGTAGGAGCAGAACGCGGTCGGGATGCAGAGCACGTTGTCTTTTATAAATGCGTAAGAGGTGGGGTCCCATGCGGTGTAGCCGCGAGCCTCGAAAGTGGCGCGCAGGCCGCCGGAGGGGAAGCTGGAGGCGTCAGGCTCGCCCTGTATAAGCTCCTTGCCCGAAAACTCCATGATGACCTTGCCGCCGTCCACGGGGGAGATAAAGCTGTCGTGCTTCTCGGCGGTGATGCCGGTCATGGGCTGGAACCAATGGGTGAAATGGGTAGCGCCCTTTTCAATCGCCCAATCCTTCATCGCGTTTGCGACGACAGTAGCGGCGGAGCTGTCAAGGCGCTTGCCGTCCTTGATCGAACGCTGCACCTGCTTGAATACGTCCTTCGGGAGCCGTTCGCGCATAACGGAGTCGCTAAAAACCATGGAGCCAAAAAGTTCGGTGACAGTGTTCATGTTCATACCTCTCATATCTTTGAAAAAATAGCGGCAAAGACACCATGCCAATGCACGACGTCTTTGCCGTTTCAATATGTGCGGATTATATTCCAAGCCGCCTCATTTGTCAATGGGGCGGCCTGTAAAAAATCCATAATTTCGACAGAGAATTTTTGTACATTATTATTCTTCGTAGGTGCGGATGATGCCCTCGGCCACGTCGCGGCGGGGCAGACAGGAGTCCATCGCGGTTTTCTCAATGTATCTGTGCGCGTCACCCTCACTCATGCCGAGACGCGAGATAAGCAGGAGCTTCGCGCGGGCGACTATCCTGCTGTCGTCCAGCCGCTGCTGAAGTGAGCTGGTCTTGTCGCGCAATGTGCGCAGACGCTCCGCGGTTGCGAGCAGCGAGGGAAGAACGGCCGCAAGCTCATCCGGATGCGCCGTCATTACCCCGGCGCGGATGCAGCGGCGGGGAAGTGCGGCGTCGTCCGTCAGCAGGAGTATTGCCGCGGATGAGCGCTCCGCGGCGTCGACCGCGGCGGAAGCGCCGCCGGATATCACCACGGCGTCAGGCTTCTGCACCGCGACTATCGCGGGGATGTCCTGCGACGCGGACGCGCGCAGGACGGCGGAGATGCAGCCGCCGAGGGCACGGGACCTTATCGCGTCCACCAGCTCATCGCAGCAGTCGACCGCCAGCAGGCGGTATTTTGCCGTTTCCTGTGCCTTCACTGCATCACCTCCGCAAGTCTTTGTATATTATATTCGGGCTTTATTCGCCGTAGCCCATGGGATTCTTCGTCTGCCATGCCCAAGTGTCGCGGCACATGTCGTCGAGATTGTACTGCGCCTTCCAGCCGAGCAGCTCCGCGCTCTTGTCGGGGCTTGCGTAGACGGTTGCAAGATCGCCGGGGCGGCGCGCGGTTATCTCGTAGGGAATCTTCTTGCCGGTCACGCGCTCAAAGGCGTGCACCATGTCCAGCACACTGTAACCGATGCCGGTGCCGAGATTGAACACGTTCTCGCCCTTGTGGGTCTGCATGTAGTCTATCGCGGCGACATGGCCGCGCGCGAGGTCGACAACGTGGATATAATCGCGCACGCCGGTGCCGTCGGGCGTGTCATAGTCGTTGCCGAAGACGTTCAGATGATCGCGGCGGCCAATGGCAACCTGCGAGATATAGGGCATGAGGTTGTTCGGAATGCCGCGCGGATCCTCGCCAATGAGGCCGCTGCTGTGCGCGCCGATGGGGTTGAAGTAGCGCAGAAGGGCGATGGACCAGTCGGGGATGGCCTTGCCGGTGTCGCGCAGGATCTGCTCGCACATGTATTTCGTCCAGCCGTAGGGATTGGTGCACATGCCGGTGTGCGAATTCTCGCGCAGGGGCATGGTGTTGTCGCCGGAATACACCGTGGCGGAGGAGGAGAAAACGATGTTCTTCACGCTGTGATCGCGCATCGTCTCGCAGAGAACGACGGTTGAATACAAATTGTTATCATAGTATTCGAGCGGCATGGCAACGGATTCGCCGACGGCCTTGAGCCCCGCAAAGTGGATGACGCAGTCAATGTCGTGCTTTGAGAATATGCGCTCCATCGCGTCGCGGTCGCGGACGTCGTTCTGATAGAAGTCGAGTGATTTGCCGGTTATCTGCTCCACGCGCTCAAGCGATTTCGCGCTGGAGTTGACCAGATTGTCGATAACGACAACGCCATAGCCCTTTTCAAGCAGCTCCACGCAGGTGTGGCTGCCGATGTACCCGGCGCCGCCGGTGACAAGAACGTTCATAATGATACCTCCGTTTAATTTGAATTCCGCGGCACAGCGCCGCGTGGCAGAAGCTCATTCCCAGAGCTTTTCGGGATAGATGCCGGCCTTGCGCATCGCGGCGATGGAGCCGACGACGCTGGGCATATCCTCTTTGTAGGTGATGCCGTGCCAAGTCTCGTGGCAGGGGAGAACGCGTATGGTGCCGCGCCCTTCCTTGATGAGCGCGTTTGCGACGAAGGGCAGGAAATACTCGCACTTGAGCGGGTTCACGGGCAGATTCTCGTCCAGCCATGCGGGGAAGTGCTCTTTAAGCTCCTGCATCATCGTCTGCTTGAAGCCCCAGAAGTTCATCGACACGGGGAGACTGCCGGAGAGCGGGATGAAGTGCTCGCCGTCCTCGGTGTATGCCGCGTCGTCGCCGCGCTTTTCGATGTGCAGCCGCTCGACAACGTCGGTCAGCAGGCCGTTTTCAACCTGACATATGCCGCGCGCGACGTGGCCATGCTCGGTGACGGTGTTGCGCAGCTGATAGGCGACCATGCACTGTTCGCGGTCGTTCGTGTCGTTCTTCAGAAAATCGTAGAGCGCGGAGAACGCGCCGGGGCCGTAGAAATCGTCCGCGTTTATAACTGCGAACGGCCCTTCGACCGTACCCGCACAGCAGAGCACGGCGTGAGCGGTGCCCCACGGCTTGACGCGCCCTTCGGGGACACTGTATCCCTCAGGCAGGCAGTCAAGCTGCTGATAGACGTACTGCACGTCGAAAACCTTCTCCATGCGCTTGCCGACGCTGGCCTTGAAATCGGCCTCGATCTCGTGCTTGACGATGAAGCACACCTTGCGGAAACCGGCGCGGTACGCATCAAACATCGAGTAGTCGATGATGGCGTGACCCATCTCGTCCACTGCGGTTATCTGCTTGAGTCCGCCGAAGCGGCTGCCCATTCCGGCGGCGAGGATAACAAGTGTAGGTTCCATTGAAAAACACCTCTAAGTATAATATTCGCGGCGACGGCGTTATTTTGACGCCTCGCGGCAGTAATAATTGAAATTGCGCTCACGCTCAAGCGTGGTGGAGTCCATGTGGCCGGGGTAGACCTCGTAGTCGCCGGGGAGGGCGCAGAGCCTGCGCAGTGACTGCATCTCGTCTTTCGCGCTGCCGCCGGGGAGATCGACGCGGCCGCAGGAGCCTTTGAACAGCGTGTCGCCGGTGAAGAGCGCTTCGCCGCAGACAAGGCTCACGCCGCCGGGCGTGTGCCCCGGAGTGGCGATGACCTGAAAATGCAGCGCGTCCACATCCACGCAGTCGCCGTCGTCATAGAAATTGCAGCCTTCGGGCGGCGCGTAGCGGTACGGGTCGTTCTCGGTGGGCTTGCGGGTGTCGCGCCTGTTCATCCAGACCGGCGCGCCGGTCTCTTCCGCGATGGCGGCGACCGCGCCCGTGTGGTCATAGTGACCGTGGGTCAGCAAAATGGCCTTGCAGCTGAGGTGGTTGTCCTCAAGGTAGTCCATGATGGTATTGCTCTCGTCACCGGGGTCGATGACGGCACAGCCGAGCGTGTTTTCGTCGGTGACGATGTAGCAGTTCGTCTCAAGATGACCGACGGGGATGGTCTTGATAAGCATGATTCAAAGCTCCTTCGTGTCAAGAATTATGGTTACGGGGCCGTCGTTGACGGATTCGACGAGCATATCCGCCCCGAATTCGCCGGTGCCGACGGAAAAGCCGCGCTCGCGGCAGAGGGAGATGACTTTCTCGTAGAGTGGGATCGCCTTCTCCGGGCGGGCGGCCTTCGAGAAGCCCGGACGGCGCGATTTGCAGTCGGCAAACAGCGTGAACTGGCTGATTATCAGCAGATTCGGGCAGCCCGCGGCTTCGGGATTGAGGTTCATTTTCCCGTTTTCATCCTCGAATACGCGCAGTCCACATATCTTGTCGGCAATTTTCACGGCCTCGGCCTCGCCGTCGTCCTCGTGGACGCCGAGCAGGACGAGGAAGCCCTGACCGATGCTGCTTTTTATTTCTCCGCCGATCTCGACCGAGGCCGAGCGCACGCGGGTAACAACTGCTCTCATGTGATTCTCCTTATAATGTGGTAAATGCGGCGACTCCGTTACTTCCCGTTTCTCGTTACGGACGAGACGCCGGGGATGGAGGCAAGCCTGCTCATTATATATTTCAGATCCGCGAGACAGCGCACCTCAAGCGATACGTTTACGAGCGCCTGCCCCGCGCCGATATCGCGCGCGGAGAGTGTGCGCACCTTCGCGTTTATCGAATTGAGGACGGTTGCGATGTCCATGACGAGACCCGAACGATCCTTCGACGCGATGGCGAGCGAGGTGACGTAGCTGTCGGTAATATTATGCGCCCACGAGACGTTTATCCACCGTTCGGATTCCTCAGGATGCGCGAGACTGCGCTGGTAGTTCTCGCAGTCGCGGCGGTGTATCGACACGCCCTGACCGCGGGTGATGAAGCCGACAATATCGTCCCCCGGCACGGGGGTGCAGCAGCGCGAGAACTTGACAAGGCAGTTGTCAATGCCCTGCACGAGAATGCCGTGGATGGCCTTGCCCTCCTTGGCGGCCTTCTGCTCGCGGCGCTCCGCCGCCTCGGCGACCTTGTCGAGTGCGGTTTTCTTGTCGGTCTTGCTGCTGCGGGCAAGCTCGTCGCGCAGGCGGTTCGCCACGCGCGTCGCGGTCACGCCGCCGTAGCCTATCGCGGCGTAGAGATCGTCGACGTTGTTGAACGACAGGCGCTTAATTATCGGGGACATTATCTCCTCGTCCAGCGCGTCGTCTACGCTGATGCCGGCGTGCTTCAGCTCGTCCTCAAGCGCCTCGCGGCCGCGGATAACGTTCTCCTCGCGGCGCTCCTTCTTGAACCACTGCTTTATCTTCGTGCGCGCGGAGCCGCTTTTTGCGACGTTCAGCCAGTCGCGGCTGGGGCCGGGCGCGGACTTCGAGGTGCGTATCTCGACGATGTCGCCGTTCTGGAGCACATAGTCGTAAGTCACGATGCGGCCGTTGACGCTCGCGCCGACCATGTGATTGCCGACGTCGGAGTGTATGCTGTACGCAAAATCTATCGGGGTAGCGCCGGCGGGGAGGTTTATAACGTCGCCCTTCGGGGAAAAGACGAACACCTCGTCGGCGAACATGTCTATCTTCAGATTGTGGAAAAAGTCCTGCGCGTCGGACTCCTGCTGGCTCTCCAGCAGCCTGCGAACCCACGCGAACTTGTCCTCATCCCCGGCGCGGACAGCCGTGCTGCTGTCGCCCATCTTGTATTTCCAGTGCGCTGCGATGCCGTATTCGGCGGTGTGGTGCATGTCCCAAGTGCGTATCTGCACCTCGAACGGGATGCCCTCGGAGCCGATGACCGTCGTATGTACGCTCTGGTACATGTTCGGCTTCGGGGTGGATATATAGTCCTTGAAGCGGCCGGGCACGGGCTTGAACATGTCGTGGATGACGCCGAGGACATTATAACAGTCGGGGATCGAGTCCACGATGACGCGGAAGGCACAGAGGTCGAAGATGCCGGTGATGTCGAGATTCTGCGCGTACATCTTGCGGTAGATGCTGTATACATGCTTGATGCGGCAGAATATCGTGGCGTTGATGCCCTCGGAGTCGAGCCGCTTCTGCATTTTTTCCTCAACGCTGGACATGAACGCTTCCAGCTCCGGCATACGCTCCTCAAGGGTCTTGGTTATCTCGTTGTAGCCGGTCGGGTCGAGGTACTGGAGCGAGAGGTCTTCAAGCTCCCATTTCGCGCGCTGCATACCGAGACGGTGCGCGATGGGGGCGTATATCTCCATCGTTTCAAGCGATTTTATGCGCTGCTTTTCGG
>URPD01000020.1 GCA_900549645.1 uncultured Eubacteriales bacterium
TAAAGCGGCTATCCCCTGTGGACTTGCCGTCCGCAAACGGTTTTGACAAACCGTTTGCCGCCAGCAAGTTTGAAGATTAGACATAAACAAATCCTCCGCATGGTCTAAGCCATACGGAGGATTAACTGTTTTACGGACACCCGTCTATACGGGCGAGGAATTTTTTATACCTTCTTTCTATACTCCTTCGGCAGACAGCCGTAGGATTCCTTGAACGCGGCTGTGAACTTGCTCTGACTCTCGTAGCCTACGAGCCGTCCGATCTCTGCGATGCTCATGTCGGATTCGTGCAGCAGCGCCGCCGCCTTCTCCATACGGTGCTCCTTCATGTGCGCCGCGATTGATTCGCCGTAGACGGACTTAAACACGGCCTTAAGCGTCGTCGGGTTCATCAAATACTTGTGCGACAGCTCCTCAATCGTGAAGCGGTGCTCCATGTTCGACGCGAGCAGATCGTGTATCTCGCGGATTACGCGCACCTGCTCCGCCTGATACTGCGTCATCTGGTTCCGCCCTGAGGGTTCGAGCTTTGCCAGATACAGCAGAAGCTCCAGAGTTTTAATCCTGAGATAAGCGTTTCTCAGCTCCTCAGGCTGGTCATAAAACGCGGAAAAAATGCTCTCTGTCTGCTCGCTGCCCGTATGCGGGAAGCATCCCGCGCCGCAGAGCCTGTCTTTAAGGCGCTTCGGCGTCACGCCGGAATCCGCAATCAGCTCCGGCTCCGCGCCGTCCTCCAGCTCTATGCGCAGCAGCTCACAGCGGTCGTTCGGGAAATAGAACTCCGCATCGGCCAGCAGTTCTCCGGGGCAGACGCAGAAATCGCCCGGCCCAAGGTTCACGCTGCTGCCCGCCGCCGTTTTCCAGCCGACGCGCTCCGCGCGGCAATACAGCACCGCAAGCTCGCCCGCGGCATACCTAGGCGATGCGTCATCTGGCAGTGCGAGGAAATGCAGCCGCACGCCCGGAAAAATTTCTGCCGCGCGCATTATTCCGCCTCCTCGCGCCATTCGGGGCACGCAATGTCCATGACCTGCTCTATCATCTCATGCAGCAGGCGGCTCTGCGCGCTGTCCGCCGCGTGATAATACACTTCCTTGCCCTCGCGGCGGCTGACTATCAGGCCGCTGTCGCGCAGGGTGCGCAGGTGATGCGACACGGCGGGGCTTGACATATCCAGCATCGCCGCGATGTTCACGACGCACTCGTCGCAGTGGCACAGCAGCCAGAATATCCGCACGCGCGTCGTATCGCCCAGCTGGCGGAACACATCCGCTATGGTCTGAAAATTATCCACGCGTTCAAGCACCTCGCGTATCTCCGCCGTGTTCATTTTTTCTTCGCCGTGATAATGCGGCAGCTCGGTTTTCGCCATGCTTACTCCTCCGTTTTCGCCCGTTCGGAAACGCTTTTTGCCCCTTTGGACATGAGTTCACCGAAGGGATTGACTTTCCTTTTCGCGCATATTATACTACGGCCATGATGATTAAACAAGTGCTTAATCATAAAATGATTTGCACGCCACGCAGAAAGGAGAACATTCTCAATGAAAAAGACTTACAGTATTGAAGTGGACTGCGCCAACTGCGCAAATCTTATGGAGGAAGCCACCAAGAAGACCCCCGGTGTCGCCTCCGCGGTCGTAAACTTTATGACCCAGAAGATGATTGTAGAGTTTGAAGAAGGTCAGGACGCAAAAGCCGTTATGAAGGAAGTGCTCAAGGCCTGCAAGAAGGTCGAGCCTGACTGCGAAATCGAGCTTTGATTTTACCAGAAGCGCCCATCCGCTCCTGCGGGTGGGCGCATTGCCCGGCCTAATGATTAAATGAACGTTTAATTATAAAGGAGATGCTCCGTAATGTCCAAGAAGCAGAAAAAGATGCTGACCCGCATCATTATTGCGGCCGTAATGCTCATCGCGCTGCGCTTCATCCCCGTCACCGGCCTGCTTCGTCTGGCGCTGTATCTGGTCGTATACATCATCATCGGCTACGATATACTCCGCAAGGCCGGAAAGGGCATACTTAACCGCCGCGTATTCGACGAGAACTTCCTGATGGCCGTCGCCACGGTCGGCGCGTTTGCGCTGGCGATATATGAGCGCAGCGGCGACTACAACGAGGCCATCGCCGTTATGCTGTTTTATCAGATAGGCGAGCTGTTCCAGAGCTACGCCGTCGGCAAGAGCCGCAAGAACATCAGCGCACTTATGGATATCCGCCCCGACTACGCCAATATTGAGCGCGACGGCAAGCTTGAAAAGGTCGACCCTGACGAGGTCGCTGTCGGCAGCATTATTGTTGTGCAGCCCGGTGAAAAGGTTCCTATCGACGGCGTTATCGTCGACGGCAGCGCCTCGCTCAACACCAGCGCACTGACCGGCGAAAGCCTCCCGCGCGACGCCAAGCCCGGCGACGATATCATAAGCGGCTGCATAAACATGACCGGTGTTCTGAAGGTCAGGACTACCAAGGAGTTCGGCGAGTCCACCGTCTCCAAGATCCTTGAGCTTGTCGAAAACTCCAGCTCCCGCAAGTCCCGCTCCGAGGCGTTCATCTCGAAGTTCGCCCGCGTATACACCCCCGCCGTCTGTTACAGCGCACTCGCCCTCGCGGTGCTGCCTCCGATAGTCCGCCTCATCACCGGGCTTGACGCGCAGTGGGAACAGTGGATATACCGCGCGCTGTCCTTCCTTGTCGTCAGCTGCCCCTGCGCGCTCGTCATCAGCATCCCGCTCAGCTTCTTCGCCGGTATCGGCGGGGCGAGCAAGGAGGGCATCCTCGTCAAAGGCTCCAACTATCTTGAGACTCTTTCTCAGGTTAAAACCGTTGTGTTCGACAAGACCGGCACCCTGACTCAGGGCGTGTTCGAGGTCAGCGCAGTACACCACACACCTATCGAGCAGGAAAAGCTGCTTGAGTACGCGGCGCTCGCCGAATGTGCCTCTTCCCATCCTATCAGCAAGAGTCTCCAGCGCGCCTACGGCAAGGAGATCGACCGCAGCCGCATCACGGATATCGAAGAGATCAGCGGCCACGGCGTTATCGCCAAGGTTGACGGCGTTCAGGTTGCTGCCGGCAACGACAAGCTCATGGAGCAGCTGAACATCCCCTACCAGAGCTGCCACAGTATCGGCACAATAATCCACATGGCGCTCGACGGCAAGTACGCCGGCCACATCGTCATTTCCGATATCGTCAAGCCGCACTCCAAGCAGGCCATTGCGAACCTGAAGCGCGCGGGCGTTGAGAAAACCGTTATGCTCACCGGCGACACGAAGAAGGTTGCCGACTCCGTCGCGGCCGATCTCGGCATTGACGAGATATACAGCGAACTGCTCCCTGCCGACAAGGTCGAAAAAGTCGAAGGGCTGCTCGCGGCCAACAGCGGAAACGCGAAGCTCGCCTTCGTCGGCGACGGCATCAACGACGCTCCCGTTCTCAGCCGCGCAGACATCGGCATTGCGATGGGCGCTATGGGCTCCGACGCCGCCATTGAGGCCGCCGACGTCGTACTCATGGACGACGACCCGCTCCAGATCGCAAAGGCGATCAAGATTTCCCGCAAGTGCATCCGCATCGTATACGAGAACATCGGCTTTGCGCTGGTCGTCAAGTTCGGCTGCCTGCTGCTCGTCGCGCTCGGTCTTGCCAACATGTGGACTGCGATATTCGCGGACGTCGGCGTTATGATAATCGCCGTTCTCAACGCGATCCGCGCCCTGAGAGTCCACAATCTGTAACCCATACAAAACTTTAAGCTCCCGAAAAATCGGGAGCTTATTTTTATTCCGCGCCGTTTATGCCGCACTCTCTGACGTATTGGTCAAACTTCTCCGTTATATAGACCTGCGCTTCAAGACCTCTCCCCTGCTCGACAAGCTCCGTGATATGCTCGCTCTGCTCTATCAGCTCGTCTATGCCCCAGTAACCCGCGCAGTAAGTCCAGAGATCCTGCGATATCTCGGTAAACGAATTCATCAGCAGGATGAACACCTCGTTCCCGCTCAGGCGGCAGATGAGATAATGGAAGCCCTTGGTCATGCGGCCAAGCTCCGCCGCGGTCAGATCCTTGACGCGCATTGTCCGGAATGTTGCGATATACTCGCGGAGCTTCGCTATATCATCTGGCGTATGCTCCTTCGCAAGACGGATGAGCGCGCCGCCCTCGATGGCGTTGCGCGTCTCGACCAGAGAGACAATGCGCTCTCGCGTGAGGTGTCTCCCGCCGGTGCGCAGTATCTCATACAGCGTATCGTAATTTCCCTTCGCGGCGAAATCGGCGACATAGGTTCCGTGCCGCGGGATTATCTCGACAAAGCCCGCCCGTTCAAGCTCCTTTATCGCAAGATGCAGCGCCGATTGGTTCACGCCCGTCTGTTCGGCCAGCATCCGTTCGCTCGGCAGCTTCTCGCCGGGGCGAAGCTCGCCAAGGAGGATCTTGGATTTTATCTCGTCATAGAAGTACTCCTTCGGCGACGGTATGCTTATTTTCTCAAAGGCCATGCGCGGCTCCCTCCAGTCTGTGATTATTCACTATAAATCACAGGGACATTATGCCGTCAAAGTCCCGGTTTGTCAAGAATATCAGCCCATTTCAAATTGACACAAATACGGCAATATGATATCATCCAAGCTGTGATTATTCACGGCGAATAGATTTGGGAGGGAAATATGAAAGATTTAAAGCACCTCATATATTTTGAAAGTCTCCTTGTCGACGCGAACAACGAGCTTGTCAAGCAGGCCGCGGCGGACGGCAAAAAGGCGCTGGGCTATACCTGCTACTTTGTCCCCGAAGTTCTGCTGAACCTGCCCGGTTGCTTCTCCGTGCGTCTGCGCGCCCCCGGAACCGGCAGCACCGACATCGGCACCTACTACATGACCAACAAGACATGTCCCTTTACCCGAAGCATCCTTGAGCGCAGTATCGAGGGCGGATATAACTTCCTCTCCGCGATGATGTCCTCCGAGACTTGCCAGATGATGCACCGCGCGCACGAATATTTCGACATTCTCGGTCTCGTGAAGCCTGTGAACCCGCAGTTTTTTATGAGCATGATGGACGTTCCCTTCGTCACCACGCCCGCAGCATACGAGCATTACGAGGAGCAGCTGCGCAAATACATACTTCAGCCGCTCAGCGAGGTCTACGGCATCGACATTTCCGATGCCGCGCTCCGTCAGGCGATAGACGAGCACAACGAGATATGCCGCATCATCACCGAGATTGGCGAGCTCCGCAAGCTTGAAAACCCGACGGTGACGAGCTATGAGTTCCATGTGATACAGCTCGTCAGCGAGTGCTGCCCGCAGTATCTGGTGAAAGACATGCTCCGCGAGACGCTGGAGGAGATAAAGACCCGTGAGCCTGACCCCAAGCCCGCGTACAGGGCGCGCATCGTAGTGACCGGCTCCGAGGTCGACGACCCGGCGTTCACAAAGCTTCTTGAGGACTGCGGCGCATACGTCGTCGCCGACCGCTACTGCTACGGCTCCCTCCCCGGCCGTGAGGAAATCGTCATCCGCGACGGCGAGAGCGCGCTGACCGCCATCGCCCGCCACTACCTCAGCACCAGCGAGTGCCCCCGCTTTATGAACAAGGAGAAGCAGGAGCAACGCCGCCGCTATCTCAAGCAGCTTGTAAACGACTATCACGCCGACGGCGTGCTGTACCTCCAGATGAAGTTCTGCGAGTTTTGGAGCTATGAACGCGTCATGGGCGTACACGACATGGTCGAGAAGGAGCACATTCCGTGCATCGGCGTCGAGAAGGAATACACGATGGCGTCCGCCGGACAGCTCCGCACACGGTTCCAAGCCTTTGTCGAGAGCATCGAGATAAAGAAAATTCAGGGAGGTAAGCAGTGATGGCAAACGACGGAAAGCGTTTCATCAAGGGCAGCGGCATCGCAAAGCACCGCGAGTGGCGCGGCCTCAAGGATACATTTTACGACTACACACAGTGGGTCGTGAACCTCGGTCTGCTGGTGCAGTTCGTTGCGAAGTCCCCTGTGCGCATCATGCGCGGTATGCTTGAGTACCGCTGGCTCGGCTCCTACCTCGGCAGTCTGAACATGGTCGATAAATGCATGGCCGGTATGCGCGGCCCCGCTCTGCGCGTGTCGCACACACAGATGCACGCCATTATGAAGGGCGCGACCCAGATGATTGCCGACAGCATGAAGGGCGACCGCCGCTTCGGTGACACGAAGTATGCCGATAAATTCGTTATGCTTGAGCAGACCATGTGCCCTGAGATAATCGCCGGCTTCCCGAAGCTCAAGGCGCTGCCGCTCGAAGTGCTTCAGGGGCTTCTCGGCACATACATGGATCAGAGTCTGGCTCCGTTTTACATGGACGTTATGGAAAATGCGGGTCTGCCCGCCGACTCCTGCCGTCTCAGCGCAAACGCCGCCGGCGTTGCGATCAACGACGATTACCCCCGGATCGGCACATGCCTCGTCACGAACAATATGCCCTGCGACTCTTCGACCATGAACAGCCAGCTCATCGAGCGCCGCGTCACGATCCCCTCCATGGTTGCGGGCATCCCGATGCGCTGGGAGGACTCCGCAACGGATAAATACGCCCTCGCCCAGATGAAGGAGGTCATCCTTTTCATCGAAAAGAATACCGGCGAGAAGTTTGACGAGAAGGCGTTCTTCGAGATAATGAAGAAGCACAATGCCGAGGTACGCAACGAGTTTGAGGCGTGGGAGTATATCAAGACCCCGTACACGCCCTACGCAAACGTCATCTCCCCGCTGTTCCACGCGTTCTACTTCACCTTCTCCGGCGGCAGTATGCCGTATATCTACAAGGCCGCGAAGAAGGCGCTTAAAATCGCCGAGAAAGCCTACCGTGACAAGGTCGTCAGCTTCCCGAACGCGCGTCACCGCATGATAACATGGGGCGGCCCCGGCTGCTACTATGTTGATTTCAACACTTGGGCGTATAACTGCTGGGGCGTGCTGGTCGTGGCGCAGATGGACATGTTCTCCGGCAACGTCATAATGTCCGAGGACAACGTCGATCAGGCGCTTATCGACATCGCGCACAACTACGAGCGCGGCGTCATGCGCCGCCATCTCACCGGCGGCTACAAGCATCTGCTTGAGTTCTGGGACGAGGCGGAGAAATTCAACTGCGACATGATACTCGTCTATGACGACATCACCTGCAAGGGCGCGAAGGGTCTCGCGGGCGTCGTGAACGATCAGGCCAAGGAGCGCGGCGCGCACCTCGTCTGGGTGCAGAACGACATGTTCGACCACCGCACCATAAGCCGCAGTTCCATGCGCAAGCAATTCAGCGACTACATGACCGCCGTCATGCAGGAGGAGCCGCTGGACGCAAGCCTGCTCGATATTGACGATTACGAAGGGTGGTAATTATGAAATTCAAAAAGCTTATCATTGCCTTGCTGTCTCTGATTCCGCTGTCCATGCTGATATATTGGTTCAATCTCGATAACAAGCTTTTGTTCTACGTTGTCCGCCCGCTGCTGAACAAGCTCTATAACAAGCAGAAGCGCGACGTAAAGCTGTAATCATACGAAAACGACGAAGCATATGCTTCGTCGTTTTTGACAATTGAAATATTTTTCTATCTGTGCGATTATAGTACAAGAATATATCCCGAAAGGAACAGCCATGAAAAAATACGCATTGATAATGATCGACATGCAGGGCGGCTTCATCTCCCCTGCCTCGCCCATCTGCATCCCCTCCGCCGCGGCCACAGTCCCCGCCTGCGCCAGAGCGATAGACCTCTGCCACGCGGCAGGCGTCCCCGTGGTATTCGCAACGCGCCATTACAGAGCGGACGGCAGCGACGTTGAAAAATGCCGCTATGACGTCTGGCTCAAGGGCGGCAAGCCTCTTTCCGAGGAATGTGCCCCCGAAATATCCGACGCTTTCCCGCCGGAATTCATCGTTCTGCCGCAGGACTACTGCATAATCAAGCCCCGCTTCTCCGCGTTTTTCCATACGCAGGTCGACCTGATACTGCGCAGGCTGGGCGTTGAAACCGTGATCCTCGCCGGAACCACCGCGCCGAACTGCATCCGCAGCAGCTGCTATGACGCGCTGTCGCTCGACTATGACGTCGTTGTGCTTTCGGACTGCACCTCGTCCGTGACCGACGAGGTACAGCGCGCAAATCTTGAGGACATGGCGCGCATCGGCGCAAAAATCTGCACGGTCGACGAGCTGAGCAGCCTTATATAAGCCCGTCAGTTCCCCGCGAGATACACGCTCGCCTCGACCGACGGCAGCAGCTCGTCCGCCTTTACAAGCTCCTCTATGCGCTCCGCCGTGATGATCTCGCAGTCGGCAAGCGGGGACTTCCCGCCGTTGAATGCGCCCATCATCACTGACGGCTTATCTATCGGCAGTATTCTTCGCCTGCCCTCGCATATGAGGTACAGCCTGTAAATCACATCGCGCCCGCTGGTGGCGTGGAGCGCCTGCTGGCCTATCAGCGGAAACATCTGCGTGAACTGCTCCTCCTGTGAGCACTCAAGCAGATACATCTCCCCCGCCTTCGCGGGCTGTCTGCCGACCCATTTCTTATATATCCGCATTCGTCGCCCTCCAATCTTTGGATAAAGCGTAACACCACAGCGGCAAAGAGTCAATGTTTTTATCAAAGCGCCGCCGGATAACATGTGCTGATTGTGGGTGTGCAGATGTTATGTGAACCATTTGCCGGTTTCAAGAGACTATAACCATGAAACGAATCGTTTTGCTCTGCATAATTGTTCTTGTGTGCGCCGCCGCGGTGCTGCTCGCGGTCAACGTGCTCGGCGGCGTCAGCTCCGATGCGAAGCAGCCTGAGCCGCAGGCCGCCGCGAAGGTCAATGTCGCCCCCGCTCAGACCGATACCCCGTCGGACAGCATTTCCGCGGAAAACGAGCTGTTCGCGTCGCTCTCAACCGCGGCAGCGGAACAGGCATATAAAGCCGCGGACGCTTACAAGGCTCTTTATCTTGAGCTGTTTTCCGGCGGCGGGCTGAATCTCACGCAGGACAAGCTCGCTCCGCTGGCCGCGCGCCTCGGCGAGCTTGGCTACTGCGCGTCGGCACTCAATTGCAGCATAGATATGACGAATCCGGTGCTGCTTGATGACTTCTTCGCCGCGGTTGGCGAAGGCCGCGACGCTGATATCGCGGTATACGAACTGTGCCCGGACGCGGGCTTTCTGTGCCACACGCTGCGCTTCCGCGGCGGCGAATATTATCTCACGCGGACGCGGCTTGCGTGGCAGCAGGGCAGCTCCGCATTGCAGGGCGAGACGCCCACGGTGACATATTCGGAGACCTATACACTCACCGAGCTTTACGTCGAGAACAGTCGCCTGTGCTATGACTATTATATTCCGGACAATCCTCCCGGCACACGCCACGACGGTCACATTGAGACCTTCACGTCGATCTATATTGGAAACTGAAACCCGCACAGTCAAAACTGTGCGGGTTCTATCACGCTTATTTTGTTTTACAGCTCTATAAGCTCGTATTCTCTGGAACCGACGCCCATCGCCGCCGCGGCTTCGATGGCATGAACGCCGTTGCGGCTCTCAACGCGCTCCAAGAAATGAGCCTTGCCCGGATCATCGCAGGCATACACCAGATCAACGCAGGCCTGATCCACCGCGACCGGGTCGGTCGACACAAGCACGCCGATATCCGCAAGGCAGGGATCCTCGGCCACAGCACAGCAGTCACAGTCAACGGACATGTTCTTCATCACGTTCACATACACGGCGTTTCCCTTGAAGAGCTTTACCACGGAGGACGCGGCGTCCGCCATGGACTCAAGGAAGGAGTCGTGATCCGCCGTCCAGATTTTCTCCGGCTCACCGGCGCCGTGGATATACGCCTTGCCGAAGGAGGATGCACAGCCGATAGAGAGCTGCTTGAGCGCTCCGCCGTACCCGCCCATCGGGTGTCCCTTAAAGTGAGACAGTACGAGGAGCGAGTCATAATTTACTATGTCCTTGCCGACATAGTTTTTCTTTATGCGCTTGCCGTCGGGTATATCCAGCACAAGGTCAGGCCCCTCGGCATCCAAAAGATCAACCTTGAAATACTTGCTCCAGCCGTGCTTCTCCATGGTTGCCATGTGCTTCTCGGTCGTGTTGCGCGAGCCTGCGTAGGCGGTGTTGCACTCGACAATAGTGCCGTTCACGGCCTCGACCATCGGCGCCCAGAAGTCCGGGTGCAGGAAGTTCTGGTTCCCCTCTTCTCCGGAGTGCACCTTCACGGCGACTCTGCCCGGCAGCTCTTTTCCCGCCGCGCGGTACAGCTCAACGACCTTTTCAGGAGTAATTTCCCTTGAGAAAAATACCTTGGATTTCATGTACTTCTCCTTTGCTGTTGAAATCAGAGATTGAGAAAGTCCTTTCTGTAATTCACGCCGAAGGCTTCCGCCAGCTCCTTGAGCTGATCGTCGCAGATGGTGTTGATGCGCGGCAGATGCGCGGTGAGCATATAGATCTGTGCCGCCTTCTCAACCGTCTCGATAAGACCGAAGGTCTCATCCATGGTCTTTCCGGCGCCGTATATGCCGTGCATTCCCCAAATCACGAGGCGGAATTCCTTCATTTTCTCCGCCGTGGCTTCGCCGATGGAATTCGTGCCGCAGAGCATCCAAGGCAGGACGCCGACGCCATCCGGGAAGACGACGATGCATTCGGTGCACATCTCCCACAGCGTGTGCGTGATCTTCTTCTCGTCCAGCTCATGGACGAAATTCATCGCAAGCGTATAGGTGGGATGGCAGTGCATCACGACCCGGTTCTCCGGATCTACGCCCAGCCGCGCCATATGGCTCATCAGGTGCGCGGGGAACTCCGAGGTGAACCGGCCGCCGTCCTTGTATCCCCACAGTAGCTCCGCGTTCTGCCCGTCCGCCGCGACGCGGACTATGCCCAGATTTGTCTCCGGGTCTGTCTCCACGTTTTTGAAATACTTGCCCGTTCCGGTTACGAGGAACACCTCGCCGGAAAGCGCGGACGCGTCGAAGCCGAGCGGTATCGTGCGCAGGACTTTTTCGGTATCAAGATAAGCCTTTAATTTCTCTTTGTCAAGCTTATAGCTTATATTTCCGCCGTTGCGCTCGTCCCAGCCGAGTCTGTACATATTCGCGGCCGTTGCGCACATTTCCCGCATAAAAGGGACGTTCATAATATCCTGCATGGCACTCAACCTCTCTTACTGAGAACTTTGTTCTCGTAGTCCTTTACATCGACAAACCACTCGCCGTCGGCGGGTACGCCGCACTCGCGGCAATACTGCTCCCACACCTCGCCGAACGGCATGGTCTTCAGCTCCTCCTGCCTGACCATCAGCTCGGTCCAGTTGTTCGCGTTCTGCAAATCGGTGTAATCCGGGCTGAGCAGCGCGGAAAGCAACGCCTTCTGCACGTTTCTGAGCCCGACAGTCCACGCGGAGACGCGGTTGATGGAGGCGTCAAAGTAGTCAAGCGCGATATTGACTCTGCCGTCAAGTCCGCCGCAGCGGACGATCTCCTTGCATATCTCCTTCGTCTCGTCGTCGAAAAGGACAACATGATCGCTGTCCCAGCGGACGGGGCGGGTCACATGCAGCGCGATCTCCGGGAAGAACGCAAGAAGCGCGGGTATCTTGTCGGAGACGACTTCCGTGGGGTGATAATGGCCGTTGTCCATCAGCGGAATACACTTGTCACGGTTCATCGCGGAATAGCTCAACGCAAATTCGGCGCTGCCTACGGTATAGCTTTCAACGCCGATGCCGAACACCTTCGACTCGATGCATGGCTTGACCTTCGAGAAATCATACGGCTCGGAAAGGATCTCGTCTATGGACTCTCTGTACCGCACTCTCGGCCCAAGGCGATCCGCCGGGACGTCCTTGAAGCCGTCACCCGTCCAGATGTTCATCGTGCAGGGCTGGCCAAGCTCGTCGGCCAAATACTGCGAAATTCTGACGCAGGCCTTGCCGTGCTCGATCCAGAAGCGGCGCGTCTCCTCGTTGGGGCTGGACAGCGTCAGCGGGTCGCACATGGGATGGGAGAAGAAGGTGGGGTTGAAGTCGGCGCCGATGCCGTGCGCCTTGCAGAAATCCACCCACTTTTTGAAGTGCTTCGGCTCAAGCTTGTCACGATCCACCCACTCGCCGTCCTCGAATATGGCGTAGCTCGCGTGAAGGTTCAGCTTCTTCGCGCCGGGGCACAGCTTCAGAACCATGTCAATATCGGACATCAGCTCTTCGGGTGTGCGCGCTCTGCCGGGGTAATTGCCGGTTGTCTGGATTCCGCCGGTAAGCGGCTTGGACGGGTCGGTGTCAAAACCGCGCACATCGTCGCCCTGCCAGCAGTGCAGCGATACGGGAACCGACTTGAGCCGCGCTATTGCAGCGTCGGTGTCAACGCCGAGCTTTGCGTATTTTTCTCTAGCCTCGTTGTAACTCATTTGTCTGCCTCCATTTGAATCTTTATGTTCCCAAGCGCCGTCGCCTCTATGGGCAGCGCGATAACCTTCTTCCCTGTCGCAAGCTCGGTGAGGCGGTTGAGGAAATCATTCTTCGCTCCGCCGCCGACGATGTACAGCTTGTCCCAGCGCTTGCCGGTGTTTTGTTCAAGCTCGTCAAGCGCCGCGCGATAGCTATCGGCAAGCGACCTGTAAGCGCATCTGAAATAGTCTGCCTCAGAGACCGGGCGCACCGTCAGCGCCGAATCGAACGCGGCCTTCATGCTCTCCGGCGCGAGGAACACCGTGGCGTTTACGTCCACAATGCCATCGTACGCGCTCGCTTCCGCCTCATGTGTTATCTGTGCAAACGGCTTTTCCGGGCACAGCTCGTCTCTCAGCCGGTTCACGAGCCACATGCCCATTATATTTTTCAGATAGCGGATATAGCCGACGCCGCCCTCATTCGTGAAGTTCGCGGCGAGGCTAGCGGCGTCCGTCAGCGGCTTTCCAAGCTTTGCGCCAAGCAGGCTCCATGTTCCGGATGAAATATACGGCGAATCTACATCCATCAGGATGCCCTCCACGGCGGACGCCGTATCATGCGTCGCGCAGAGGATGCAGCGTATGCCGTCGTACTCTCCCACATATTCGCCCGGCTTGGAAAGGTGGGCAAACAGGCGCTCCGGCAGACCAAGACGGCGGATAATCGAGCCGTCATACTCCTCTGTCGCCGCGTTGACCATTCCGCCGGTCGTCGCATTGGTGTACTCATGGCGCTTCACGCCGGTAAGCTTATACAGCAGGTACTCCGGAATGAGCAGAAAATCCGTCGCCGCATCGAGCCGTCCGGCCATTTTATCGGCATAGAGCTGATAAATGGTGTTGAACGGCTGGAACTGTATTCCGGTTTTCCGGTACAGCTTGTCAAACGGAATCAGCTCATGCACAGCTGGAATGACCTTTTCCGTGCGGCCGTCCCGGTAGGCATAGCATGGAGTAAGCTCCCGTTCGCCGTCCAGGAGCACGTAATCCACGCCCCACGTATCAATCGAGAGACTGTATATCTCGCTATACGCCGCTTTCGCCGCCCGAATACCGGCCTTCACCTCGCGGACAAGCGCCTCGATATCCCATACAAGATGCCCGTTTTCCGTCTCTGCGCCGTTATGAAAACGGTATACTTCTTTTGTGACAAGTTCCCCGTCCTGCATCCAGCCGACTATGTGGCGGCCTGAGGACGCGCCTATATCTATGGCAAGATAGCGATGCATCGCTTCACCTCCGATAAACGTCCTATGTTCTACCGATACCACACTACCAGAACAAGCCCGGTTTGTCAATATATACACATGCCATAATTCCGCCCCAAACAGAGAAAAATTGGGCGTACTTTTTTGCAGTACGCCCAATCGTGTCATATTCTTTTATCAGCCCCAAGCACTGTACCACGCGCTGTAATCCTTGTTCGCGTTCTCCCAGCCGGAATTCATATCCAGCTTGCTCAAAACGCGCTTGCAGCCCTCGTTGTCCTCCGGGTACGGGGTCGGCTTATAGTCGTTATAGCCAACGCCGCCGCTCATGTTCGAGCTGACACAGCACGGGATAGCGTCATAGCCCTCGGTCGTGATGCTGCCGTCAAGGTCGCGCTTTATCGTGACCTGAATTATTGCGGTGTCCTGATCGGTGGGCTGGGTGTTGCCGCCGAAGCTCCAGTTGCCGACGCTGTACATGATTATGCCGCCGTTATACTCGACAACGGGGCCGAGGACGTGCGGGTGTGTGCCGTAGATGAGATCGGCTCCCGCGTCGATACAGGTCTGCGCGAGGTCTATCATCTTCTGTGTAGGCTTATAATACAGCTCCTTGCCCCAGTGGAAGGCCATGACGATGTACTCCGCGCCGTCGGCCTTCATCTGATTTATCGCGTCGATACATTCGTCCGTTTTCGGGACAAAGTACCCGTCGTTGATATTGAAGCCGCAGTATATGCCTATCTTAATGCCGTTCTTGGTGGTGACCACCTGCGCCTGACCAACCTTGCCGTAGGGCAGACCGGCGTTATCCAGCGTTGCATATGTATCCTCAACGCCCTTATCACCGAAGTCGTTGAGGTGGTTGTTCGCCGTTGTGACGAAATCGACCCCGCCCTCAAGCAGGATGTTTACATACGACGTGGGCGCGCGGAAATAAAACGTGGGGTACCCGACCGCAGACAGGTTCCTGTCTGAGAAGGAACACTCAAGGTTTGCAAAGGTGTACTCATCGTCGGAGAAATACTGCACGGTATTTGCAAAGGGATAAGCGTAGTCATCCCCGACCTTATTGAAATAATCCTGCGTATTCTGGTGCGGCGCGAGGGTGCAGTCGCCGATGAAGGACAGTGTGAAATACTCCGGGGTGGGTTCCGGCGTCGGGGTTGGAGTCGGCGTCGGAGTCGCGTTAGGCTCCGCACTCTGCTCCACGGGCGGCGTCACGTCGTCCGGCACGTTCACCGTAGGGCTGTACTCCGGCTGTGACACTCTGGCCAGCAGCGTAAACCAGAAAACCACCAGCAATATCGTCAGTAATCCAACGTTTACAAAAATCTTTTTCATTTTCTAACCTCAACCAACAAATAAAGTCTATATATTATAATGAAATCTCGACAATAAAGCAAGTGTATCCGGCCGCGATTTTACAATTTAATATAACTTAAGAATTACGCCTGTCCTTCGCATAAGCCTATGCCGCACGGCGTCAAATAATTCGCCGCGCCCCGCCGCGAAAAAAATGCGCCCCGAATAATTTCGGGGCGCTGCGCTAAGGAAAGGGATAAGGTAGGGTATCAAAGTTATCAGAGAAGTCCGCCGATCTTTATAAAGAGCGGAGCGAAAACAAGCGCGACAACGGTCATCAGCTTGATGAGGATGTTGATGGACGGGCCGGAGGTGTCCTTGAACGGGTCGCCCACGGTGTCACCGACGACGGCGGCCTTATGCGCGTCGGAGCCTTTGCCGCCATTGTGGCCGCCTTCGATGTACTTCTTGGCGTTGTCCCAAGCGCCGCCGGCGTTGGACATGTAGATGGCCAGCAGAACGCCGGTGACCAGAGAGCCTGCGAGCAGTCCGCCGAGGGCGGCGGGGCCGAGCAGGATGCCGACCAGCAGAGGCACGACAACGGCCATGATGCCGGGAACGATCATCTCGTGCAGCGCGGCGCGGGTGGAGATGGAGACGCAGGAGCTGTAATCGGGCTTTGCCTCGCCCTTGAGGATGCCGGGGATCTCGCGGAACTGGCGGCGAACCTCTTCGATCATCTTATACGCGGCCTTGGAGACAGACTCCATGGTCAGAGCGGAGAACGCGAACGGAAGCATACCGCCTATGAGCAGACCGATAACGACGTTCGGGTCGAGCAGGTCGATTGCATTGAGCTCGACCTCGGTTGCGTAGGAGACGAAGAGCGCGAGTGCGGTGAGCGCCGCGGAACCGATGGCGAAGCCCTTGCCCATTGCGGCGGTCGTGTTGCCGACGGCGTCGAGCTTGTCGGTTATCTCGCGGACATGGGGATCAAGGCCGCTCATCTCGGCGATGCCGCCGGAGTTGTCGGCGATGGGACCGTAGGCGTCGACCGCGACGGTGATGCCGGTGGTTGCAAGCATACCGACGGCTGCAAGCGCGATGCCGTAGAGATCACCGGTGACGGCGTAGGAGATGTAGATGCCGACGGATATCAGAACTATGGGAACCCAAGTACTCATCATGCCGACGGCAACGCCGGAGATAATGGTGGTAGCGGAGCCGGTCTCGGACTGAGCGGCGATGCGCTTGACGGATTTATAATCGTCGGAGGTGTAGACCTCGGTGACGAAGCCGATGACAAGGCCGACGATAAGTCCTGCGATTATCGCAAGAGCGTAGTATATCTTGCCGAAGAAGGTGTAGCTGAGCACGATGGACAGCACCGCGACAACGACGGCGGAAACGTAGGAGCCCATCTTGAGCGCCTTATGCGGGTTGGAGTTATCCTTGCCGCGCACAAAGAAGGTTGCAACAACGGAACCGAGGATGCCGACAGCCGCGATTGTCAGCGGGTAGATCGCACCGGCACCAGTGAACAGCCCCTGAACTGAGACGCCCAGCGTGAGCGCGGAGACGAGCGCGCCGACGTAAGACTCGAAAAGGTCAGCTCCCATACCGGCGACGTCGCCGACGTTGTCGCCGACGTTATCGGCGATGACGGCGGGGTTGCGGGGGTCGTCCTCAGGGATGCCTGCCTCGACCTTGCCGACGAGGTCTGCGCCGACGTCGGCCGCCTTGGTGTATATGCCGCCGCCGACACGCGCGAACAGCGCGATAGACGATGCGCCGAGGGAGAAGCCGAAGAGAATGTTGTAGTTGCCGGTGATTATGTAGATAAGGCTGCATCCGAGCAGACCGAGGCCGACAACGCACATGCCCATGACGGAGCCGCCGGAGAACGCGACGCTGAGCGCCTTGTTCATGCCGCCGGTGAGGGCGGCGTTGGCGGTGCGGACGTTCGCCTTAGTGGCGACGCGCATTCCGAAGAAGCCCGCAAGTATCGAGAAGCATGCTCCGATGACGAAGCAGACGGCGGTGCCGATGTTTATGAATATGGCGATCAGCACAAACAAAACTACGATAAATATCGCAAGTATTTTATATTCAGCGCGAAGGAAGGCGCTTGCGCCTTCGGCAATAGCGGCTGCGATCTCCTGCATCCGGCTGTTTCCCGGCTCGCACTTGCTGACATAGCGTGCCTTATAAAGTGCGAAGAGAAGAGCAACCGCAGCGAAAAGCGGAGCCAACCATATAATCTTGTCCATTTTGAGTCCTCTCCTGTGTAATGAAATGTGTACCGGCTATTTTGCCCTGTGTTTGTGTATTTTAGCCTATAAACCATCTTTTTTCAAGGTCATCGGACATTGAAATTTTGCATTTTGACGAATTTCAGTTAAAACGCTGAAATGTTAAGATTATTAGCGTCGCATATAGGCACAATATACAAAATTTTTTCATTTCTGCGCGGCATGATTTCATACAGATTTTTTGTTTTGTAAAAAACAGTGCATCAGAATCATACTATGTTTGAATTTACGGAAGAATTGATAATTTTACGCATATATTTTATTCGTCAGATTTTACAATCTGTTGTATCATTATAACAGTTTTTATGTCCCGACAATTTTTACTTGGAATTACGCCGAAAGCAAGTTATAATAAAAAGATAGAAGAGACCTTCAACGGAGGAGAGCTGACATGAACGACAGAGAGAAAAAATTCATACCTGATGAGGACGTGTATCTTTTCAATACGGGCTGCGCGCGCAAGGCGTGGCTTTGCTTCGGCTGCCGCTATATTCCGGAGCTTGGGGCGCACCGCTTTGTTGTCTGGGCGCCAAACGCACAGCGGATCAGTCTTGTCGGCGATTTCAACTCATGGGATCGCACCGCGACTCCGATGGAGCGTATCGACGGCGGCGTATGGGTCTGCTTTGTCGAGGGGCTTTCCGACGGCGTTCTCTACAAATTCTGCGTCACCGGCGCAGACGGGCGCGAGATACTGAAATCTGACCCCTTTGCCGCGTGGAGCGAGCACGGCGAGAACACCGCCTCCAAGGTCTGGAACGGCGGGAACTATAAATGGACGGACGAGGGCTATATGAGCCGCCGTGCAGCGCGCAATTTCATGTGCGAGCCGATGAGCATATACGAGCTGCATCCCGGCTCATGGCGCAATCTGAATGGCAAGAAGCCCGCCTACCGCGAGCTTGCCGATTCGCTCTCCGTCTACTGCAAGCACATGGGCTTCACGCATGTTGAGCTTATGCCCGTCACGGAGTACCCCTACGACGGGAGCTGGGGCTATCAGGTCACGGGGTATTACGCCCCGACCTCGCGCTACGGCAGCCCGGACGATTTCAAATACCTTGTGGACAAGCTGCACCATACCGGCATCGGCGTTATCATGGACTGGGTGCCCGCGCATTTTCCGAAGGACGAACACGGGCTTGCCAATTTTGACGGCACTCCCCTCTTCGAGTGCAAGGAGCGCCGCATGGCGGAGCACCCCGAATGGGGAACGCTGGTGTTCGACTACGCGTCGGATCAAGTGCAGAGCTTCCTCATTTCGTCGGCCTGCAAATTCTTCGAGGAATACCACATCGACGGCATACGCGTCGATGCGGTAAGCTCGATGCTGTACCTCGACTACGGCCGCCGCCCCGGCGAATTCACGCCGAACCGAAACGGCGGGAACATAAACCTCGACGCAGTCGCATTCCTGCAAAAGCTGAATTCCACGGTGCTCGTAAATTACCCCGGCGCGGTGACGGTAGCCGAGGAGTCGACCGCGTTTCCGAAGATAAGCGCGCCGCCGGAGGACGGCGGACTGGGCTTCTGCTTCAAGTGGGACATGGGCTTTATGCACGATACGCTCGACTACATGTCCATGGATCCGCTCTACCGCAGTCATCATCACGACAAGCTCACCTTCTCTATGATGTACGCGTTCTCCGAAAATTACGTGCTCGCCTACTCACACGACGAGGTTGTACACTGTAAGAAGTCGATGATAGACAAGATGTTCGGCGACTACGACCAAAAGTTCAGCTCGCTCCGCGCGCTGTACGGCTATCAGTTCGCCCATCCGGGCAAGAAGCTGATATTCATGGGCGGCGAGTTCGGGCAGTTCATCGAGTGGAACTGGCGGCAGGGGCTTGACTGGCTGCTGCTTGACTATCCGCGCCATGAGCAGCTGCGGCAGTATTACCGCGCGCTCAACAGGATATACACCTCCACTCCCGCGATGTATGGCCGCGATCACGGCTGGGACGGCTTCAAGTGGCTGAACGTCGACGACCGCGAGCGCAGTTCTGTCGCGTTCATGCGCATGGAGCCGGACGCGGAAAAGGGCGCGTATCTTGTCTGCGCCTGCAACTTCACCCCCGTGCGGTACGACGATTTCCAGATCGGTCTGCCCATGGCCGGTACGCTTAAAGAGATACTCAACAGCGATGACGAGCGCTTCGGCGGCAGCGGGGTGAAGAACCACGGCGCTGTGCGGACGCGCAGGGAGCCGTTTCTCGATATGCAGCATTCGGCGCGCATAGTTCTCCCGCCGATGAGCTGTGTATACTATGAATTTAAACCGAGGAAGAAATAATTTGAGGGGTGAGTATTGTGCTGCACGATGCCATGCCGTTGAATGCAGAAAATGAAAAAGCACTGCAAGATTTTCTGCTTGATATAGATTGTCTTGACGAGCTTATTCCTTGGGTCGCTAAATTCAACATTTTTGACGTTCTCAAAATATCCCGCACGGAAATTCGGCATAGTAATGTGCTTGCGTGGCTGTTAGATGCAAACGAGAACCACGGTCTGGGTGATATGTTTATCCGAGAAATAATGCAGACACTTGTCGAAGAAGATGACAGCGGCAAATACGATGTCTTCAGACTTTTGCTGCTGGATTTTCACTCCTTTACGGTTTACCGCGAGTGGAACAATATTGACATCATGCTTTTGTCGGATGAGGAAAAAGTCGTAATAGCCTTCGAGAATAAGGTTGGTTCTCATGAGCATAGTGACCAGCTTAATCGTTATAGAAATATCCTTGAACGTGCGTACCCAGAATATGAGAGAATATGTATTTTTCTTACGCCCGAAGGAGAATTGCCCAGTGACGAAGAGAATTGGGCAGTGCTGACATATACAAATATAGTTGAAGTACTTGAAAAAACACACGACAAAGCCGAGATGTCACCGGACATAGAGCTTCTCATTAACAATTATATTGCAACTATAAGGAGGGATATCGTGGACGATCAACAACTTGCCGATATTTGTAATAAGATCTATACAAAACACAAAAAGGCGCTTGACATTATATATGAATATAGGGTCGATAACAAAGTACAGATAACGTCCGTAATAAAAGACGTCCTTCGAGAGTTTGCGGAGGAAGGTCGAATAATCTATAACGATAAGAACGTTGGATCATTTATCAGGTTTTATACGAAAGAAATGGACGAAGTAATACCCCCTCTTGATGAATCACAGCAAGATAGGGGTTCTTGGGGAGATTGCACTCTATACAATTTCTGGCTATTACGTGATGAAAACGGGTTATCAGCATGCTTTGAATTAGGCGGGGTCAACGTTCCAGATTCGCAGATGGCTGTAATGCAGGAAATCATCGATTTGGAAAAGCCAAACGACAAGAAACGTCTCCAGTTCAAGTATAAGCGTATATATAGTAAAAAATACAGAATCGACGATTCTGACGATGTTATGATGACTGCTCGTTCACAAGTTATAACTGCGGTAAATGATTTGCTGCGTTGGGAAAGACGTTTACTGGATAAGTTGAAAGAGCCTGTTTTGGTCTAATCTAGAAAATTACGAAAGGAAGTACGCCATGAAAAAAGAGTTTCGTGAAATTCTGCGTGAAAAGAACCTCACCGCGCTGCCGAATGTGCTGCTGGCGTCGGCAGAGTGCGCGCCGCTGAGCAAGACCGGCGGGCTTGCCGACGTCGTCGGCACGCTGCCGAAGTCGCTTGTAAAGCTCGGCATCGACGCGCGCGTCATAACGCCGTATCACCGCATCATCAAGGATAAATACGCCGACCGCGTGGAGCACATGTTCGACTTTTACTCCACACTCGGCTGGCGGCAGGCATATGTCGGCGTCGAGAAGCTGGTGCTTGACGGCGTGACGATATACCTCATAGACAACGAGCAGTACTTCGGCGATAAGATATACCGCGGCGGACAGGCCGAGGGTGAGCAGTACGCATTCTTCGGCCGCGCCGTGCTCGACTGTATCCCCAATCTCGACTTTACGCCCCAGATACTTCACTGCAACGACTGGCACACCGCAATGCTGCCGATGCTGGCAAAGACGCAGTATCAGGGCGGTATGCAGGCGGGACTGAAATTTCTGCTGACGATACATAACATCGCATTTCAGGGCAAGTTCGGCTTCGACTACGTGCAGGATCTGCTGAACGTCGACAGCCGCTACTATACGCCGGAATTCATGGAGCTCAACGGCTGCGCGGACTTTCTCAAGGCCGGATGCGTTTTTGCCGACCGCATAAACACCGTCAGCCCCAGCTACGCCTCGGAGATAAAAATGCCGTATTACGCCGAGGGGCTTGAGGGCATCCTGAACGCCCGCAGTCACGAGCTTTCGGGCATCATAAACGGTATCGACAAGAAAGTGTTCAATCCCCATGCCGACAAGCTCCTCCCCGCGACATATGACCGCGGGCACCTGAAGGGCAAGGCCGTCTGCAAGGCGGCATTGCAGGAAAAAATGGGGCTTGAGCAGCGCCCGGACGTGCCGCTTGTCGCAATGGTCACGCGCATGACCGAGCAGAAGGGCTTTGACCTCGTCGCCTGCATACTCGACGATATCATGCAGCGCGACGATATACAGTTCATGCTTCTCGGCAGCGGCGACGAGCGGTTTGAAAACTTCATGCGCGCGGCGGAATACCGCTATAAAGGACGGCTGTGCGCATACATCGGGTACAGCGAGGAGCTGAGTCATCTCGTCTACGCGGCGAGCGACTTTTTCCTCATGCCCTCGCGCTTTGAGCCGTGCGGCCTGAGCCAGATGATAGCCATGCGCTACGGCTCCCTGCCGATAGTGCGCGAGACCGGCGGTCTGCGCGACACCGTGACACCCTATAACCGCTTCACCGGTGAGGGCAACGGCTTCTCGTTTGCAAACTACGACGCATGGGAACTGCGTGACGCGATACGTCTCGCGCTGAGCTGCTGGAACGATAAGGACGTTATGCACGGGCTTATCGACCACGCGATGAAAGCCGATTTCGGCTTTGAAATTTCTGCACAGGAGTACGCAAAGCTTTATATATGGATGCTGTAAGAGAGACAGAAAACGAAAAAACCTTTGAGATATACTTCGGCGGCACTTATACCGAATGCTGGAGCGAGGATTACAGCCTTGCCATCCGTTACAGCAGCCGCCGGAGCGTTACGGCAAGGCGGATGGATGGAGCTTGGCGCGCCGTAGGCGGCGACGCTGAGCTATGCGCGGAGCTTGAGTCGGCGGACTGCCCGGCGGCGATGCGCGAATACTTCGACGCGGCGGCGACGGTATATGCCGCGGCGCGGGACTGCGTCGAGCGCGGTCTGCCGCTGGAGCGTCTGCGCGAGTGTCTGCCGGTGCAGAAGAGCGCATACGCGGCGGCGGAGCTGATGCGGCTGCTGATGGACGACTGCGGGCTGAAGCTCGAAGCCGCGCTTGAGATATGCGCGGAGTGCTGTGAGGACTGCCGCATGACGGACACCGATGATGAGCAGCTTCTGCCATACCAGCCGCGCACGGCGCACATTATCTCGTTACTGCGCGATGTCAGCGCAAAGCAGCTCGCGGCGGTACACGACGCGCGGAGCATCCGTTTCCGCTGCCCCGCCGGCGCTGTCAGGAGCGACGAAGAGCTTCGACTCAGTTTTCGCCTTGCGTCCGGCAGGATAAACAGCGCCGCACTTGTTCTGTACGGCGACGATCTGAATCTTGAATACGCGATGGAAAGCTCCGGCGAGCTGTACTCCGCGTACATCGCGCCGCAAAGTCCCGCCGCGCTCTGGTACTGCTTCCGTCTCGACACAGACGACGGCGAACGCTGGCTCTGCCCGGACGGGAGCGGATACTACGGCAGACTCTACGCCGAACGCCGCAGCGGCTTCCGCCTGACGGTGTTCTGCCGCGACTTTGAGACTCCTGCTTGGTTCCGCCGCAGTGTGATGTATCAGATATTCCCCGACCGCTTCGCGTTTTCGGACGATGATACCGCAAGCCGCGGTATCGAGTATCACAAAAGTCTCGGCCAGACTCCGGAGCTGCACAAGAGCCTTGACGAGCCTGTGCGCTACTGGCCGCGCGAATTTGAGACCTCGTATTCACCGGACGATTTCTACGGCGGCACCCTGCGCGGTATTGAAAGCAAGCTGCCGTATCTGAAGGAGCTTGGCGTGACCTGCCTGTACCTCAACCCCATCGTCGAGGCACGCTCGAACCACCGCTACGACAGCTCGGATTATCTGAAGGTTGATCCGATTCTCGGCACAAACGAGGACTTCACGCATTTATGCGAGACAGCGCGCGGCATGGGGATACGCATAATGCTTGACGGCGTGTATTCGCACACCGGGGCGGACAGCGTATATTTCAACCGCTATGGCTCATACCCCGGCGCGGGCGCGTGTCAGGGCGCGCAGTCGCCGTATTACAGCTGGTACGATTTCCGCCATTTCCCGGATGACTACCGCTGCTGGTGGGGCTTCAAGGATCTGCCGGAAGTCAACGAGCGCAACGGCGCTTGGCAGGACTTTGTCGTCAGCGGAGACAACAGCGTCGTGAAAACATGGCTTCGGCGCGGCGCGTCCGGCTGGCGGCTGGACGTTGCCGACGAGCTGCCGGATGACACTCTCGCGCTCATCCGCTCTGCGGCGAAGAGCGTTGACCCCGACGCGCCGGTTCTCGGCGAGGTCTGGGAGGACGCGGTAATTAAGGAGAGCTACGGCGGGCGCAGGAATTACGCCCTCGGCTACTCGCTAGACTCCGTTATGAATTACCCATTCCGAGCCGCGGCGCTGGATTTCATCCATCACCGCATTGACGCCTTCGCCCTGCGCGATTTTCTGATATCACAGCAGATGAATTATCCCGCTCCGATGTACTATTCGCTTATGAACCTCCTCGGTACGCACGACACCGACCGCATACGCACTGCGCTTGCGACAAGTACGACCATCCGCGGCATGAGCCGCGAGGATCAGCTGAAGCTCCGCTTCGACGATGAATCCCTGCGCCTTGCGCTCAGGCGTGAAAAGCTATGCGCCGTGCTACAATTCGCCATTCCCGGAGTGCCTAGCATTTACTACGGCGACGAGCAGGGTATGTGCGGCGTGGGCGATCCGTTCAACCGACTCCCCTTCCGCGAGGGCGACAATGAGCTGCATGATTTCTATGCGGAGCTTGCCAACATGCGCGGCGCGAATCCCGCGCTCTCCACGGGCGACGCGGTGTTCATGGCGTATAACGCCGATATTCTGCTGGTTCTGCGCTATGTCCGCGGCGGAGTCGATCACTTCGGCGCGTGCGCGGAAAACGGCGCGTTTCTGGCTGTGATAAACCGCGGCGCGGCACAGCGCTTCGACGTGGAGTGCCCTGAGGAATACGACTTTGGGCGGTTCAGCGGCGTCGCCGGCGAATTCAGTGCAAAAATAATTAAGATATATGGAGAATGACTATGAGCGTTAAAAAGCTTGGCTTCGGCATGATGCGCCTGCCCTTGCTCGACAAGGACGACGACGGCAGCATCGACATTGAACTGACCAAAAAGATGGTCGACGTGTTCATGGAACGCGGCTTCACCTACTTTGACACCGCGTGGATGTACTGCAATTACAAGAGCGAGGAAGCCGTTAAGGCCGCCGTCGTTGACCGCTACCCGCGCGACAGCTTCACTCTGGCGACGAAGCTCCACGCAATGTATGTGCACAGCTTTGAGGACAGGGACAAGATATTCAACGAGCAGCTGCGCAAAACCGGCGTTGGGTATTTTGACTACTATCTTCTGCACGATGTAAATGTCCACAGCTATGAGACCTACAAGAAGTTTGACTGTTATGAATGGCTCAAGGAAAAGAAGTCCAAGGGTCTGACCCATCATATTGCGATGTCCTTCCATGACGGAGCCGATTTTCTCGACAAGGTGCTGACCGAGTGGTCGGAGATCGAGTTTGTGCAGCTCCAGCTGAACTATCTCGACTGGGACAGTCTCGGAGTCCAGTCGCGCCGCTGCTATGAGACCGCGGTGAAGCACGGCAAGAAGGTCATCGTCATGGAGCCGGTCAAAGGCGGCACGCTGGCAAAGCTGCCCGAAAGCGTCGAGACCATGTTCCATGCGCACTCCCCCGCCGCATCGAACGCGTCTTGGGCTATCCGCTTCGCGGCGAGCTGTCCTGAGGTGTTCATGGTTCTCAGCGGCATGAGCGATATGCAGCAGGTGCTCGACAACACCTCGTACATGCAGGACTTCAAGCCGCTCGACGACGAGGAGCGAGCAATTATCAAGTCCGCCGTCGACATTATAAACGGCACGATAACCGTCCCCTGCACCGGCTGCTCCTACTGCACCGACGGATGTCCGATGAACATTGCGATCCCCAAATATTTCTCGCTCTATAATGCCGACAAGCAGGAGGACGCCGAGAAGGGCTGGAGCTCGCACGGGGAGTATTACTATAATCTCACCAAGAACTTCGGCAAGGCCAGCGACTGCATCGGCTGCGGCCAGTGCGAGAGCGTATGTCCCCAGCATCTCCCGATACGCAAGTATCTCAAGGACATCGCCGGGCATTTTGAATCAGCGCAGTCATGACATATCAGCAGCTGACGTATTTTTACTACGCCGCAAAAACTCTGAACTTCTCAAAGGCGGCGCAGCTCTGTTTCGTCGCTCAGACGGCGATAAGCAAGCAGATTCAAAATCTCGAAAGTGAGCTTGGCGTAATGCTCTTCAACCGCCGCAGCAAGCAGCTTGAACTCACTCCCGCCGGAGACAACCTGCGCGTTTACGCCTAGCGCATCACCAAGCTCTGGAATGACAGCATTGAGAGCACCAAGCGTCTCGGCAGGACTGAATTTGACGTTTCAAACGTTTCCGTCGGCTATTGGGGCTGTATAGAGAGTACGAATCTGACCTTCATCTTTGAAAATTTCTTACAGACCGAGCCGAATTGCCGCCTGTATTACACGCACCTGTCGCTGAACGGCATAATAAATTGTCTCAAAAACGGAACCGTGGATTTCATCATCGCCCCGCAGGCGCATCTCGAAACCTATGAGGAGATAGAGTACAAAACGCTCATCGAAAGCCGCTTCGGAATTGTCATGCGCAAAGACAACCCACTCAATGAGAAAAACATCATATACCAGATGGATATCATACACAAGACATTCATTCAGCGCATAGTCACCCCTTCCGCCGGACTGTGCAACAGCCGCCAGAAATGCTGGGAGGAGCTTGGCTTTTACCCTCAGAACTATATTGAGGTGAACGAGTACAAATCCGCAGTTATGATGGTGTCAAACAATATGGGCATCACCCTCTCGCCTGAATATGTTGAGGAGATTCGCGGAAACAACCTCGTGTTCCGCACCGTTGAAGGGCTTACGCAGAGCGAGGCAATCGCCCTCGGCTACCCTCCATCCAGCGACAAGCCGGTCGTCAATCGTATGATAAACTACTTCAGGAATATGGACTAAAAACCGCACATCTCAGGATCCCCGCTGCTTTAATGTAGCGTGGATTCTGCGTTTTACAGGCACTGTATTCGGCCGCATATCGGTCAAGCCTAACTTTTTGGAATAGCAGACAAATGGCACAGCGCGGCTATCACTACGATCCAGCAATCTGGCACGTGGTGATGTGCTCGATTTACTCGGACTACGCCGAGGTTGCGAAAAAATACGGTCTCAGCGGCAACGCAGAATTCTTTGCGGACATGGCGCACGCATGGCTCGACGACAAAGACGCCGTCGATGACAAGGCGGCAGCGTACTACTGCTACGTAGTAATGCACTAAGAGCGAGAGAACCCCCGGAGGTTAATTCCTCCGGGGTTCTTTCTTCGGACGTACTGCGTAAAACAGCAATAGCCCTGCTGGGGTAATGATGTTATAATAATTCGTGGAAAAGTACCACCATTTTGATAGAATACGCCCGGTTTTCTTTTTTGCACCTGATATTGGCTAAACATTCAAAACGGGAGTTCTCCCTCAAGCTCCTCCTCTATAATC
>URPD01000021.1 GCA_900549645.1 uncultured Eubacteriales bacterium
GCTGCTTGAACAATTTGCGCTAAAAATATTTGTCTAACTTTTCGGGGTCACTTCACGGTGCTGTCCGGGATTATCTTTACCTATTTCACTCGATGCCGAGAACCTTGTAATCCTGCGCCTCGACGGCGGACTTCATCACATCGTCCGCGACGTCCTTGCTCAGGGTGACAACGGCGGTGCCGCTGACGTGGCTCACCTCGGCGCTCTCAACGCCGTCTATGGCCTCAAGCGTCTTCTTGACGCGCGCCTCGCAGTGGCCGCACATCATACCTTCGATCTTCAGGGTCTTAGTCATTGCTTTTTCCTCCTGTTTTACGGCTTTGTGCCGTTTTTTTACGTCATGCTTGCTGCTGTACATGTCAAAGAAATTCAGCCGCAGCGCGTTTGTGACAACGCAGAAGCTGCTCAGGCTCATCGCCGCCGCGCCGAACATCGGGTTGAGCTTCCAGCCCAGCGCCGAGATGAACACGCCCGCCGCAAGCGGGATGCCGATGCAGTTATAGAAGAACGCCCAGAACAGGTTCTCCTTTATATTCCGCAGCGTCGCGCGGCCAAGGCGTATCGCCGCCGGAATGTCCGACAGCGCGCTGTGTATCAGCACGATGTCCGCAGCCTCAAGCGCGATATCCGCGCCCGCGCCGATTGCGATGCCGATGTCCGCGCGGGTCAGCGCTGGAGCGTCGTTTATGCCGTCGCCGACCATGGCAACTTTGCCGCGAGCCGCAAGCCCGCGCACGGCCTTCTCCTTGTCGTCGGGCAGCAGCTCCGCCATGACCTCGTCAACGCCCGCCTCGCGGCCGATAGCGGCGGCGGTGCGGCGGTTATCGCCAGTGAGCATGACGACCTGTACGCCCATATTCTTGAGCTGTCTGACCGCCTCGGCGCTGTCGGGCTTTATCGCGTCCGCGACGGCGATGATGCCGAGAAGCTTACCGTCCCGCGCGAACAGCAGCGGGGTGCGGCCGCGCTCCGAAAGCTCGGCGGCCTGACTCTTCAGTCCGTCCGGAACCGTGGCCAGTCCTGAGATATACGCGAGGCTGCCGCCGATAAGCTCCGCGCCGTCCAGCGTGCAGCGCAGGCCGTTGCCGGGAAGCGCGGTAAAATCCGCAACCTCCTGCGGCACGATGCTCTCTTCCATCGCGCGCTCCATCACAGCGGTAGCCAGCGGATGCTCGCTGTGGCTCTCCAGCGCGGCGGCAAGCGTAAGCAGTTCGCTCTCGGTCACGCCATCCGCCGGAAGCAGCTCCGTCACGCGGGGCTTGCCCTCGGTGATGGTGCCGGTCTTGTCGAGCGCGACTATCTCGGTACGCCCCGCGGCTTCAAGCGCGGCGGCGGTCTTGAACAGGACGCCGTGCTTTGCACCAAGCCCGCTGCCGACCATTATTGCGACAGGCGTCGCAAGGCCGAGCGCGCAGGGGCAGCTTATGACCAGCACGGATATCGCGCGGCCAAGCGCGAAGCCGACCGTCTGCCCCACGGCAAGCCAGACTATCAGCGTTACGAGCGCGATGGACATGACTGTCGGCACGAATATGCCGGACACCTTGTCCGCAAGCTTCGCTATCGGCGCCTTTGTCGCCGCCGCGTCGCTGACCATGCGGATTATCTGCGACAGCGTCGTATCCTCGCCGATGCGCGTCGCGCGGCAGCGGATGTAGCCCGCCTGATTTATCGTCGCGGCGGAGACGCGATCCCCTTCTGTCTTATCGACCGGGATGCTTTCGCCGGTCAGTGCCGACTCGTCCACGGCGCTGCTGCCTTCGATGATGACGCCGTCAACGGGGATACTGTCGCCCGGACGCACGGCAAACACATCGCCGAGCTGCACCTGCTCGACCGGAACCTCGACTTCCTCGCCGTTGCGGATGAGACGCGCGGTCTTGGGCGCGATGGACATCAGCGCCTTGAGCGCATCGGTTGTCTTGCCCTTGGAGCGAGCCTCCAGAAGCTTACCGACAGTGATGAGCGTGAGTATCATGGCGGCGGACTCGAAGTACAGCTCATCCATCAACTCCATACCGCCGCCGAGGCAGAGCTGATAGAGCGCATAGACGCTGTAAATGAAGGCCGCGCCGGAGCCGAGGGCGACTAGCGTGTCCATATTCGGCGCGCGGTGAATGAGTCCCTTGAAGCCGCTGATGAAGAAGCGCTGGTTGATGACCATGACAATGACGGTCAGCAGCAGCTCCGTCAAGCCCATCGCGGCATGACTGTGCGCGATCGGCTCCGGCAGCGGCCAGCCGAACATCATGTGCCCCATCGAGACGTACATCAGCGCCAGCAGGAACACGAGCGAGGCGATGAGCCTCTTTTTGAGCGCGGGCGTGGCCTTGTCGGTCAGCGCATCCTCGGCGTTCGCGCGCGTCTGCGCCGGGGTCGCCGCGCCCTGAATGGACGCGCCATAGCCCGCCGCTTCTACCGCGGAAATGACGGCGGACGCGTCCACCGCGCCGTCAACGGACATTGAATTAGTAAGCAGGCTGACGGCACATTCCGTCACGCCCGGCACTTCCGACACCGCTTTTTCCACCCGCGCACTGCACGCGGCGCAGCTCATGCCTGTAACATTAAAGTGCTGCATGGTTTCCTCCATGGATATTGCATTGTACCGCTTGGTACGTCTGCATTATATTACCCGTTTTTTGCGCCGTCAAGTCTTTGGTTAGATTCCTCAAACCTGAATATTAATTTTTGTGCAAATGAACAACATAATCAGTAAATAATATTATGCAAATAATATTATGTCTATATGATTATGTAAATCAAATCCCTCCTGCGCAATCGCACGGGAGGGAAAAGACTTTATTTTTCAAGCACCACGGTGACGAGCACCGGGTTGTGATCCGAATTTTCAAATCCGGCGTCAACGGTCTCAACAGTTTTCAGCTGCACGTTCGGCGAGAGGATCAGCCCGTCGATAACGTAATGCTGGGTGTTCTCCGTATCGCTCGCGTCGTAGGGCTGGTTCAGCAGGCGGCAGGACGGCACGGACAGGTCATATGCCAACGTCCAGCCTTCGGGGGCAGTGTCCTCCGCGAGGATGCCAGGCTCCCAGTTTTCGGGGTGGGTGTTCGGGTAAATGTCAAGGCTTCCGGGGAAAACCTGATTGAAGTCCCCGCCCGCGATGACGTAGTTGCCCTTCTCATACTCGGACTGGATGAACTCGCGCAGCTGCTTTGTCTGGGCGATCTTGCCCTCGCCGTCGTCATAGGCTTCGAGATGCAGATTGACGAGCACAAGCTGCTTGTCGCTGCCCTCGATGGGCAGATAGCTGACGAGAAGGCAGCGCTTGAGATTTGCGGTGCTTACCGGCCAGCTGAACGGACACGGCAGGGCGATGCGCTCCGCCGAAGATATCTCGTACCTCGTCGTCGTGAACAGGCCGCTGTTGACTCTGCCTATCGGCGGCCACGGAATCGGGACATAGGGGCAGGAGTAGTTCAGCGCGTGAACACCTTTGCCTCGGATTACGTATGTGCTCTCGTCAATGCGGTAGGTGCGCGCGGAATCCACGTCCACCTCCTGAAGCATCATCAGATCCGGGGACAGTACGCCCAGCGTGTCGGAGATGCCGTTGAGGTACTTTTCGACGGTAGCCTTATCGGCGGAGGTTTTCTTCGTGCCGCCATCCATAAAGAAGTCCTCGTCCTCACCGAGTCCTGCGTAGCCAATGTTCCAGCTCAGAACGGTCAGCTCCTCGCCCGCCTGAAGCTGCGGTGAAACGGGGTCGGCAACGCCGCCGTCGTGCTCCTCGCATATCACCTCAAGCTGCTCGACGTCCGCGGGGCGGTACTCGGTTATGGTCAGAAACAGGATGCCGAGTGCCGCGAGCGCAACTACGGCTCCAAGCACGCAGAGAACGACTTTCAGTGCCTTTTTCATAACTCGGCGATTACCTCGCACTCAAGCAGCACGTCCTTGGGCAGGTGCGAGACCTCGACGCAGGAGCGCGCGGGGAAGGGCTCGGTAAAATACTTGGCGTAGATGGCGTTGATCGCGCCGAAATCGTCCATATGGCGGATAAAAACGGTGGTCTTGACGACGCGGCTGATGTCGCTTCCCGCGGCCTTGAGCAGCTCCGCGACGTTCTTGAACACCTGATTTGCCTGCGCTTCGAGTCCGTCCGCTATCGCGCCGGTCTCCGGTATGATGGGGATCTGGCCGGAGCAGAACACGAGATTACCGACGATCTGCGCCTGAGAATAGGGGCCGATCGCCGCCGGGGCTTTGTCTGTTGATACGGTTTTCATTTTGAAATTTCCTCCTTTTGTGATATTTAAACTATTTTTGACTCAAATATGTTATCAGTCCATCAGGATGATGTAGCCGTGATTCTTCAGCGCGTCCATGACGGCCTTGCCGTGCTCCTCGCCGGCGACCTCGCAGGCTATGCTGACGGTCGTCTCGTTCGGGTTCAGCCCCTGACTGAGCTTGTCGTGCTGCACGGTGAGGATGTTCGCGCTCATGGAGGCGAGGATGTGCAGCAGCTGCTCCAGACTGCCCGGACGGTCAAGCAGCTTGACCGCGAACTTTATGCGGCGGTGCCGCGCGACGAGTCCCTGCTCGATAATGCTCTGCACGAAGCTGACGTCGATATTGCCGCCGGACATGATGCAAACGACGCGCTTGCCCTTCACATCAAGCTTTCCGCTGAGCACTGCGGCGAGCGGCGTAGCGCCCGCAGGCTCAACTATCTGCTTGCAGCGCTCCATGAGCAGCAGTATCGCGGAGGATATCTCCATATCCGACACCGTGACCACACCGTCGGCATATCGGCTGATGAGGTCGACCGTGATGTCTCCCGGCGACTTGACGGCGATACCGTCGGCAATGGTGGAGGCCGTGTCGGTCGATATCAGGCGCTTGGCCTTGAAGCTCCGGGCGATGGCGTCCGCCCCCTCGGCCTGTACGCCGTACACCTTAACGCGCGGGTTTATCTGCTTTATCGCGGCCGCGACTCCGGCCAGAAGACCGCCACCGCCCGCCGGGGCGATGACTATATCCACGCTCGGCAGATCGCCGAGTATTTCAAGGCCGAGAGTGCCCTGACCGGCGATGACCTCAATGTCGTTATACGGATGCAGGAAGGTTGCCCCCTCTTCCTCGCATATCTCGCAGGCGCGCTTGTACGCATCGTCATAGCAGTCCCCTGCGAGGACGACCCTTGCGCCGTAGTTCTCCGTCGCCTGTACCTTTGCGATGGGCGCGGCCTTGGGCATAACTATCGTGGCCGGGATACCGAATTTTCTTGCCGCGCAGGCGACGCCCTGCGCATGGTTCCCGGCGGATGAGGCAACGACCGCCTGAAGCCCGCCGCGTTCCATGAGCGCGGCGATCTTATTGCTCGCGCCGCGTATTTTAAATGAGCCGGTCTTCTGGCGATTCTCACATTTCAGGTAGATATCGCCGCCGGTCATGGCGGAAAAAGTTGCGGAATGGTCAAGCTCCGTGTGGTGCAGGATTGGCTTCAGCCGCTCTGCCGCAAGCTCGAAATCTTTCAGTTCGATGTTCATGCACAATGCCTCCCGATATCGGTTTTGTACATTATAGTACTTTACGGCGCTAAAGGCAATGCGCATTTTAATATTTGTTTTTATTGCCACTATTTGCGGCTTATGGTATACTATATTGTATTATATTTTTTTGAGGACATTTATGAAAACGGAAAAGGAAGAAGAGAACCACAGCAATTTCAGACTGATATGGAGTTTTCTGAAGGGCAGTAAGGCGCTGTTTGCGGTGTGCATAATTTCGGCGGCGCTTATGGCGCTGGCGGACATGGTCATCCCGCAGATAATCCGCGCCGCGATAGACAACGCCATCGGCGGCGCCCCGGCGGATTACCCGGCGGCGGTCATGCGGCTTGTTGACCGCGCGGGCGGCTTCGCCTACCTCGGAGAGCACCTGTGGATAATGGCGCTGGCGATAGTCGCTGTCGCGCTCGTGAAGGCAATAAGCCAGTATCTCTTCCGCCTGACGAACTCCATGGCGGCGGAGACGATGGTCAAGACCATGCGTGACGGGCTTTTTGAGCACATCGAGCATCTGCCATTCGCGTGGCACATGAAAAACCGCACCGGCGACATCATCCAGCGCTGCACCTCGGATATAGACACGATGAAAAACTTCATCTCCGAGCAGATGACCTCCATACTTCGCATCATTATCCTGCTCGTGATGGCGGTCATATTCATGCTGGGCATGAACGTCCGGCTGACCTTCATCGCGCTGATACCCGTCCCGGTCATAATCGGTTACTCGCTGCTCTACTATAAGCGCGTCGGCGACGGCTTCCTTGACTGCGACGAGAACGAAGGCAAGCTCTCGGCCATGGCGCAGGAGAATCTGACGGGCGTACGCGTCGTGCGCGCGTTCGGGCGCGAGCGCTATGAGCGTGACCGCTTCGAGGAGCAGAACGAGTACTACACCTCAAAGTGGGTGCGCCTTGCGAAGGTGATGAGCCGCTACTGGTCAAGCTCCGACGTGCTGTCCGGCACGGAGGTGCTGCTGGTCGTCGTGTTCGGCGCGGCGTTCTGCCTGCGCGGCGAGATGACGTCCGGCGAATATGTAGCCTTTATCTCGTATAATTCGATGCTGGTCTGGCCCGTGCGTATGCTCGGCCGCATGATATCCGAAATGAGCAAGGCCGGAGTATCCGTGGAGCGCATAGCGTATATTATGAATTCCCCCGTCGAGCAGGACAAGCCCGGAACGACGGAGCCTGACCTGAGCGGTGACATCCGCTTTGAGCACGTAAGCTTCGCCTACGAGGGCTGCCCGGAGATTCTGCACGACATTGACTTCACCATGCCCGCCGGCTCCGTCCTCGGCATCCTCGGCGGTACAGGCAGCGGTAAATCTACGATGATGTTTCTGCTTGACAAGCTCTATGAGCTGCCGCCCGAAAACGGCAGAATAAGCATCGGCGGCGTGGACATCAACGACATCAGCACGCCCTATCTGCGCGAAAACATCGGCATGGTGCTTCAGGAGCCGTTCCTGTTCTCGCGCTCCATCGCGGAGAACATCTCCATTGCGGGCGATAAAGTCGATATGACCGCCGTGCGTGAGGCTTCCCGCGCGGCCTGCCTCGACGAGACCGTCGAGGGCTTCACGCAGGGCTACGACACCTTTGTCGGCGAGCGCGGAGTGACGCTCTCCGGCGGGCAGAAGCAGCGCGCCGCCATTGCGCGTACGCTCATGCGCCGTCAGCCCATTATGATATTCGACGATTCCCTCTCCGCGGTCGACACCGAGACCGACGCGAAGATACGCGCCGAGCTTGAGCGGCGCTTCGGCTCGGCCAGCATTATCCTGATATCCCACAGGATAACCACCCTCGCCAAGGCCAGTCAGATACTCGTGCTTGACAAGGGGCGCATAGCCGAACGCGGCACACACGACGAGCTTGTCGCCGCGAACGGGATATACCGCAAGATCTACGATATCCAGACCGCGGGCGCGGAGGAGGCGGCAAGATGAAAAAAGCAGAAAAGTCCGGCCTCCCCTTCTTCGGCGTCGGCAAGATAATCCCCTACCTTGCAAGGTACAAAAAGCAGGTCTATGCCATGCTGGTCTGCGGCCTGCTCGGCAGCGTTATCGATATCGCACAACCGATTTTGCAGCGCTACTCGATAAATCACTTCATCGGCGGCGGAACGCTGGACACTCTGCCGTGGTTCATTGCGATCTACTTCGGCACAATTCTTCTCTCCGCTGCGGCAAACTACATCTCCTGCACCGACGCAACCTGCCTTGAGGTCTGGATAGACCGCGACCTCAGGAACGATGCCTTCGCGCATTTGCAGACGCTGTCCTTCTCCTATTTCACCCAGAACAGCGTCGGCTACATTCACGCCCGCGTCATAAGCGACAGTTCGCGTATCGGTACGCTGTTCTCATGGTCGCTCATCGACGGCGTATGGCAGATGACCTACCTCGCCGGCGCGATAATCGTCATGCTCGTCATAAACGCGAAGCTCGCGCTTATGGTGCTGACGATAATGCCGATCATCGTGCTGCTGTTCTCGGTGTTCCAGAGCAGGCTTGTCCGCGTCAACCGCGAGGTACGCGAGATAAACTCGAAAATAACCGGCAACTTCAACGAGGGCATCACCGGCGCAAAGACGATAAAGACGCTCGTCATTGAGGATAAGATTCACGACGGCTTCGTCGCCGACACCGCCGCCATGCGCAAGAAGACCGTGCGCGCCGCGCATCTGCGCGGACTCTTCGCCTCGACGATGGGCTTCGCCTCGTCGCTCGCGCTTGCGATAGTCCTGTGGCGCGGCGGCTACATCGCCGCAAGCGAGGTCGGCACCTTCTCGATGTTCATGTCCTACGCTCAGGGCATGATGGAGCCTGTGCGCTGGATAATCGACAGCATTTCCGACCTCATCACGACGCAGGTCAACATTGAGCGTTTGTCAAGGCTGCTTGAGACGAAGTCCGACGTCGTGGATTCTCCGGAGGTCGGCGAGAAATACGGCGACTGCTTCGACCCGAAGCGCGAGAACTGGGAGCCAATAAAGGGCGACATCGAATTTGACGACGTCAGCTTCAGATACCCCGATGGCGACGAATATATTCTTGAGCACTTCAGCCTTAACATCCCCTTCGGCACTAACGTCGCCATCGTCGGCGAAACAGGCGCGGGCAAATCCACGCTCGTAAACCTCATCTGCCGCTTCTATGAGCCGACGTCCGGCCGCATCCTCATCGACGGGCGCGACGCGCGAGAGCGCTCGCAGCTATGGCTGCACTCTGCGATAGGCTACGTCCTCCAGACGCCGCATCTCTTTTCCGGCACCGTGCGCGAAAATCTGCTCTACGGCAACCCGAACGCGACTGACGAGGATATCCGCCGCGCGCTGGAGCTTGTCTCGGCGCAGGGCGTTGTGGATAAGCTCGAAAACGGGCTTGAGACCGACGTCGGCGAGGGCGGCGACATGCTCTCCACCGGCGAAAAGCAGCTTTTGTCCTTCGCCCGCGCGATCCTCGCGGATCCGCGCATCCTCGTTCTCGACGAGGCGACAGCCTCTGTCGACACAATAACGGAGCAAAAGATACAGTCTGCCATCGACACGATAATCCATGGCCGCACCTCGATAGTCATCGCGCACCGTCTCTCTACCGTGCGCAATGCAGACCTCATCCTCGTCGTTGACGACGGCAAGATCATCGAGCAGGGGACGCATGAACAGCTCATGTCCCGCCGCGGCAGCTACTACCGCCTGTACACCCGCCAGTATGAGGACGAGGCGACAAGCAGACTTCTGAGCTGACGCCGAAGCCTTTAACCTTTTCATTTTTGGAGTACCCGTATGGACACAATGACAGAATACCTGCTCACAGGCACAAAGTATCTGATGATACTTCTGTCCGTCGTCATACTCATCCGCTGTCTGCGCTCAATGTTCAGCGTACGGTATGACCCGGAGGTCTGGGGCTATATGCGCGTCGGCAACGATCGCATCCCCGTCAACCATTGGGAAAACTTAATAGGGCGCTCCCGCTCGGCGGATATCCGCGTAGACCGCGAGGGCGTCAGCCGCGTACACGCCGTTCTAACGCGCAGTGACCACGGGGTCTGGACGATCTATGACATCTTCTCCAAGGGCGGAGTCTGGGTCAACGGCGAACGCGCGGACGATAACGGCCTGACCGTTGAGGACGGGGCCGTCATAAACCTCGCCGGCAACGTGATACGCTTTTACGACACGACGCCCGAAAAGCGCCAGAAGCTTGAGGAAAAGCGCGAGGCGGCAGGGCTTGCCGTGTCCCCCGATTTGACGCTGTTCGACCTGACGCTCTTCGAGCTGCTGCTGCTTGCGCAGTACGTCTATTCCGCGGCGCGGGAAAACCTTTTCCCCATCGCGCTCGCCTTCGGGACGCTCATTCTCCTTCAGCTCTGCTGCTATAACGCGATGCGGCTGATGGGGCGCTCCGGCTTCGAGGTCGAGACGCTGGCCTTTTACCTAACGGCGCTCGGCCTCGCGGTAGCCGCATCGTCGACGCCTGAGGATATGTATAAGCAGATTTTACTCATTCTTCTGAGCGTGCTGCTGTTCCTGTTCGGCGGCTGGTGGCTCCGCAGTCTCAAGCGAAGCGCTATTATGCGTACGCCCGTCGCGGTGCTGGCGCTGGCGCTGATGGCGCTGAACGTACTGACAAGCGAATCGGTCAACGGTGCGCACAACTGGCTTGAGGTAGCCGGGTACTCGCTCCAGCCCTCCGAGCTTGTCAAAGTCGCGTACATCTATGTCGGCGCGTCCACGCTCGACCGGCTGTACCGCCGCCGGAACCTGTATTCATACATCGCCTTCTCCGCGGCCTGCGTCATCGCGCTCGCGCTGATAGGCGACTTCGGCACCGCGCTCATATTCTTTGCGACCTTCCTTGTGATATCCTTCATGCGCTCCGGCTCCATCGCAACCGTTATACTCGCGGTCACGGGGGCGGGGCTTGCGGGCTTCCTCGCGGTGAGCGTCAAGCCGTACATCGCCCAGCGCTTTGCAAACTGGGGGCATGTCTGGGAGGACATCTACAATACCGGCTTCCAGCAGACCCGCGCGATGTCCGCCGCCGCATCCGGCGCGCTCTTCGGCAAGGGCGCGGGCAGCGGCTGGCTGCACAATGTTTTCGCCGCGAACACCGACATGGTTTTCGCCATGATATGCGAGGAACTGGGGCTTATCATCGCGCTCTGCTCCATCGCCGCGATACTGGTTCTCGCCTTCTTTGCCGTGCGCAGTGCAAGCCGCAGCCGCAGTGCGTTCTACGCCATCGCCGCCTGCGCGACGGTGAGTATGCTGCTCGTGCAGCTGTCGCTGAACGTTTTCGGCTCGCTGGATATCCTGCCGTTCACCGGCGTTACCTTCCCCTTCGTCTCACGCGGCGGCACGTCGCTTCTCTCCTGCTGGATGCTCATGGCCTTCATAAAAGGCTCCGACACGCGGCGCGAGGGCAGCTTTGCGGTGAAGCCCGTGACTGCCGAATCCCGCGTCGAGGAGGACGAGGACGAATACGAAGAGGATGATTATGACGAGGAGGACGCGGAATGAAAAAGATAAGCAGGCGCGCCATCTCCGTGCTTCTCATCGCGGCGGCCGTCATATTCGGCTGCGTCGTATACGTACTGCGCTATATCGACGACGGGCGCTCATGGGCATTGGCCTTTTCCAGCGCCAATTCCGGCTCCTCCGGGCTTATAAGCGACCGCAACGGCGTTGTTCTCGCCCGCTTCGGCGGCGGCACGAATCTATACGCCGACGACGAACAGACCCGTCTCAGCTGCTATCACGCCCTCGGCGACTATACGGGCGCGACAGCGACTGGCGTAATAAACAATTTCTGGGACGATATGCAGGGCTTCAGCCTCGTCACGGGAACGACCAAAGCGCAGAGCTTTGCTATGTCTCTGAACATTGACAGCATGCTGAACAACACCGCCTACGAGGCTCTCGCCGGACGGAACGGCGCCGTGCTGGTGATGAACTACAAAAACGGTGAGCTTCTGTGCATGGTGTCCTCCCCGTCAATCGACCCCTTGGCAGACAACTCCAACCCGCCCGACGGCGCGTATATAAACCGCTGCCTCTCCGCATCATTTACTCCCGGCTCCGTGTTCAAGCTCATACCGGCGGCGGCCGCCATCGAGAACATTCCGGATATCTTCTCCCGCACGTATTACTGCGAGGGCAGCTACACGATAGCAGGAGTAGAGATAAACTGCTCCGGAACGCACTACACGCAGACCTTTGAGCAGGCGCTCGCCAATTCCTGCAACTGCGCCTTCGCGCAGATAACCGTGAGTCTCGGTCAGGACACGATGGTGGAATACGTGAAAAAATACGGCTTTCTCGACGCGCAGAGCCTTGACGGCATTGCAACCGCCGCGGGCAGCTATCCGACGGAGTTTGTCGGCGATCCTGAGCTTGCGTGGTCGGGCATAGGCCAGTCCACCGATCTGGTCTGCCCCTACTCCCTGCTCCGCTATGTCTCCGCCATCGCAAACGGCGGAACGCTGTGCGAACCGCGACTCGTTATGAGCGGCACTGAGACTGCGAAAACACAGCTCATGGAGGCCGATACGGCGGACAAGCTCAAGCAGATGATGAGCTACAACGTCGTCTCCCACTACGGCTCAGACAGGTTCCCCGGCCTCAACATCTGCGCCAAGACCGGCACTGCGGAGCTTGGTGACGGGACGAGTCACGCGTGGTTCGCCGGATTTCTGGACGACGAGGCGCACCCCTACGCGTTCGTGGTTCTCGTTGAGCGCGGCGGCGGCGGACTGACGAACGCGGGCGCAGTGGCGAACACGGTGCTTCAGGCAGCAGTCGGGAACTGAGCGCGAATCTACACTGATTTACGAGGAAATTCAACATGATCGACATTTCCGTAAGCTCGCTGGTAAAATCCTTCGAGCTTGGCAAAAATATTCTGGACGGTCTGACCTTCACGGTCAACTCCGGCGAGCGCGTCGGCATCCTCGGTCATAACGGCTGCGGAAAGACGACGCTGTTCCGCATACTCGCGGGCGAGATCGGCTGGGACGAGGGCGAGGTAATGGTCGCGCCGAGCAAGCGTCTCGGCCTCATCTCGCAGATCCCCGTCTACCCCGACGGCTGGACGACCGAGGACGTCCTGCGTTCCGCGCACAAGCGGCTCTACGAGATAAGCGACAGGCTCGACGAGCTGGGGCTTTTAATGGAGCACGACCAGTCCCCAGCGCTTTTGCAGGAGTACGACCGCCTGAGCGACGATTTTCGCCGCCTCGGCGGCTACGATATGGACACCGCGCGAAACCGCGTCGCAAACGGTCTCGATATTCCCGCCGCCATGCGTGAGCAGGCGTTTGAGTCGCTCTCCGGCGGCGAAAAGACCCGCGTCAATCTCGCGCGGCTCATCCTTGAGGACACGGATATTCTCCTTCTCGACGAGCCGACGAACCACCTCGACCTGCGCGCTACCGAGTGGCTTGAGGACTACCTGTTGCATTTCAAGGGCACTGTCCTCTCGATAAGCCACGACCGCTGGTTCATCGACCGCGTCGCACAGCGCTGCATCGAGATCGTCGACGGTAAGGCGGAGTTCTACTCCGGCGGTTACAGCTTCTATCTTGAGGAGCGCCAGCGCCGCTTCGAGGAGAAGATGCGCAAATACGAGAAGGATCAGGCCAAGATAGAGCAGCTCACCCGCGCCGCGGAGCAGATGCATCTCTGGGCGTTCATGGGCAACGACAAGCTGCACAAGCGCGCGTTTTCTATGGAAAAGCGCATCGAGAAGCTGTCCCACACCGAGAAGCCGACCGAGCAGAAGAAGCTCTCCGTCAAGTTCCGCCAGCGCGAATTTGAGGGCGACGAGGTTCTTGTAATGGAGGGGCTTTCAAAAAGCTTCGGCGAGAAGAAGCTGTTTTCCGATCTCGACCTCACCGTCACCGGCGGTGAGCGCATCGCGCTCATCGGCGACAACGGCACCGGGAAATCCACGCTCGTCAAGCTCATCATGGGCGACGAGACGCCGGACGCCGGATATGTGTACCGTGGCCCCGCAGTGCGCACGGCGTATCTGCCGCAGATGGTCAGCTTCTCCGTTCCGGAGCGCTCTGCGTATGACACCATGCTTTACGACTGCCGCTGTCAGCCGCAGGAGGCGCGCGACAGGCTCGCGGCCTTCGGCTTCCGCGGCGAGGACGTATTTACTCCGGTCGGCACGCTGTCCGGCGGCGAGAAAAGCCGCCTGCGGCTGTGTATGCTGATGGGCGCGGACATAAACTTTCTGATACTCGACGAGCCGACGAACCATCTCGACATCGCCAGCCGCGAATGGATGGAGGACGCGCTGTCCGACTACGAGCAGACGCTGCTCTTCGTCTCGCACGACCGTTATTTTATTGAGAAGTTCGCAACCCGCATATGGGCGCTGTCCGACGGCAGGATAACCGATTTCCGCGGCGGTTACAGCGAATTCTGCCAGTGGCGTGACCGGCAGGAGGTGTTCCGCCAGAACGAGCGCGCCGCGCAGAAAAAGAAGGAGCCGAAGGCCGAACAGAAGAAAAAGCCCGTGCAGGGCAACGACAAGTCCATCGCCAAGGCCGAGCGCGAGATTGCAAAGCTTGAGGCTAAGATTGCGGCGCTCGACGCCGAGGCCGAAGCCAACGGCAGCGACTATCAGAAGCTCATGGAGCTGTCCGCCGAGCGCGAGGGGCTTGAAAACGAGCTTCTGGAGCTGTATGAACAGTGGGAGGAGCTGAACGGATGAACGGTCTGAAAAGTATACCGAATTGGATTCTGTGGACTGCCGCGCTGCTTGCGGCGGCGCTGGTGTTCCGCTTTGCGATGCGCGGCTACGCATACATAGGCTACACGCTGGCCTTCATCGCCGCCCTGATAGTGCTGCATCACTATCTGCCGCGCGGCGCGTGGCGCGCCGTGACGGCGCTGGTGTGCGTCGGGCTTATATATTTCTGCATCGTGGAGATACCGATAATCGCAAATTCGCGCACGGATAAGAACCCGGAGCGGAAATACCTTGTCGTGCTCGGTGCCGCCGTGCACGGGTCGACGCCGTCCCTCTCCATGACGCACCGGCTCGAAGGCGCGCTCGACTATCTTGAAGCCTACCCGGAGTCCACAGCGATAGTCAGCGGCGGTCAGGGGGTCGGCGAGGATATCAGCGAGGCGCAGGCGATGTACGACTGGCTGACCGCGCACGGCGTCGCGCCGGAACGGGTCATTATGGAGGACAAATCGACCTCGACGATGGAAAACCTTGAGTTTTCCTGCAATATAATCCGCGAGCGCGGGGACGAGCCTGCCGGCAATGTCGCCATTGTCTCCAGCGGCTACCATCTCTACCGCGCGAAGGAGATGTCCAAAATGCTGGGCGTCGCCGCGGCGGGCGTTGCGGGCGCTCCGGATTACCCGCTGATAACCCTGAACTTTTTCATCCGCGAGGCGTTCGGCGTAACGCATCTGTGGGTGCTTGGAAACTGAGATATCTGTCCCGGCGTAAATTATTTCCGAGGTGATAACATGAACTATTCCGACGAATACCGCGCCAAGCTCTGCACGGCCGACGAGGCGGTGCAGCTTGTCAAAAGCGGAGACTGGGTCGATTACGCGTCCAATAACGCCAAGCCCGTCATGCTCGACCGTGCGCTTGCGCGGCGCAGAGACGAGCTGCACAGCGTGAAGATACGCGGAAACCTGACTCCGGGGCCGCTCGCCGTTGTGGAGTGCGACCCGGATATGGAGCACTTCGTCTACCACACATGGCACTGCTCAGGCTACGAACGCAAGCTCTGCGACGCAGGGCGCGCGTTCTTCACGCCGATGATATTCCGCAACCTCGGCTGGTACTACCGCACTCAGCTAACGGTCAATGTCGCAATGTTCTGCGTCTCACCGATGGACAGCCACGGATACTTCAGCTTCGGCGGCTCCACCGGCGTATGCCGCGACATCGCTAACACCGCGGACGTCATCATCCTTGAGGTCAACGAGGCCGTCCCGCGCGTTTTCGGCGAGGGCGAGAGCGTACACATCTCCGAAGCGGCGCGCGTCGTCGAGGCGGGCAGGCTCCCGCTGTGGGACATGCAGTCTCCTGAGCCGTCGGAGACGGACACAATGATCGCCCGGCATATCTTCCCGCATATTCACGACGGGGCGACGGTGCAGCTCGGCATCGGCGGTATGCCGAACGCGCTCGGCAGACTTATCGCGGAGTCCGATCTGCGCGATCTCGGTATGCACACGGAGCTGTGCTCCGATGGATACCTTGCGATGTTCCGCGCCGGTAAGCTCACGAACCGCCGCAAGCCGCTGCACACCGGCAAGGGCGTGTACGGTCTCGCCGTCGGCAGCGAGGAGCTGTACGACTGGCTGAACGACAATCCCGGCCTCATGGCCATGCCCCTCAGCTACGTCAACGACCCGTACGTCATCGCGCAGAATGACGGCATGATCTCGATAAACGGCTGTCTGAACGCCGACCTCTACGGGCAGGTCGCATCCGAAAGCGCGGGAACGCGCCAGATAAGCGGCACCGGCGGCCAGCTCGATTTTGTGACCGGGGCGACGCTGTCCCGCGGCGGCAAGGCGTTTTTGTGCATGAGGAGCACCTTCCGCGACAAGGCCGGAATCCTCCATTCGCGCGTTCTGCCGCACTTCGGCGGCGACATCATCACGACCCCGCGCAGTCAGGCGTATTACGTTGTCACCGAATACGGCGCGGCGAACCTCGCCGGGCGAAGCACCTGGGAGCGCGCGGACGCGATGATATCCATCGCCCATCCCGACTTCCGCGACGAGCTTATACGCGCGGCGGAGCAGCAGAAAATTTGGCTGCCATCAAATAAAAGATAAATACAAGGACAAGATATGGAACTGGAACTACACAAAGGCCGCCCGGCCGACAGGCGCATCGATAAGGAAGAGCACTGCTACGCGCTTCTCGATTCGCTTGGGATAGAATATTACCGCGTCGACCACGAACACGCGGACACGATCGAAGCCTGTCACGGCATAGAGTCCGTGCTGGGCTGCGGGATATGCAAAAATCTGTTTCTGTGCAACCGGCAGGCGACGGAGTTTTATCTGCTGCTCCTCCCCGGTGACAAGCCGTTCAAGACCAAGCTTCTGTCAAAGCAGATAGGCTCGGCGCGGCTGTCGTTCGCATCCGCGGATTATATGGAAGAGCTGTTGGACATCACGCCCGGCTCCGTCAGTGTGCTGGGGCTGATGAACGACGCTCAGCGCCGCGTACACCTGCTCATAGATAACGACCTGCTCGCCGACGAATATCTCGGCTGCCATCCCTGCATAAACACTTCAACCCTGCGCATTGCGATGAGCGACGTGCTTCAAAAGCTCATCCCCGCCATGGGGCACGAGCCTACATTCGTCACTCTGCCGTGGAATCCTGAGGAATAACAAAACGCCGTCCCCGTGAACGAAAGGTTCACGGGGACGGCGTTTTGTTATGTACCGCTTTTATTTCCGCACGTACACACGCGGGACGCGCTTGGACACCGCACAGAGAAGCTCATACGGTATCGTCCCGGCGGCGTCGGAGAGCTTATAGATGCTGTTGCGCTCGCCGAACAGCTCCACCTCGCTGCCGACGTCGACCTCAGGAAGCTCCGTCAGGTCGATCATGCACATGTCCATGCATATGCTGCCGCGCTGCGGCGCAAAGCCGTTTCCGGCGGCGAAGCTGCATTTATTTGATATCACGCGCGGCAGGCCGTCGGCATAGCCTATGGCAAGCACGCCCATGCGTGTGCGCCGCTCGGTGACATAGCGGCGGCCATAACTGACGCTGACGCCGCTGTCATAGATCTTTATCGTACTGACCGTGCTGACAAGGCGCATACACGGCTTCAGCCCCATTCTTCCGCTGGCATCGCCATAGCCGTACAGCAGCAGGCCGGGGCGAACCATATCCAGCGCCATCTCAGGATAGCTCTCCACAGCGCCGCTGTTGGCGCAGTGGCGTATTTTGAATTTGATATTGCCGCGGGCTTCCACCTCGTCCACGACGCGGCAGAACAGCGCGAACTGCGCGCGGGTGTACTCCTCGCAGTCCTCGCCCGGCTCGTCGGACACGGCGAAGTGCGTATATATGCCCTCGCTCTCTATGCCCGGCAGCGTGCAGGAGCGGATGACATTGTCCACGCCCTCCTCGAAGTGCGCCCCGTCGCAGAGAAAGCCAAGGCGGGACATGCCCGTGTCGAGCTTTATATGTATCTTCAGCGTCTTTCCAAGGTTCACGGCCTCCGCCGAATACTCCAGCGCCTTGGCAAGGCAGGTCACGGTCTGGGTGATGTTCTGCTCGATGAGCACGGAGGTGTACTCGTGCGGCGTGTGGCCGAGGATAAGTATCGGCATCGTGACTCCGCCGCCGCGCAGCTCCAGCGCCTCGTCAAGGCAGGATACGGCAAGGTAATCCGCGCCCTCAGCCTGCAAAAGCCGCGAGACCGGCAGTGCGCCGTGCCCGTACGCGTCCGCCTTCACAACGCCGAGGAAACGGCAGCCCTCCGGCAGGGTCGCGCGGATGGCGCGGTAGTTATGCCGCAGATTCTCAAGGTTTATTTCCGCCCATGTTCTCTTCTGTAAGTCGTTCATATCTGTCTCCGTTCCGAGGAATTCAGGCGCTGTCCGTGCCAAGCTTCCAATCCTCTATTTCGCAGAATACCGTCACGCGCTCGCCGGACGCAAGCTCCGCGTATACCGGCGTCAGGCTCTCCTCTTCGAGCCACACGGTAACGGTCATGCCATCCTCAGGGATGAGCCGCACTACCGTGCTGCCGCCCTCGCGCCAGAAGCAGTCGGCATAGCCGCCGCGCAGTGCGTCGACCAGCGCCGGAAGCGCGCCGACCGGCGTCAGGCCGCCGTCCAGCGTCCCGGTGTCGATGACGAAGCCGTAATACTTCAGCGCGCCGGAGCCGTTCTTCCGCACCGCCTTCACTCCGCGCAGTTCCTCAGGCGACAGCACCGTCACGGCGCATTCCCCGCCCGACTGCTCATAGCGAAGCTCAAAGCTGACGCTCTTGTCCTCATACTCGGCGCGCAGAGCGGCCGTAAAGCTCAGGTTGTCCGCCTCGGAGACGGTTTCGGAAAATTCATCCCAGCGCTGTTCAAGCCCGCTGCCGCAGCCCGTCAGGAGCAAGACCGCGCACAGCGCGAACACGGTGCATATGCGTTTCATGGCGTCCTCCAAAATAATGATGCCATAGCATATGCTGCGATACGCCGTATTATAATCCTTCGGAGACGATTAGTCAAATATCATCATTGAATGGGCAGAATTACGCTTATGCTCGTTCCCTTTCCGGGCGCGCTGTCCATGGATATCCGCCCGCCGTGGTACTGGACGGCGTGTTTAACTATCGACAGGCCAAGCCCCGTGCCGCCGGACTCCTTGGAATGGCTCTTGTCCACGCGGTAGAACCGCTCGAAAATGCGGCTCTGATCCTCCGCCGCGATGCCTATCCCCGTGTCGCTCACGGTCAGCTTCGCGTTTTTGCCGTCGGACGATACATTGATACTGACGGAGCCGCCGTCGACGTTGTATTTTATCGCGTTGTCGCCGAGGTTGTAGGCCACCTCGTATATGAGCTGCCGTACGCCCTCAAGCTCCGCCGGCTCGCCGCTTACGGAGAGATGCACGTTCTTTTTCTCCGCCTCGGCCTGGAGATCGTCCGCGGCGCCCTGCGCGACTTCAAGCAGATCAAGTCTCTCCTTCGGGAGCACCTCGCCCTCGTCAAGCTGGGAAAGGCGGATTATATCGCCGATAAGCGTCACAAGTCTCTGCGCTTCGGCGCGGATATGGCCGACGAAGCGCGGCATATCCTCAGGCTGCACCATGCCGTTTTCTATAAGCTCCGCACTGCCGATGATGCCCTGAAGCGGCGTTTTCAGCTCGTGCGAGACGTTCGCGGTGAACTCGCGGCGCATCTGCTCCGCGCTCTCCTGCTCCGTCACGTCGAAAACCAGTATAACGGTGCCGATAGCGGCTCCGTCGGAATCTATGCGGCTGACGTCGACCTGATAAATGCGGCCTCCATGCCGCTCATGCAGACGGCCATGCCCGCTCTCCATCGCCGAACGCACCGCCGCGCTCATGTCACAGCTGCGGTCAACCGTCAAAAAGTCCTTCCCCGCGCAGTCCCCCTCCACGGCGAAGATATTCCGCGCCGCCGGGTTAATGCTGAGGATGTAGCCCTGCTCGTTGAGCAGCACAAGCCCCTCGCGCATATTGCCCGTCACCTGCGCAAATTCGTCCGTGCGCCGCCGCAGTTCGCGCAGCTGCGAATTTATCTGACTGCGCTGGCGGTTGATGCGGCCTAAAACAGGCGCAAGCTCCTCGTAGGCGGCGTTGCTGTCGTCCAGCGGGTGCTCCAGATCAAGCTCGTTGAGCGGCGCGACGACACGGCGGGAGATATGCTTTGCGAGTATCGCGGACAGTATCAGCGCCGCGGCGAGCACCGCCAGCATCGGCTGTGTCACGCCGAGCAGGAGCGCGCCCACCGTCGCCGTACTGACGGAGACGCGCAGCACCGTGCCGTCGTCAAGGCGGCGCGCGGCGTACATCGTTTTCTGCATCAGCGTATTCGAGTATCTGACGCTCTCGCCTGCTCCGGTCTCAAGCGCGGCTTTGAATTCCTCGCGGTCGGAGTGATTCTCCAGACTGTCGGCGTCGGCCTTGGTGTCGTAAATCACGCTGCCGTCTGCGGCTATCCACGTAAAGCGGCGCTGCCCGTCCGGCAGCGCGGCGAGATAATCCGTGCCCTCGTCCTCGACGCCGACTGCGGCTATGCCCAGCTCTTCGCGCAGGCCGCTCTCCTCGATGCCGCCGAAATAATCGCGCAGAAAGCCCACTATCGTTATCATGCTCGCAAGCAGCACGCAGGCCGCCGTAAGCATAATGGAAGAGAAAATTTTCTTTGTCATACCTGCGCCTCCAGCCGGTAGCCCACTCCGCGCACCGTCTCTATCATCTCGCCGTATTCGCCGAGCTTCTGGCGCAGAGTGCGTATATGCATGTCAACCGTGCGCGTCTCGCCGCAGTAATCGGTGCCCCAGACCCGCTCCATGAGCTGTTCGCGCGTGAACGCGGTGCCGGGGTACGCCATGAAGAGACGCAGCAGTTCAAATTCCTTGTATGTAAGCGTGATGCGCTGGCCGCCGGCGGTGACGGTATGCGCGTCGGCATCGAGCGAGACGCCGCCCGCGCTGAGACCCGTATGCTCTGCGCTGCCGCGGCGGCAGCGGCGCAGTACCGCTTTGACGCAGGACACCAGCTCCATCACGCCGAAGGGCTTTGCGAGATAGTAGTCCGCGCCGAGGTCCAGGCCGTGTATCTTATCGTACTCCGTCCCCTTCGCCGTGGCCATGATAACGGGGATATCGCGCAGAGCGTCGGACGCGCGCATACGGCTCAGAAGCTCGATGCCATCTATTCCCGGCAGCATCACGTCCAGCACGACAAGCTCCGGGCGCTCGGCGCGCAGTGCGTCCCAGAACGCGGCGCCGTCGGAAAATCCGCGCGCCTCGAAGCCCACAGAACGCAGGGCGTATACCTCGATATCACGTATGCTGGCGTCATCCTCCACGCACCATATCATTGTCCCTTGTCTCCTTTATGCACGCCTGTCACGGCAAATATCACCCATTCGGCAATATTCACCGCATGGTCGGCGATGCGTTCAAAATACTTTGCAATCATCAGCAGGTCGAGGTCAAGCTCCCCGTTGCCGGGGTTTTTCGCTATGGCGTCTATAAGCTCCGCCTTGACCTGTATGAACCGTGCGTCGACCTCGTCGTCCTCGGCTATGACCCGTTCCGCTAACATTATATCATATTTTACATACGCATCAACACTTTCCGTGACCATATTCACCGCGCGGCGCGCCATTTCGCAGATAAGAGCGTCGTTTCCCGCTCCGCGCCTGCCGAGAAAGCGCACCAGTGCCGCTATCTCCTCCGCCTGATCGCCTATGCGCTCCATATCCGTTATCATTTTGAGCGCGGCGGATATCTGCCGCAGGTCGCGCGCCACGGGCTGCTGCTGCAATAATAACCGTAGGCACATGGATTCTATCGTGCGCTCCATCCGGTCAATGTCCGCGCCCAGCGTATCAACGCGCTTCGCAAGCTCCATGTCGCCCTCGGCGAGAGCCTTCGTCGCAAGCGCGATTATCTCCTCGCACATTGCGCCCATCTCGATGAGCGAACGGTTCAGCTCCGAAAGCTGCCGGTCAAAATTGCTTCTCATTTATCCAAACCTCCCCGTTATGTAGTCCTCCGTGCGCTTGTCGGCCGGCTGTGAGAACATCTGCTCCGTTCCGCCGTACTCCACCAGCTCGCCCAGAAGGAAAAACGCGGTGTTGTCGGATATGCGCACGGCCTGCTGCATGTTGTGCGTCACGATGACGATAGTATACTTGCCGCGAAGCTGCATTGCAAGCTCCTCAATGCGCGAGGTGGATATCGGGTCGAGCGCGCTCGTCGGCTCGTCCATCAGCAGCACCTCCGGCTCCACAGCCAGCGCCCGCGCGATGCACAGTCTCTGCTGCTGGCCGCCCGAAAGGCCGAGCGCATTCTTCTTCAGCCGGTCTTTCACCTCGTCCCAGATCGCCGCGTCGCGCAGGGAGCGCTCGACTATGTCGTCAAGCCTCGCGCGGCTCCGCACGCCGTGGGTGCGCGGGCCGTAGGCGATGTTATCGTATATGCTCATGGGGAAGGGGTTCGGCTTCTGGAACACCATGCCGATCTGCCGTCGCAGTTCATTGACATCTGTGCCCGGTGCGTATATGTCCTCCCCGCGATATCTGACGCTGCCCGTGATCTTCACGTCCGGAACAAGGTCGTTCATGCGGTTGAGCGTTTTGAGGAAGGTCGATTTTCCGCATCCGGAGGGGCCGATGAGCGCCGTGATGCTGTGCGGCTCAATCTCGACGCAGATATCCTTCAGCGCCTGCTGCTTCCCGTACCAGAGGCGCAGATCGTTTACCGAAATAATGCTCATCTCAGCGCTCCTTTTTTCAGCAAGTCCTCGAAGCTCAGCCCGTACCAGTGCGACGGCTGGCGCTTCACCGTCTCGCGGACACAGCCGTAGCAGAAGTCCGCTGCCGCGGCCAGCGCAAGCTGCATGTCACGCTGTGGGTCGGCCATAAGCTTGCCGCAGAACGCGGACGTGAAAACGTCGCCCGTGCCGTGCAGCGCAAGCGGGACATAGGGTGTGCTTATCTCGCACTTTTCCCCGCCGAAGCGCGACAGGTAGCCGACGCGCCCCTCACGGCGCACGCCGGTTATTATCACGCTCGGCACATTGAGCCGCGCGAGTATCGTCTCAGGCGCGGTATCAAACGGCAGTCCGGCGAGGATCGCGGCCTCGGTCAGGTTCGGCGTTATCACGTCGGCAAGCGCTGTAAGCCGCCGCATCGCCTCCACATATTCATCCGAAAAGCATGGGTACAGCCGCCCGTTGTCGCCCAGAACAGGGTCGACTATCACGACGGTATCGTCCCCGCCAAAATCGCGGATTATCTTCTCCGTCAGGTTTATCTGCTCCACTGAGCCGAAGAAGCCGGTATATATGCAGTCAAATTTTGCGCCGATGCTCCTCCAGTGCGCGGTGAAGGCGCGCATTTCCTCGGTCATCTCCCGCGCCGCGAAGCCCTCGAAGCCGCCCGTGTGCGTTGAGAGTATGACGGTGGGCAGCGCCACGGCCTCGACCCCGCAGGCCGAGACTATCGGCAGTGCCACGGAAAGCGAGCATTTGCCGATGCAGGACAGGTCGTTTATGAGCATCGCGCGCGGCATTCCGGTTTCGTTTATAGTAGTCATAGCTTTTTCTTCCTATTATAGTATTTGGTCACCAGTCCGGCAGCCAGATTTATCACAAGCGTGAGGAACATGAGTATCGCCGCTATCGCAAAGGCCACACCGAATTCGCCCTGCTCCTTCGCGTAGACGTAGAGCGCGACAGTGAGCGTCGCGCCCGCGCCCTCAAGGCCAACGGTACGGATTCCCTCAAACAGCGGACGGAGCGTGTGCGCGAAGCCCGCCGTGAACAGCAGCGCCGCCGACTCGCCGAGGATACGCCCGATAGAGAGGATGCAGCCCGTGATAACGCCGTCCACACAGCCGGGGATGACCACGGTGCGGATGACGCGCCACTTGCCCGCGCCCAGTCCGAACGCGCCCTCGCGGTAGCTCTGCGGCACGGTTTTCAGGCTCTCCTGCGTTGTGCGCATTATCGTCGGCAGGTTCATCACCGCAAGCGTCAGCGCACCCGCGAAAAGAGAAGTGCTCATGCTCAGAAACTGACAGAAGAACAGCATACCGACAAGGCCGTAGATTATCGACGGGATGCCTGACAGCGTCTCCGCGGCGTACTCTATCGCGCCGACGATGCGCTTATTGTGCGCATACTCCGTCAGGTATATCGCCGCCCCGACTCCAAGCGGGACGACGATGACGATCGCCGCAAGCATGATATAGAGGGTGTTCATAATATCTGGCAGGATGCCTATGCGCTCCTCAAGGTAGCTCGGCGAAGTGAACACCAGCTCCCATGACAGATTCGGGATGCCCTTATACAGCACATACCCTATCAGAAACAGCACCAGCGCGCAGGTAAGAGCGGCTGCAAGCCACATCAGCGCGCGCATCAGCCAGCCGTACGCGCGCCGGGAAGGCGAAAGTTTTTTTGAATTCATATCATTTATCCTTATTGCGTTTGAGGAAGTAGTTAAGCGCCGCATTTATCAGCATTATGAACAGGAACAGCACCAGCGCTATGGAGAACAGCGCCTGCTGCTGAAGTCCGCTGGAGTAGGACATCTCGCTTGCAACCGCCGTTGTGAGGAACCGGACGCTCTGCAAAAGCTCTGGCATGTTCGGGGCGTTGCCAGACACCATCATTACCGCCATCGCCTCGCCTATCGCGCGCCCGACGCCGAGGACTACCGCCGCGGCGATGCCGCTCTTCGCGGCGGGGACGGAGACGCGGAAGCAGGTCTCCATCGGGGTTGCGCCGAGGGCGAGCGACGCGTCCTCATATTCTTTCGGCACGGCCTCCAGCGCCGTGACCGACACCTTGATGATGGACGGGAGGATCATCACCGCGAGCACAATTATCGACGCGAGCAGGCTCGCCCCGTCCGGTACGCCGAAGACTTCTCTTATCCCCGGCACCAGCACCAGCATTCCCACGAGGCCGTACACCACCGACGGGATACCGGCCAGCACGCCGACTGTGGCCTGCATTGAGTTTTTCACCGCGCGCGGCGCGAATTTTGCAAGATACACCGCCGTAAAAAAGCCGATAGGGACGCCGAGCAGCATTGCGCCCGCCGTACCGTAAACGCTTGTGAGGATGAATGGGAGGATGCCGTATTTCGGCTCCGCCGCGGTGGACGCCCAGACCTTGCCCAGCAGGAACTCCCGCAGGCCGATCTCGCGTATCGCCGGTATGCCGGATATGACAAGATACACGGTTATGAGCAGCACGCAGCCGACAGTTATCAGCCCCATGACGAGAAACACGCCGTGTATTATATTTTCGATCAGATTGTTATTCTGCGCTTTCTGACGCTTCATCGGAAAGTCCTTTCAATGCGCCGAAAGGCGGTCGATATCGGCCGCCTTCAGGCTGATGTGTTTCAGTTTGCCGCAACCGCACCCGCTGCTGCAATGATGTCTGCCGCGTCGGCGGAGAGGGCGAAGTCGAAGAACTTCTGCGCGGTGGCGGAGAGCGCAGTGCCGTCCTTGGTCACGAGGACGAACGGGCGCTGGATGACGTAGCTGCCGTCCTTAACGGTCTCCTCGGTGGGAGTCACGCCGCTGACGCTGAGCGCCTTGACGGTATCCTTGAGCGCCGCGAGAGAGGCGTAGCCGATAGCGTCGGGGTTTGAGGCCACGGTGGCGATCACATCGCCGGTGGAGGTAAGCTCCTGACGGTACTTGCAGGCTTCGGCGGTGCCGGTGATGGACTCGAAGCCGTCGCGGGTGCCGCTGCCGGCCTCACGGCCTATCAGGACGATCTCGGCGTCGTTGCCGCCGACTTCCTTCCAGTTTGTGATCTCGCCGGTGGAGATGGCGGCGATCTGCTCAACGGTCAGGTCGGAGACGGGGTTTGCGGGGTTGACGACCATTGCGATGCCGTCGTAGGCGAGCACGGTTTCGACCAGTCCTTCGGCCTTCTCTTCATCCTTCAGCGCGCGGCTTGAAAGGCCGATGTCGCAGCGGCCTTCAATAACCGCCTTGATGCCGGAGCCGGAGCCGGTCGGGTTATAGGTGAAGCTTGCGCCGCTGTTGTTATTCATAAATGCTTCGCCCAGCGCGCCGATGACTTTCTCCATGGAGGTCGAGCCGTCGGTTGCAACGGAACCGGTAACGGCGGCGTCGGTGCTGCCGGAGGTGCTGGGAGTGCCGGTGCTGCCGCATCCTGCGAGCAGCGTGGCTGCACATGCGAGCACAAGAACTATACTGATGATCTTTTTCATGTTTTATCTCCTTTTCATTCTAAGCAATTTCCTGCTACGTCTGCAATTCTAACCGGGCAATGTAAAATACGAAAGCCGAACAAGGTAAAATCAAAGTAAAATCAACAGAAGATAGTAATTTTTTCGTTTTCTTTACAAAAATGTGTTTTTACAATATGGCATTACGTGATATGATACATTTAAAGAAAAGTGTACGGAGGATAATATGGAACAACTCAGAAGCAAAAAGGGGTTCATCTGCGATATGGACGGCGTAATATATCACGGCAACAGGCTGCTGCCCGGAGTGAAGGAATTCGTCGACTGGCTGTACCGCGAGAACAAGAACTTCCTCTTCCTCACCAACGCCTCCGAGCGCTCGCCCAAGGAGCTTCAGCAGAAGCTGTGGCGCATGGGGCTTGAGGTGGACGAGAGCCATTTCTACACGAGCGCCCTTGCTACCGCGCGCTTCATAAGCTCGCAGGCGCCCGGATGCAGCGCGTACGTCATCGGCGGCGCGGGGCTTATCATGGCGCTGCACGACGAGGGGATAACGATGAACGACGTCGACCCCGATTACGTCGTCATCGGCGAGGGCAACACCTATAATTACGAAAACATTCTCAAGGCCGTGCGCCTTGTCACGAACGGCGCGAAGCTCATCGGCACCAACAGTGACCTGACCGGCCCCTCCGAGGACGGCATCATTCCCGCCTGCCGCGCGATGATCGCGCCGATAGAGCTTGCAACCGGCAAGACCGCATATTTTGTCGGCAAGCCGAACCCGCTGATGATGCGCACGGGACTTCGTATTCTCGGCGTCCACTCCGACGAAGCCGTTATGATCGGCGACAGGATGGACACCGACATGGTCGCAGGTATCGAAACCGGCCTTGACACCTGCCTTGTTCTCTCCGGCGTCACATCGCGCGAGGATATTGAGAAGTTCCCCTATCGTCCGCGTCTTGTGCTCAACGGCGTCGGCGATATTCCGGGCTGCAATATGTAAGTAAATAGATATAAAACTTCATGCGCCGGCACCGCACCACGAAAATGCACGGACTACCGGCGCATGAAGTTTTTGTGCATCATTTCCGGTTGCCCTGAAGGGGCGAGGAAATGGCACATTTATGTTTTTGCTATGCAGGAGCATAGCAAAAGAGCGCTGCAAAAGCAGCGCTCTCAGCTTGTCAAAAAAGTCCTGTGAGGACTTTTTTTGACAAGCTTCATCCGCC
>URPD01000022.1 GCA_900549645.1 uncultured Eubacteriales bacterium
CCGGCATGTCATTCACTACCGCGCCGCCGCTTCGCTACCTAAAAGGGGCGCCAAGAGGATGCAGTGCAATGAGCGCACCAGTCCTAAATCTTTGCCCCCCACACCCACACATTTCACAATGGAGAGCCTATGAAAGATTACATCAAAGCCCTTGTAAACTACGGCGTCGCGCACGACCTCATACAGCAGGCCGATTCGCGCTACGTCTACAACCGTCTTCTCGACGTGATGCGCCTCGAACGGGGCGGCGGCACGGCTCCTAAGGGCGAGCCTCTCACCGCCATCCTCGCCGCGCTCACCGACGACGCCGTCAGCCGCGGCCTCATCGGCGACAGCGTCACCGAACGCGACCTGTTCGACACCCGCCTTATGGGCGAGCTGACCCCGTTCCCGCACGAGGTGCACGACCGCTTCGTGCGCGAGTATGCGGTCAGCCCCGAACGCGGCACGGACTGGTTCTATAACTTCTGCGGCGACGTCAACTACATCCGCCGTGACCGCCTCGCGCGCGACATCCACTGGGTCTACAAGTCGGAGTACGGGCCGATGAACATCACCATCAACCTCTCGAAGCCGGAGAAGGACCCCCGCGCCATCGCGGCCGCGCGCCGCGCCCGCCAGAACGGCTACCCGAAATGCCAGCTCTGCGCCGAGAACGAGGGCTACGCCGGGCGGCTGGATCACCCCGCGCGGCAGAATCTGCGCATGGTGCCCGTCCTGCTCGACGGTAAATTCTGGTACATGCAGTTCTCGCCGTACAGCTATTATGAGCAGCACTGCATCTTCCTCAACCAGAGGCACACCCCGATGTACATCGGGCGCGAGACCTTCGATAAGCTGCTCGCGCTCGTCACCATGCTGCCGCACTACTTCGTCGGCTCGAACGCAGACCTGCCCATTGTCGGCGGCTCGATACTGAGCCACGAGCATTTTCAGGGCGGGCTGGACGTGTTCCCGATGACGAAGGCGCGCATCGAGGGCATGACCTTCTTCGACGGCTTCCCGGACGTCAAGGTGGGCATCGTCAAGTGGCCGATGCCGGTGCTGCGGCTCAATTGTGCGAACGCGAACCGCATCGTCGATCTGGCCGAACGCATCACCTGCGTCTGGCGCGATTATAACGACGAGGCCGTGGGCATCATCTCGGAGACGGACGGCGTGCCGCATAATACGGTCACGCCCATCGCGCGGCGCGACGGCGTGCGCTATGAGCTTGACCTCGTCCTGCGCAATAACCGCACGACGGAGGAGTACCCCCTCGGCGTGTTCCACCCGCACCCGGAGCTGCACCATATCAAGAAGGAGAATATCGGACTTATCGAGGTCATGGGGCTTGCGGTGCTGCCGCCGCGGCTCAAGACCGAGCTTGAGACGCTGAAAAACGCCATCCTGAGCGGCAGTGATATCCGCGCGGACGCGAGCATTGCGGCGCATGCGGATTGGGCGGAGGAGCTGATGCGGAAGCATGAGTTCACGCCGGAGAACGCGGATGAGATATTGCGGCAGGAGGTGGGCGCGGTGTTCGTGCGCGTGCTTGAGGACGCCGCGGTGTTCAAGCGCACCCCCGACGGCCGCGCCGCCCTCCAGCGCTTCATCACGTCCGTGAATAGAATCGTGTCGTTTGATGTATGAGGCGGGTGAGTGGTGGGCGCCAAGCCCCACCCCCACACAAAGGAGACACCGACTATGACCAACGAAAAATGGCTGAACTGGGCGATAGAGCTTCAGGCGCTGGCGCAGGCGGGGCTGTTCTACGGCCGCGACGTCTATGATATCGAGCGCTTCCAGCGCATCCGCGACATCGCCGCCGAAATGCTCGCCGACCGTACCGAGCTGCCGCCCGACACGGTCAAGGGGCTGTTCTGCAATGAGACCGGCTACCAGACCCCGAAAATCGACACCCGCGCCGCGGTGTTCCGCGACGGAAAAATCCTGCTCGTGCAGGAGAAGGACGGCCTGTGGGCGCTGCCCGGCGGCTGGTGCGACGTGCTGGAGTCGGTGCGCAGCAATACCGAGAAGGAGGTGCGCGAGGAGGCGGGGCTGGACGTCCGCGCGCGGCGCATCATCGCGGCGCAGGACAGGAACCGGCATAACCGCCCGCGCTACGCCTACGGAATTATCAAGTTTTTCGTGGAGTGCGAGCTGCTGGGCGGGGAGTTCCGCGCGAATAGTGAGACGCTGGCCTCCGGCTACTTCGGCCTGAACGACTTGCCGCCGCTGTCGGAGGATAAGACCACCGCCGAGCAGATAGAGCTGTGCTTCGCCGCGCACGCGTCGGCGACGTGGGAGCCGACCTTCGACTGACCGCGCATAAATCTGGAATAATAGGAAACACTGCCTTCTGAAGGAATCTTCGGAGGGCAGTTTTTGCATGCGATAGGGTGGTTCGCGCATTGTACTAATGTTGCCCCGCCCCTTGACGCCAGCTCCCCTAGCAGGGGCGCCCATTTCCCCTTTTAACCCAGCCGATGAAGAGAACAAATTCAGGAGGAAACAACATGTCGAAGAAGAACAAGGACAAGACCAAGCAGCCGCCCGTACCGACCGGTCACGACCACCGCGCGGACGAGCCGGAGACAAAGAATATCCTGCATACGCCGCTCCCCGGCGCGCCCGACGGCATCTCCGGCAATTGGCGGTGATGGGGAACGTAAGCGGCGAGGCTTGCTCGACGCGCTTCTCCATGCGGCACAAAAAACGATGCACTGTACCCTTGGCGCCCCACAACGCACCGAACCCCCGAGCTGCGGTCGATGACCGCGGCTCGGGGGTTCCTCATTCACATACCAATATAAACCTGATCACTGCGCCTTACCGCCCAAGGATCGCCCGGATCTCGTCCAGATTTGCGGCGAAATATATCCCACGCTGGCGCTCGGCGGACGACAGCCCCGCGTCGATCATGCGCCGAAGCAGCTCGCGCAGAGGCTCATAATACCCGTTGAGGTCGTACAGGATACACGGCGCGCTCAGGTGCCTGAGGGACACCTTCGACATCACCTCCGTGATCTCCTCCAGCGTGCCGGTGCCGCCGGGCAGCGCGATGAACGCCTCGCCGAGCTCTATCATCTTCGCCTTGCGCTCGGACATGTCGCGCGTGACGATCAGCTCCGTCAGCCCGTCGAACTCGTAGCCCTCGTCGATGAAAAACTGCGGCTCCACGCCGATGGCCTTGCCGCCCGCGGCGAGCGCGCTTTTCGCCAGCACGCCCATCAGCCCGCTTTCCGAGCCGCCGTACACCAGCGTGTTGCCGCTCTCGCCGATCCAGCGGCCAAGCTCCGCCGTCGCCTGCGCAAGCGCGGGGTCATTGCCCGCGTTCGCGCCGAGATAAACCGTGATATTCATTGCAAAACCTCAATTCTTGTGGAACAGCTTCTTCGCCTGATACTTCGGCTCGAAGGTGATGTTCACGCCCAGCTTCTTGAACAGATCCTCGTCGACATGCGAGAGAATGACCGAGGAGTGCGCCTCACAGCCGCGAAGCTTGTCGAGCTGGTCGATGGCGTAGCCCGCCATGGGGTTCGTGACCGCGCATATCGACAGCGCGATGAGCAGCTCGTCGGTGTGCAGGCGGGGGTTGTGGTTGCCGAGATGCTCGACCTTGAGATGCTGTATCGGCTCGATGACGCCGGGCGCGATAAGCGGCAGCTTCTTGTCGATGCCGGCGAGCGCCTTGAGGGCGTTAAGGAGACAGGCCGAGGACGCGCCAAGCAGGGAGCTCGTCTTGCCGGTGACGATGCTGCCGTCGGCAAGCTCCAGCGCCACGGCGGGCGCGCCCGTCTCCTGCGCGCGCTGGAGCGCCGCGCCGACAACGGGACGGTCGGCGGCGGTCAGGCCGAGGGAGTTCATAATAAGCTCAATCTTGCGCAGCTCCTGCGGTTCGGAGGTGCCGCGGCGCACACCGCATGCGGCGGCGTAGTAGCGGCGGATGATCTCCTGCTTGGAGGCCTCGCAGCAGGCGTCGTCGTCGAAGATGCAGAAGCCGTTCATGTTCACGCCCATGTCGGTCGGGCTCTTGTAGGGGCTGTCGCCGTAGATCTTCTTGAACATGGCTTCGAGCACGGGGAAGATCTCGACGTCGCGGTTGTAGTTGACGGTGGTGACGCCGTAGGCTTCGAGATGGAAGGGGTCGATCATGTTGACGTCGTCGAGGTCGGCGGTAGCGGCCTCGTAGGCGAGGTTGACGGGGTGCTTGAGCGGGAGGTTCCAGACGGGGAAGGTCTCGAACTTCGCGTAGCCGGCGCTGACGCCGCGCTTGTGCTCATGGTAGAGCTGGCTGAGGCAGGTAGCCATTTTGCCGCTGCCGGGGCCGGGGGCGGTGACGACCACGAGACTGCGGGAGGTTTCGATGTAGTCGTTGCGGCCGAAGCCCTCGTCGGAGACGATGAGGGGGATGTTGGAGGGGTAGTCGGGGATGATGTAGTGGCGGTAGACCTTGACACCGAGGGCTTCAAGCCTGTGCTGGAACTTGTCCGCGATGGCCTGACCGCGGTAGTGCGTCAAAACGACGCTGCCGATGTAGAGGCCGATGCCGCGGAATGCGTCGATCAGGCGGAGGGTGTCGTCGTCGTAGGTGATGCCGAGGTCGCCGCGGCGCTTGCTGCGTTCTATGTCGTCGGCGGAGATGGCGATGACGATCTCGGCCTCGTCCTTCATTTCCAGCAGCATTCTGACCTTGCTGTCGGGCGCGAAGCCGGGGAGGACGCGGGAGGCGTGGTAATCGTCGAAGAGCTTGCCGCCGAATTCGAGGTACAGCTTGCCGCCGAATTTGCTGATGCGGTCGCGTATGTTCTGCGATTGGAGCTTGAGGTACTTGTCGTTGTCAAAGCCTATCCTGTGCATGATGTTCTATCTCCCAAAAGTTAGTATTTTCGTATGTAAAGGCTTAGATAGTTAAAGAATGATGGGGGAAAAGTGCGCCGCACCCTCTTGGCGCCCCTTTTAGGGGAGCTGGCGGGCGTTAGCCCGACTGAGGGGTCGCCAGAGTAACGATACGAGCAGTGCGCAAAAGACAGCACACGCCCCAAATCACCCCGTAGGGGACGGCCTCCGTGCCGTCCCGCAGGCATCACCGATGCACCCAAACACTACACCAATTCTACCATATTTCATAATAAAGCATTATAACATACTTTCCGCGAAGCACAAGCCGCGAAAAAACCAAATAAGACTTTTTTTATTCATATTCATGTGTTATAATTCACTATGTATTGGTATCCTCATATTATTGTAACACGAAAGGCATACGCAATGGGACTTTTCAATAAGATTTTCGGCAGCTACAACGACCGTGAGCTGAAAAGAATATATCCTATCGCCGATGCGATAGAGAAGCTGGAGCCGGAATACGCCGCCCTGACGGACGACGCGCTCCGCGCCAAGACCGACGAATTCAAAGCCCGCTACAACGACGGCGAGACGCTGGACGAGCTTCTGCCGGAGGCGTTCGCCGCCGTGCGCGAGGCCGCGTGGCGCGTGCTGGGCATGAAGCCCTTCCGCGTGCAGCTCATCGGCGGCATTGTGCTGCATCAGGGGCGCATCGCCGAGATGAAGACCGGCGAGGGCAAGACCCTTGTCGCCGTCCTCCCGGCCTACCTCAACGCCCTGGCCGGCGAGGGCGTACATATCGTCACCGTCAACGACTACCTCGCCCGCCGCGACAGCGAATGGATGGGCAAGGTGCACCGTTTCATGGGTCTGTCCGTCGGCCTTATCGTCCACGGCCTGACCCCGACCGAGCGCCGCGCGGCCTACGCCTGCGACATCACCTACGGCACCAACAACGAGATGGGCTTCGACTACCTGCGCGACAACATGGCGCTTTACAAGGAGAACATGGTTCAGCGCGGGCACGCCTTCGCCATCGTCGACGAGGTGGACTCCATCCTCATCGACGAAGCGCGCACGCCGCTCATCATCTCCGGTCAGGGCGACGAGAGCACCGACCTCTACCGTCAGGCGGACGACTTTGTCCGCCGCCTGAAGAAGGTCGTGTACGCCTCGGTCGACGAGAAGGAGGAGGAGAGCGACGACCTCGACGCCGACTACGTCGTGGACGAGAAGGCGCGCACCGCGACTCTGACCGCCCGCGGCATCGCCAAGGCGGAGCAGGCGTTCAACCTCGAAAACCTCGCCGACATCGAGAACGCGACTCTGGCGCACCATATCAATCAGGCGCTCAAGGCGCACGGCGTTATGAAGCGCGACATCGACTATATCGTCAAGGACGGCGAGATAATCATCGTCGACGAGTTCACCGGCCGCCTCATGCTCGGCCGCCGCTACTCCGAGGGTCTGCATCAGGCCATCGAGGCCAAGGAGCACGTCGACGTGCAGAAGGAGAACCGCACCCTCGCAACCATCACCTTCCAGAACTACTTCCGCCTTTACGGCAAGCTCTCCGGCATGACCGGTACCGCCGCGACTGAGGCCGAGGAGTTTGAAGCGATATACAAGCTCGATATCATCGAGATCCCGACCAATAAGCCCGTCATCAGGATCGACGACCCCGACGTCGTGTACAAAAACGACGCGGGCAAGAACCGCGCCATCGTCGAGCAGATCGTCGCCTGCCACGAGAAGGGGCAGCCCGTGCTGGTCGGCACGGTGTCCATCGAGAAGAGCGAATATATCTCGTCGCTGCTGAAAAAGCGCGGCGTACCGCATACGGTGCTCAACGCCAAGTACCATGAGAAGGAAGCGGAGATCGTCGCGCAGGCGGGCAAGCTCGGCGCGGTCACTATCGCAACCAACATGGCCGGCCGCGGCACCGACATCGTCCTCGGCGGCAACGCCGAGTTCATGGCCAAGACTGACCTGCGCAAGGCCGGGTTTGACGATCATGTCATCGCCGAAGCCACGGGCTTTGCCGACACCGACGACGAGGACATCATCGCCGCGCGCAAGCTTTTTGCCGAGCGCATGGCGGAGCATAAGAAGGCGACCGACGCCGAGGCCGCGAAGGTTCGCGCCGCGGGCGGCCTCTTCATCCTCGGCACCGAACGACACGAATCGCGCCGTATCGACAATCAGCTCCGCGGCCGTTCAGGCCGTCAGGGCGACCCCGGCGAAAGCCGCTTCTTCCTCGCCATGACCGACGATATCATGCGTCTTTTCGGCTCCGAGCGCATTATGAACATGATGGAGACGCTGAAGGTCGACGAGGACACCCCGCTTGACGCGAAGATGCTCTCCGGCGCGATCGAGCAGGCGCAGAAGACCGTCGAAAGCCGCAACTTCCAAGTCCGCAAGAGCGTGCTTGAGTACGACGACGTGATGAACCAGCAGCGCGGCATCATCTACGGCGAGCGCCGCAAGGTGCTTGACGGCGAGGATCTGCGCGAGCAGATAACCGGCATGATACGCGAGTTTGTGTCCTCCACCGTCGCCGCCGCGATGCACGGCGAGCCTGCGGAGACGAGCCAGCAGCTTGACGACGTGCTCGCGCCGTTCGAGAAGCTGTTCCTCCCGCACGGGGCGATAACGCTTGAGCAGTTCGGCGGAAAGGTGAAGCAGGACGCACTCACGGAGCGCGTGGACGATATCGCCATGAAGGTGTACGAAGCGCGCGAGAAGGAGTTCGGCGACGGGCCGAACGGCCTGCCGCTCATGCGTGAGCTGGAGCGCGTCGTGATGCTCCGCGTCGTGGACGAATACTGGATGGAGCACATCGACGCGATGAGCGACCTCAAGCAGGGCATCGGCCTGCGCGGCTACGGCGCGACCAAGCCCATCGACGCGTACAAGCAGGAGGGCTTCGAGATGTTCGAGGCCATGGTGCAGGGCATCCGCGAGGAGACCGTGCGCCGCATATTCACCGTCCGCGTCCGCAAGGAGCAGACGATAGAGCGCAAGGCCGTCGCCAAGAACGCCGCGGCCAACGTCGGCGGCGCGCCGGTCAAAAAGCAGCCGGTCAAGAAAGCGCCGAAGCCGGGGCGCAACGATCCCTGCCCCTGCGGGAAGATGAAGGCGGACGGCAGCCGCCGCCTGAAATATAAGGAATGCTGCGGGAGAAACGAATAAATGTTTTCGGAAAATAACAAAAACGGCCTTATATATATGACATCCTCCGTCATCCCGGCGCGCCATCTGTTCACGACGCGCTACGGCGGCGTCAGCACCGGCGACTATGCGAGCCTGAATCTCGGCTCCAACCGGGGCGACGCGCAGGAGAACGTCGCGGAGAATTACCGCCGCCTTGCCGCCTTCTTCGGCGTCGGGCGGGACGACTGCGCCGTCACAAAGCAGGTGCACGGAACCGAAGTGCGCGTCGTGACGAGCGCGGATAAGCACGTCTGCGGCTCAAAAACGCCCTACGAGGCGGACGGCCTTGTCACCACCGAGCGCGGCCTGCCGATCTTCTGCTTCGTGGCCGACTGCGTGCCGGCGCTCCTGTGCGACGCGGAGCACGGCGTCATCGCCGCGGTGCACTGCGGCTGGCGCAGTTCAGTCGCGGATATCCTCGGCGTGACGGTAGAGAAGATGTGTGCCCTCGGCGCGGAGCCGGGGAGCATATGCGCCGCGATGGGCGCGTCGATAGGCCGCTGCTGCTTCGAGACGGACGACGATGTGCCGGACGCTATTAAAAAATATCTCGGCTGTGACGCGGAGGAGTTCTTCGGCCGCCGTCCCGACGGCAAAACGATGGTTGATCTCCGCGCGGCGAACGCCATGCGCCTGCGCCAGCTCGGCCTGCGGGCGGAGAATATCGACGTATCGCATGAGTGCACGATGTGCAGCCATGAGAAATACTGGTCGCACCGCTATACCCAGCGCATGGGGCGGGGCAGAGGCAGCCTCGCCGCCGGGATAGTTCTTGACTGAGGTGATGCAATGAAGATACAGAAAAGGATCGCCGCGCTGCTTCTTGCGGCGCTCATGCTCGTGGGCTGCACCGGCTGTGCCGGGACGGGCAGCGGCACGAATCAGAACGATATGGAGTTTGTCTCCACCGGCGGCAAGGACGTCGAGCGCGCCGCGCAGGCGGACGACGTGTTCTCCCTCAACAGCAACCCCAATTACAGCTTCAACCCCCTCATCGCCACGAACCTCTCCAACCAGCTCATATGCGACCTCGTGTATGAGAACATGGTCGAGGTCGACAATAACTTTGAGGTCATCCCGAACGTTGTGACGGTGTGGAACCATTCGGACGACTGCAAGACATGGACGCTCACCATCGGCGAGGGGCATGTTTTCCATGACGGAACCCCCGTCACCGCCAAGGATCTGCGTTACTCGCTCGACCGCGCCATCACCGCCGACCGCTATCTCGGCCGCTTTGCGAGCTATCAGGGCGCGTACGTTGCGAGCGATACACAGCTTGTCGTCTCCCTCGGCATCGGCGACGGGCAGTTCATAAAGCTGCTGAATATCCCGATAATCAAGTCCGGCTCCTACGGCGAGAAGTACCCCATCGGCAGCGGCCCCTATACCTATAATGAGGATCATACCGAGCTTCACGCCTATGAGGGCTACTCCACCGAGTATGCCTCCTACAGCAGCCTCCCCGTGGACGTGATATATATCAAGTCCTACCCCGCGCAGGAGGAGATAATCAGCGCCTTTGAGGATGCGTATATCGACGTCACCGTAAACGACCCGTCGAGCTATACGAACCTCGGCTTCGCCAGCGCAAACGAGATACGCAGCTTCGCAACCACGAATATGCACTACGTCGGTTTCAACGAGAAAACGACGCTTGGCCGCTATAACGTCTTCCGCTACGCATTGAGCTTCGCGTTCGACCGCGCGTATCTGGAGGAGCTGCTGGGCGGCGACGCCGTCGCCTCGCCCATCCCGATGTACCCCACCTGCTTGTCCTATCCGCAGGAGCTGGCCGACAAGCTGGAGTATAATATGGATATGTGCAAGAAGATACTTGAGAGCGCCGGCGTGGCGGATCACGACAACGACGGCAAGCTTGAGTATATGAGCGGGTATGCACAGGAGATAGAGCTGAGCTTCCTCGTGTGCAGCGACAGCAGCGCCAAGGCCGGCATCGCCAACCGCTTCGCCGAGGTCATGGACTCCATCGGCCTCACCGTCATCGTCAATGCCCTCCCGTGGGACGATTATGTCGAAGCGCTCCAGAAGGGCGAGTTCGACCTGTACTACGGCGAGATAAAGCTCCGCAATAACTTCGACCTCACGGAGCTTTTAGACCCGGATAATAAGTACGACGAGGAGAAGAAGCCCAACGGCATCAACTTCACCGGCATCACGGATTCCAATTACGTCATGTACCTCAACGATTATCTCGCCGCGGGCGACGTTGAGCGGGATTTTAAGTATAACCAGTTCTGCACCTATCTCACCGAGAACTGCCCCCTCGTGGTCATCGGCTTTGAGAAGCAGCAGATAATCACGCATCGCGGCTGTGTCAAGGGCGTGGACGCGAATGCGGGGAACCCCCTGTATAATTTCCAGAACTGGGAGATAACCCTCGGTTAAGCGCGCCGCCCAAGCCGCCGGGCACCGCGCCTGATATTATAATATTGACAGCGGCAGAATGGAGAACATTATGACTGACAGAGAGCTTATGTCCATCGCAAAGAAGGCGTCGATGAACGCCTACGTGCCGTATTCCCGCTTCCCTGTGGGCGCCGCGCTTGAGTGCGACGACGGGACGGTGTTTTCCGGCTGCAACGTTGAGAATGCCGCGCTCGGCAGCACCATCTGCGCCGAGCGTACCGCCTGCTGCAAGGCTGTCAGCGAGGGGCACCGCAGCTTCCGCCGCATTGCGATATATGCCGACAGCGAGAGCTGGTGTACGCCCTGCGGCGCATGCCGTCAGTTTCTGGCGGAGTTTTCGCCGGATATGGAGGTGCTGTGCGCCAAGGCGGGCGACCGGTATGTCAGCTATAAGCTCAGCGAGCTGCTGCCGCACGGGTTTAATTATTGATGGAGCTGGAGCAGCTGCGCGTGTTCGCCGCCGTCGCGGACGAAGGGAGCTTCACGGGCGCGGCGCGGCGGCTGTATATCAGCCATTCCACGGTCAGCCGTACGGTCACGGCGCTGGAGGAGGAGCTTGGCGTACGCCTTATCGAGCGGGATAATCGCTTCATCGCTCTGACAAAAGCCGGCGCGGTTCTGCGCGAAGAAGCGGAGTCGTTGCTGGATGCAGCTGTTGCTGCAACCGCCAGAGTAAAAGCGATAGGGGAAGAGAACAGTGAAGCGTGAGAAATAATCTCCGCCCCTTGGCTCCCTCTGACGAGGGAGCCAAGAGACTTCTCATATACATAACCTTTTCTTTTCCCTCCCGGCACCCCACCCCCACCAAAACACACAAAAGGTGATGAAAAATGCGGTATTTCAAACCCTATGAGGGCGACAAGCCCTACATATTCATAAGCTACGCCCACGCGGACTCTGACGCCGTGATGAGCGTCGTCACACATATGCACGACCGCGGCTACCGGATCTGGTACGACGAGGGCATCGAGGTCGGCAGCGAGTGGCCGGAGTGCATCGCCAGTCACCTGACCGGCGCACAGCTCGTCGTCGCCTTCATCTCCAACAGCTATATGCGCTCCGACAACTGCCGCCGCGAGATGCACTACGCGCTCTCCAAGCGCCTCCGCATTATCAACGTGTTTATCGAAAACACGGACATGACCCCCGGCATGGAGATGCAGATCGGCAGCATCTTCGCCCTCATGCGGTACAACATGAGCGACGAGGAGTTCTACGGCAAGCTTTATTCCGCCCCGCTGCTGGACGCGGAGCTGTTCGCCGAGGGCGGCGCGCCCGCCGAAGCACAGCTTTCGGAGCCGCCGAAAGCCGCTCCCGCACCCGCGCCGAAGCCCGAAAAGCCGCGCAAATCGAAGGAGAAGCCGCCGGAGACGGAGCACCGCCGCAAAAAGCGCCTTGCCCGCTGCATCGTCTGGGGCACGGTCGGCGTGCTGCTGCTCGCCGCGGTCATCACCCTCGGTACCATCGGCTACTTCACCGGCCTTATCGAGCGCCTGACCACCGACGTCGTCACAGTCGAGACTCTGCCGCAGAGCACGATTGCCAGCTTCGAGAACGACATTTTCGAGCGCGCCGCGCGCGACTATACCGGCATCGCGGACGGGGACATCACCGTCTCCGACCTTGCCGGGCTGCACGAGCTGTACATCATCGGCGATGAGTATTATTTTGAGGATCCGACCATGTCGCTCCTCCTGCGCTCAAACCTGCCGGAGCAGGGGACGATACGCAGTCTTGATGACTTGAAATACTTCACCGGCCTTGACACGCTCTGGATCTGTGACCAGCAACTCTCGTCGCTGGAGTCGCTGCCGGCGCTGAACATCGAGCGGCTGAACATCTCGAACTGCCGCGTCGTCTCGCTTCAGAGCATAAGCAACCTGCCGAAGCTGCGCGAACTGACGACCGACGGCTGCCCGCTGGGCGACCTCGGCGACATCAACCGCTGTATCCAGCTTCGCAGTGTGAGCTTCATCGGCGCGAGAGTTTCGGACTTCACCGTGATGAAGCCGCTTACGAAGCTGACCGAAGCTGCAGTGTCCAACTGCACGCTCGACGAGCTGAGGCCGATCCTGCGCCACGGCGGCTTGACAAGCCTTGCCTGCTATGACTGTGACCTGCGCGGCAGCTTCTTCAAGAGCTTCGACCGCGAGCGCGGCATCGTGAGCCTGACGCTGGAGAACTGCAAGCTGGATTCTGCGAATAATCTGCATGATTTCAAGGGTCTGACCGAGATGTATATCATCAACAGCGGCGAGAATCTGGATTGGTCGGAGCTTGCGGATATCGACACGCTTGTCCGCGTGTACGTCAGCGCCTCGACCGAGCAGGCCGTCCGCGCCGCCCTCAGCGGCACCGCCGTCGCCATCGAGACCATCGCGTGACGGGTGTTGTGGTGATATATTATAATAGTAGGAAAATAGAAAGTAGGGAACACCGGAGCGGCATCTGCCGCCCCGGTGTTCAGTCTGTCAAAGAACATGTGCAGCAGGGCGCGGACAAGAGAGCCAAGAGGCTTCTTTTATACATAACTCTTTCTTTTCCCAACTAGCAGTTTATTTACCCCGGCGACCCCTCAGTCACTTACGTGCCAGCTCCCCTAGAAGGGGCGCCAAGGGGGTTATTTCCCCGAAAATTTATTTCGTATACCTGCACAAAAAATATGCCGAAAATTTTTGCAGAAATACTGAATTTTTGCTTGACATACGGGCAATAACTTGGTATATTAAATGAGCGCGTGTGCGAGAGCACGGGCGTATTATGCGATGAAGCGGGAGATTGCTCAGAAATGAGGTAACTTCCGTGGAGTATGTCCGGTGCCGGATGCATGTCCGGCGCGTAATCGGGCGGCTGGAACCTGATCCATATACGCGTATATCGCTTGGACGGGGATCGACCGGCTCAAAAAGCCGGTTTGTTTTTCGGACTTGGTCTGATACGCACGGTTGTGTGTATAGAAAAGGTTTCATCCGTACGCATAGTTTCCGGCGGAGCCAATGCCGCCGCACAAAAACGTACGAAAAGGAGAAAAAACATGGCAGCAACCAACAAGAACATGATCCGTATCCGCCTCAAGGCTTACGATCATCAGCTCATCGACAAGGCAGCCGAGACTATCGTCGAAGCCGCCAAGCGCACTGACGCAAAGGTCTCCGGCCCCATCCCCCTGCCCACCAAGACCGAGATCGTCACCATTCTTCGTGCAGTTCATAAGTATAAGGACAGCCGCGAGCAGTTTGAGCGCCGCACCCACAAGCGCCTTATCGACATCATGAACCCCACCCAGAAGACCGTCGAGGCTCTGATGAGCGTTGAGGTTCCCGCAGGCGTCGAGATCGAGATCAAGCTCTGAGCAAAACCCTAACCCACCCACACAAGTAAACGACCCATAGTCCGCAGCTTGCGTATGCGGACGGGTTAAGTCGTCAGCCTCCGGACGGGAACCCAATCCCGGACCATGCGAGACGACCAATAACCAATAGGAGGAAATACAATGAAGAAAGCCATCATCGGCAAGAAGGTCGGCATGACGCAGATCTTCGATGAGACTGGCAAGGTCATTCCCGTGACCGTCATCGAGGCAGGCCCCTGCGTGGTCGTCGCCAAGATGAGCAAGGACAAGGAAGGCTATGACGCAGTCCAGTTCGGCTACGAAGAAGTGGCCGAGAAGAAGCTCAGCCAGCCCGAACAGGGTCACCTGAAGAAGGCGGGCGTAGGCATGGTCAAGCACCTCAAGGAGTTCCGTCTTGAGGACAGCAGCAAGCTCGAAGTCGGCGACGTGGTCAAGGCTGACGTCTTTGCAGAAGGCGACAAGGTCGACGTCACCGGTATCAGCAAAGGTAAAGGCTACGCGGGCGTTATCAAGCGCTTCGGTCAGGGCCGTACCCCCACCAGCCACGGCGGCGGCCCCGTTCACCGTCACGCCGGTTCCATGGGCTCCAGCACCGATCCTTCCCGCATTTTCCCGGGCAAGAAGCAGGCTGGCCACATGGGCGTTGATCAGGTCACCGTCCAGAACCTCGACATCGTCAAGGTCGACGCTGAGCTGAACATGATCGCTATCCGCGGCGCCGTTCCCGGCCCGAAGGGCAGCATCGTCTATATCAAGAACACTGTCAAGACCCAGCCCGTCAAGAAGGGCGAGGCCGCCGGCATCAGCCTCAACCCGCAGAAGGCTTCCGCTCGTGTCAACCCGCAGAAGGCTTCCGCCCGTACCAAGTAAAGAAAGGAGAGCAGCATAAATGCCTAAAGCTAACGTTTTCAATATGGCAGGCGAGAAGATCGGCGAGATCGAGCTCTCCGAGGCCATCTTCGGCATCGAGCCGAACAAGAGCGTCCTGCATGATTCCGTCAAGAATCATCTGGCCAACTGCCGTCAGGGCACCCAGAGCGCGCTCACCAAGGGCGAGGTTTCCTACTCCACCAGAAAGCCTTGGCGTCAGAAGGGCACCGGCCGTGCCCGCGCCGGCTACACCGGTTCCCCCGTGTGGACTCACGGCGGCGTAGCTTTCGCTCCCAAGCCCCGCGATTACAGCTATACTCTCAACAAGAAGGTCAAGCGTCTGGCTCTCAAGTCCGCCCTGTCCGCAAAGGCAGCGGAGAACGAGATCGTCGTCGTTGACGGCCTGAAGGTCGAAGAGATCAAGACCTCCGTTTTCAACTCCTTCCTCAAGAAGATCGGCGTTGAGAAGAAGGCTCTTGTCGTTACCGAGAGCGTGGATGAGAAGGTCGTCAAGTCCGCCCGCAACATCGCCGGCGTCGAGACCACCATCGCCAGCATCCTCAGCCCCTACATGATTCTCACCAACGGCGTTATGGTAGTTGACAAGGCTGCCCTCGCCAAGATCGAGGAGGTGTACGCCTGATGAAGACCGCATACGATATCGTTATCCGTCCCCTCATCACCGAACAGTCCATGGAAGATCTGGACATCAAGAAGTACGCGTTTGAAGTTGCCAAGGATGCAAACAAGATCGAGATAGCCAAGGCTATCGAGGAGATCTTCGGCGTCACCGTCGTCAAGGTCACCACCCTGAACGTCAGAGGCAAGGCGAAGCGCACCGGCGCTTACCCCATGGGTAAGACCGCCTCGTGGAAAAAGGCCGTCGTAAAGCTCAGTGCCGACTCCAAGAACATTGAGCTGTTCGAAGGCATGGTTTAAGGAGGAATAGAGAATGTCTATCAAAACTTACAGACCTACTACTCCTGCCAGACGTCAGATGACCGTCTCCGGCTTCGACGGTGTTGAGAAGCACGTCAAGCCTGAGAAGTCCCTCGTCGAGGTTCTCAAGAAGAACTCCGGCCGCAACAGCTACGGCCGCATCACCGTCCGCCATCAGGGCGGCGGCAACCGTCAGAAGTACCGCGTTATCGACTTCAAGCGCGACAAGACCGAGATGACCGCAAAGGTTCTCCGTCTTGAGTACGACCCCAACCGTAGCGCGTTCATCGCCCTGTGCGAGTATGAAGACGGCGAGCGCCGCTACATCCTCGCCCCCGTCGGCCTGAGCGTCGGCGATGCGATCGTCTCCTCCGCCGCGGCCGATATCAAGCCGGGCAACGCTCTGCCCATGGCAAACATCCCCGTCGGTACCGTTATCCACAACATCGAGCTGTACCCCGGCAAGGGCGCTCAGCTTGTCCGCTCCGCCGGCGTCGCCGCTCAGCTGATGGCTAAGGAAAACGGTATGGCGACTGTCCGCCTCCCCTCCGGTGAGTACCGCAAGGTCCGCATGGACTGCTTCGCTACCATCGGTCAGGTCGGCAACATCGACCACGCCAACGTTCACATCGGTAAGGCCGGCCGCAAACGCCACATGGGCATCCGTCCCACCGTGCGCGGCTCCGTTATGAACCCCTGTGATCACCCCCACGGCGGTGGTGAAGGCAAGTCCCCTGTCGGCCGTCCCGGCCCTGTAACTCCTTGGGGCAAGCCCGCACTTGGTTACAAGACCCGCAAGACTAAGAACCACACTGATAAGTTCATAGTCAAGCGCCGCAACGCAAAGTAAGGAGGGAACGTAAATGAGCAGAAGCATAAAGAAAGGCCCCTTCGCAGCGCCTGAGCTGCTGAAGCGCGTCGATGAGATGAACAAGACCGGCAACAAGCAGGTCGTCAAGACTTGGTCTCGTTCCTCCACCATATTCCCGTCCTTCGTCGGACACACCATCGCTGTGCATGACGGCCGCCGTCATGTTCCCGTGTATGTCACTGAAGATATGGTTGGCCACAAGCTGGGCGAGTTCGCTCCCACCCGTACCTTCCGCGGACACGCCGGCAGCAAGACCGGTAAGTAAGGAGGAGAAGAAATGGACGAAAAGAAAATTGCCCGTGCGGAGCACAAATACGCCCGTATTTCTCCCCGCAAGGTCGAAATCGTTTGCAACATGATCCGCGGCAAGGACGCCAAGGTCGCAATGGCTCTCATGGAGAACACTCCCAAGGCCGGCTGCGAGCTGATGATCAAGGTCCTCAAGAGCGCCATGGCAAACGCTGAGAACAACTTTGAAATGGATCCCGAGAAGCTCTACGTCTGCGAGACCTACGCAAACGCAGGCCCCATCCTCAAGAGAGGCATGCCCAGAGCACAGGGACGTATGTACCGCATCAACAAACGCACCAGCCACATCATGATCGCTGTGGCTGAGAGAGACTAAGGGAAGGAGGCAGAATTAAATGGGACAGAAAGTTAATCCCCACGGACTGCGTGTTGGCGTTATCAAGGATTGGGATTCCCGCTGGTACGCAAGAGAAGATAAGGTCGGCGATCTCATCGTCGAGGACTACAAGATCCGCGAGTATCTGAAGAAGACCCTCTATTCCGCCGGTGTTCCCACCATCGAGATAGAGCGCGATTCCGCAAAGGTTCGCATTTATATCCACTGCTCCCGTCCCGGCGTCGTTATCGGCAAGGGCGGCGCAGAGATCGAGCGCCTGCGCCTCGAGGTCGAGAAGCTGATCGGCAAGCCCGTCGCTCTCTCCATCGTTGAGGTTCGCACCCCCGACACCAACGCACAGCTCGTCGCCGAGAACATCGCACAGCAGCTTGAGAAGCGCATCGGCTTCCGCCGCGCGATGAAGAACGCCATGGGCCGCGCCATGAGAATGGGCGCACGCGGCATCAAGGTCAAGTGCGGCGGCCGTCTGGGCGGCGCTGAGATCGCAAGATCCGAGTGCTACCACGAGGGCACCATTCCCCTTCAGACCATCCGTGCCGACATCGACTACGGCTTCGCAGAGGCTAACACCACCTACGGCCGCATCGGCGTCAAAGTTTGGATCTATAAGGGCGAAGTCCTCTCCCAGACTCTGCGCACCACCCCGCGCACCATGGATCTGAGCAAGCCGCAGGAGCGTCGCCGCAGAGACGATCGCCGCGGCGGAGACCGCCGTCAGGGCGGCTACAACCGCGACAACCGCGGCCAGAACGGCGAGCGCCGTCAGGGCTACGGCAGCAGACCGGCAGGTCAGGGCGGCTACAACCGCGGACCCCGTCCCGCTGCTCCCGCTAAGGAAGGAGGCAACGCATAATGTTAATGCCTAAGAGAGTTAAGTACCGCAGAGTACAGCGCGGCCGCATGAAGGGCAAAGCCACTCGCGGCAACGTCGTAAACTACGGCGAATTCGGTCTGGCGGCACAGGAGCCGGGCTGGATTACCTCCAACCAGATCGAAGCGGCACGTATCGCAATGACCCGCTACACCAAGCGTGGCGGTCAGGTCTGGATCAAGATCTTCCCCGACAAGCCTGTCACCGCAAAGCCGGCCGAGACCCGTATGGGTTCCGGTAAAGGCTCCCCGGAGTACTGGGTCGCAGTCGTTAAGCCCGGCAGAGTCATGTTCGAGATCGCAGGCGTTCCCGAAGATGTCGCCCGTGAGGCACTCCGTCTGGCAAGCCACAAACTGCCCATCAAGACCAAGATAGTTGCGAAGGGCACCGAGTCTGAGAACGGTGGTGAATAAGATGAAGGCAAACGAAATACGTTCCATGTCCGTGGCAGAGCTTGAGACCAAGCTCGTCGACCTCAAGAAGGATCTGTTCATGCTCCGTATGCAGCATGCCACCAATCATCTTGACAACCCCACCAAGATATCTGCCGTGCGCCGTGACATCGCTCGTGTCAAGACCGTACTGCGCGAGAAGCAGAACTGAGGAGGTAAGGAAAAATGAACGAAGAAAGAACTACTTCCCGTAAGACCCGCGTAGGCAAGGTCGTTTCCGACAAGATGGACAAGACCGTGGTCGTCATCGTTGAGGATCGCGTTGCCCACAAGACTTATAAGAAGATCATTGGACGTACCTACCGCCTGAAGGCGCACGACGAGAACAACGAGTGCGGCGTCGGCGATATCGTCCGCGTGATGGAGACCCGCCCCCTGTCCAAGGACAAGAGATGGCGCGTGGTCGAGATCGTAGAGAAGGCTAAGTAAGGAGGCGCCAGAATGATACAGCAGGAAACTTATCTGAAGGTCGCCGACAATACCGGCGCCAAAGAGCTTAAGTGCATCCGCGTGCTTGGCGGTTCCAAGCGCAAGTATGCAAGTATTGGTGACGTAATAGTTTGCTCCGTCCGCAAGGCAGCACCCGGCGGCAGCGTGAAGAAGGGCGATGTCGTCAAGGCAGTCGTCGTTCGCACCGTGAAGCCCGTCCGCCGCGCCGACGGCACCTACGTCCGTTTTGACGAGAACGCAGCAGTCCTTATCAACACCGGTGATAAGAACCCCCGCGGCACTCGTATCTTTGGACCCGTCGCCCGTGAGCTGCGTGACAAGGAGTACATGAAGATCCTGTCCCTGGCTCCCGAAGTGATTTAATGGAGGGCACAGAGAATGAACATTAAGAAAGACGATAAAGTCATCGTTCTGTCCGGCAAGGACAAGGGCAAGCAGGGCAAGGTTCTGGTTGCCGATCCCAAGGGTCTGAAGGTCGTTGTCGAGGGCGTCAACGTTGCTACCAAGCATCAGAAGCCCCGCAAGCAGGGTCAGGATGGCGGCATCATCAAGACTGAGACCCCCATCTACGCCTGCAAGGTACAGCTTGTCTGCCCGAAGTGCGGCAAGGGCACCCGCGTCGCCCACAAGATCACCGACGGCAAGAAGACCCGCGTCTGCAAGAAGTGCGGCGCAGAAATCTGAGAAAGGAGATAACTTACTATGACAAGAATGAAGAAAAAGTATCTTGAGGAAGTTGCTCCGGCTCTCATGGAGAAGTTCCAGTACAAGTCCACCATGCAGATCCCCAAGATCGACAAGATCGTTGTCTCCGTCGGCTGCGGCGACTGCAAGGATAACGCGAAGGCTCTCGACGCCGTTATCAAGGACATCAGCGCCATCACCGGTCAGCACGCCGTTGCTACCGTTGCAAGAAAGTCTGTTGCAAACTTCAAGCTGCGTGAAGGCATGAAGGTCGGCGTAAAGGTCACCCTTCGTCAGGATCGCATGTGGGAGTTCCTCGACCGTCTCTTCAACGTTGCTCTGCCCCGTGTCCGCGACTTCCGCGGCATCTCCGCAGACGCGTTCGACGGCCGCGGCAATTACAGCCTTGGCCTGAAGGAGCAGATCATCTTCCCCGAAATCGAGTACGATAAGATCGAGAAGCTGCGCGGCATGAACATTGCGATCACCACCACCGCTCAGACCGATGAAGAGGCGCGCGAGCTGCTCAAGCTCATGGGCGCACCGTTTATGAACTAAGGAGGAGTTAAAAATGGCAAAGAAATCTATGATTCTGAAGCAGCAGGCTCCTGCAAAGTTCTCCACCCGTAAGTACAACCGCTGCAAGATCTGCGGCCGTCCCCATGCTTACCTCCGCAACTACGGCATCTGCCGTATCTGCTTCCGTGAGCTGGCTTACAAGGGCCAGATCCCCGGTGTCCGCAAGGCAAGCTTCTGATTTCGCGCGATATAATCCAGCGCAAAATCAGCGCGCTTGAAAGAGCGCAAAACAAATGTTTCATACGGCGGGAGCCGATCCCTCCCGCCTGTGAATAAACAGACTGAGAGTGTGAAGTTGAGCTTTAACGGCTCCTACGCAAACCGTGAAAGCGGAATGGAGCAAGCCCGACGCATCCCCCGTCCCATTACAAATCGAAGCCCAACGAGGTGGGGTCGATTTGTGGACGAAGACTGGGGGCGCGGATATGGAGCTTTAACGGCCCTTACGCAAACCGTGAAAGCGGAATGGAGCAAGTCCAGTCTGAGGATGACGAAAGGCCATGGCCAATCAAGCATTGGCATGGAACCTCGCCGCCTGAACCGACAGCCAAAGGCTGCGGTAACTCTAATATAGGAGGAAAACCAAATGCAGATCACCGACCCCATTGCAGATATGCTTACCCGCATCCGCAACGCCGGCAGCGCTAAGCATGAAACCGTCGACATCCCCGCGTCCAAGATGAAGAAGTCCATTGCTGAGATCCTTCTCAACGAAGGCTACATCAAGAGCTACCAGCTCATCGACGACGGCACTCAGGGTGTCATCCGCGTAACCCTCAAGTACCTTCCCGGCAAGGAAAAGGCCATCCAGGGCCTTCGCCGCGTCAGCAAGCCCGGCCTGCGCGTTTACGCCGGCGCCGACGAGCTGCCCCGCGTCCTCAAGGGACTGGGCATCGCCATCATCTCCACCTCCAAGGGCGTTATGACCGACAAGCAGGCTCGCAAAGAGCATGTTGGCGGCGAAGTCCTTGCGTTCGTATGGTAAGGAGGCTGCAGAATGTCTAGAATAGGTAGAGCACCCATCACTGTTCCCGCTGGCGTTGAAGTATCCGTCAACGAGCACAATCACATCACTGTCAAGGGCCCGAAGGGCACTCTTGAGCGTGACCTCGTTCCTCAGATGAAGATCGACGTCGACGCAGGCGTCATCCACGTTTCCCGTCCCGACGATACCAAGGAGAACCGTTCCCTCCATGGCCTGACCAGAACTCTGGTCGACAACATGGTAGTGGGCGTGACTCACGGCTTCGAGAAGAAGCTGGAGATCAACGGCGTTGGTTACCGTGCATCCAAGGAAGGCAAGAATCTGGTTCTGAACATCGGCTATTCTCATCAGGTCATCGTCCCTGAGACCGAGGACATCCAGATCGACGTTCCCGATGCAAACCATGTCGTTATCAAGGGTATCGACAAGCAGAAGGTCGGCCAGTTTGCAGCAGAAGTTCGTGGTAAGAGACCTCCCGAACCCTACAAGGGCAAGGGCATCAAGTACGACTACGAAGTTATCCGCCGCAAAGAAGGCAAGACCGGTGCTAAGTAAACGGAGGTGTGCCTGAATGATTAAGAGACCTGATACCAGAGGACAGCGCATCAAGCGCCACAACAGAGTACGCGGCAAGATCTCCGGCACCGCCGAGAGACCCCGTCTGTGCGTATTCCGCAGCGAAAGCAACATCTATGCCCAGATCATCGACGACGTAGCAGGAAACACCCTCGTTTCCGCCTCCACCGTTGAGAAGGCATTTGAAGGCAACGGCGGCAACTGCGAAGCCGCAAAGAAGATCGGTGCAGCCATCGCAGAGCGCGCTCTGCAGAAGGGCATCGAAGAAGTCGTGTTCGACCGCGGCGGCTACATTTATCACGGCCGCGTGAAGGCACTGGCAGAGGGCGCCCGTGAGGGCGGCCTGAAGTTCTAAGGAAGGGGGAAAACTTATAATGGCATACAATAATGACAGAAGAGATCGTCGCAAGGACGAGGCTCCCTCCGAGTTCATCGAGAAGGTAGTTTCCCTCAACCGCGTCAGCAAGACCGTCAAGGGCGGCCGCGTCATGAAGTTCTCCGCGCTGTGCGTAGTTGGCGACGGCAAGGGTCGCGTCGGCTTCGGTCTCGGCAAGGCGAGCGAAGTTTCCGAGGCAATCCGCAAGGGTCTTGAGGATGCTAAGAAGAACATCACCACCGTCACCCTGACCGGCACCACCATTCCCCATGAGGTCATCGGCGAGTTCGGCGCAGGCCGTGTCCTGCTCAAGCCGGCACCCGAAGGCACCGGCGTTATCGCCGGCGGCGCAGTCCGTGCAGTCGTTGAGGCAGCCGGCATCAAGAATATCCGTACCAAGTGCCTGCGCACCAACAACCCCGCGAACGTCGTCGCAGCCACTATGGAAGGCCTCAAGTCTCTGCGTGATGCGGCTCAGGTCGCAGCCGTCAGAGGCAAGACTCCTGAAGAAATTCAGGGTTAAGGAGGGCGAAACATGGCTAATCTCAGAATCAAGCTCGTCAAGAGTCTCAACGGCAGACACGATAAGCACATCGCCACTGCCTACTCCCTCGGCCTGCACAAGATCGGCAACGAGACCGTACAGCCCGACAATCCCCAGACCCGCGGCAAGATCGCCCAGATCGGCTATCTTGTCAAGGTAACCGAAGAATAAGGAGGGCAAGAGAATGTATATCAATGATCTTTCTCCCGTAGCCGGCTCCACCCATGTCGACAAGCGCAAGGGCAGAGGCCATGCCACCGGTAACGGCAAGACCGCCGGCCGTGGCCACAAGGGTCAGAAGGCTCGCTCCGGCGGCGGCACCCGCATCGGTTTTGAAGGCGGCCAGATGCCTCTGGCGCGCCGCATCCCGAAGAGAGGCTTCAACAACATCTTTGCAAAGCCCCTCACCTCCGTCAACGTTGCAGCCCTCGATAAGTTCGAGGACGGCGCAGTCGTAGACGCGCAGGCACTGCTCGACGCAGGCATCATCTCCAAGTGCAAGTATGGCGTAAAGTTCCTTGGCAACGGCGAGGTTTCCAAGAAGCTGACTGTCAAAGCTGCTGCTTTCTCCGAAACCGCGAAACAGAAGATTGAGGCGGCCGGCGGAAAGGCAGAGGTGGTCTAAGTGCTTCAGACATTGCGTAATGCATGGAAGATCGAAGAGCTGCGCAAGAAGATTCTTTTTACGCTGGTCATCATCCTCCTTTACCGTCTTGGCAACGCCATCCCTGTTCCCGACGTCAACATCGCCCTGCTGAATGCGTACTTTGCCCAGCAGCAGAGCACCATTCTCGGCCTGCTCGACGTTATGAGCGGCGGCGCGTTCTCGAACGCGACCATCTTCGCCCTGTCCATCCAGCCGTACATCAACGCCTCCATTATCATCCAGCTCCTCTGCATTGCTATCCCTTCGCTGGAGCGTTTGAGCAAGGAGGGCGGCGAGGAAGGCAGAAAGAAGATAGCTTCCATCACCCGTTACGCCACTGTTGCGATCGGCCTGATTCAGGGCTTCGCATACTACATGCTCATCAAGAACAACAATATGCTCAACGCAGACGCTCAGGGCATCTGGTCAGCGATAGTCATCATCCTGACCTTCACCTCCGGCTCCGCGCTGATCATGTGGCTCGGTGAGCAGATCACCGAATTCGGCATCGGCAACGGCATCTCCATGATCCTGTTTGCAAGCATCATTTCCCGCCTCCCGACCAGCCTCATCACCACCGTGCGCAACATCACCGCCGGAAATCTCCAGTGGTGGCTCGCACTGCTGATGCTCATCGGCGCAGTCGCAATGATCGTCCTCATCGTTTTCGTCAACGATGCGGAGCGCAGGATCCCCGTTCAGTATGCCAAGAGAGTTGTCGGACGCAAGATGTACGGCGGCCAGAGCACTCACCTCCCCATGAAGGTGAATATGTCCGGCGTTATGCCCATCATCTTCGCTCAGTCCATCGCTTCCGTCCCCGCGACCATCGTGGCCTTCACCGGCAAGACCGACGGCTGGGTCAACACTTGGTTCTCCAACAACTCCATCCCCTACGCGATAATCTACTTCCTGCTGATAATCTTCTTCGCATACTTCTACTCCACCATTCAGTTCAACCCCGTGGAAGTTGCGAATAACCTGAAGAAGAACGGCGGGTACATCCCCGGCTTCCGTCCCGGCAAGCCGACCAGCGAGTTCATCCAGAAGATTCTGAACAAGATCACCCTGTTCGGCGCGATCTATCTGGGCATCATCGCTATCGTACCCATCCTGATCTCCCACTTCAGCAATGCCGCGGCTCTCACCGGCCTGTCCCTCGGCGGCACCTCCATTATCATAGTTGTCGGCGTCGCGCTTGAGACCGTCCGCGCTCTCGAAGCCCAGATGCTTATGCGCAACTACAAGGGCTTCCTGTCCTGATAAAAGGAGTAAGGCTATGAGACTTATACTTTTGGGCGCTCCCGGCGCCGGCAAAGGTACTCAGGCTGAGATTTTGAGCAGGCTGCTCAATGTCCCGACCATTTCCACAGGCAATATCCTGCGGGCTGCCATGAAAAATGGCACGCCCGTGGGACTTCAGGCGAAGGCTTATGTCGAGTCCGGCAAGCTCGTTCCCGACGATGTCATCATCGGCATCATCGAGGAGCGCCTCGCCCAGCCCGACTGTGCCAACGGCTATATCCTTGACGGCGTACCCCGCACCATTCCTCAGGCCGAGGCCATGGAGGCAAAGGGCATCGGCGTCGACTGCGCGCTCTCCATCGAGGTGGAGGACGACGTTATCGTGCGCCGCATGGGCGGCCGCCGTACCTGCAAGGATTGCAGCCAGACCTTCCATGTGGAGAACAATCCTCCCAAGGTCGAAGGCTTCTGCGATTTCTGCGGCGGCGAGCTGACGATCCGCAAGGACGACGCTCCCGAAACCGTCATGGCGCGTCTGGAGACCTATCATAAGGAAACCGAACCGCTGAAGGCTTTCTATGAAGCCCGCGGCAAGCTGAAGTCCGTGGAGAACCAGCCGAGCATTGAAGCAACAACAGCCGCGATCACCAAGGCTCTGGGTATCTGACGATGGCAGAAACGATTACTATTAAGTCAGTCAGAGACATTGAGCTGATGCGTCAGGCCGGCAAGATCACCGCCGCCGCGCGTTCCATCGCCCGGCAGGCAGTGGCCGACGGCGTGACCACAAAGCAGATAGACAAACATGTGCATGACTTCATTGTCAAGAGCGGCGCATACCCGACCTTCCTCAATTACTGCGGATTCCCGGCCAGCGCCTGCATCTCGGTAAACGATGAGATCATCCACGGTATCCCCGGCAAGCGAGTGATCCGAAACGGCGACATCGTGTCCCTCGACCTCGGCGCCACCTATAAGGGCTTCGTCGGCGACTGCGCCGGCACCTACCCCTGCGGTGAGATAAGCGAAGAGGCGAGAAAGCTCATCGAGGTTACGAGACAGAGCTTCTTTGAGGGCATAAAGTTCGCCAAGGAGGGCTGCCGCATCTCCGATATAGGCGCGGCGGTGCAGGAATACGTGGAGAGCCACGGCTATTCCGTCGTCCGCGATTATGTCGGCCACGGCGTGGGGCGCAAGCTCCATGAGGCACCTGAGGTTCCGAACTACCGGCCTGACCGGCGCTTCGGCCACCGTCCCGATCCGCGCCTTGTGCGCGGCATGACGATAGCGGTCGAGCCCATGGTCAACATCGGCGGCTACGAAGTGAAGGAAATGCCCAACGGCTGGACGGTCGTCACCGCGGACGGCTCCCTCTCGGCTCACTATGAAAATACCATCCTCATCACGGATGGCGAGCCGGAAATACTCACAATGGCAGAGGATATTTGACAAAACGTCAACACCGAACTTTGGAGGAAAATTACTTTGGCAAAAGACGATGTAATCGAACTTGAGGGCACGGTAGTAGAGTCCCTGCCCAACACTATGTTTCAGGTGGATATCGGCAACGGTCACACCATACTGGCTCACATTTCCGGAAAGCTCCGGATGAACTTTATCAAGATCCTCCCCGGTGACAAGGTCACGGTGCAGATGTCTCCATACGACGTCACCCGCGGCAGGATCACTTGGAGAAGCAAGTAGGAGGTATAACAAATGAAAGTAAGACCTTCCGTGAAGCCCATGTGCGAGAAGTGCAAGATCATCAAGCGCAAGGGTAAAGTCATGGTCATCTGCGAGAACCCGAAGCACAAGCAGCGTCAGGGCTAAGCAGAAACAGGGGCGCAGCCCCGCATCAACTCAGCGACAAGGTTAAAAGCCTGTCCTTATAAACAACATCCGCATCAAACGGGGGACTCCCCTCCGGCGGGAACAAGTCTCCGTGTTAAAGAATGCGGAACAATTATTCGAAAGGATGATCGTATAATATGGCACGTATAGCCGGCGTTGACCTGCCCAAGGACAAGAGAATCGAGATCGGTCTCACCTATGTCTACGGTATCGGCAGAACCAGCGCAACCAAGATTCTCGAGGCAACCGGAATTAACCCCGACACCAGAGTCAAAGACCTCACCGAAGAGGAAGAAGCAAAGCTGCGTGAGTGCATCGACCACCACTACATCGTGGAGGGCGACCTGCGCCGCCAGACCGCGCTTGATATCAAGCGCCTGACCGAGATCGGCTGCTACCGCGGCATGCGTCATCGCCGTGGCCTGCCCGTGCGCGGCCAGCGCAGCAAGACCAACGCTCGTACCCGCAAGGGTCCGAAACGCACCATCGCAAATAAGAAGAAGTAAGGAGGGA
>URPD01000023.1 GCA_900549645.1 uncultured Eubacteriales bacterium
ACCGAGAAGGGACTTGAACCCTCGACCTCCGGCGTGACAGGCCGGCGTTCTAACCAGCTGAACTACTCGGCCACAGCTCCGTTAATATAACAAATATAGCGGAGTTTGTCAATAGGTTTTTTAAAAATTTTGCGTCAGATATCACAGCGCCGCATAAATTTCCGCGCCGCGGCTCATAAGCCAGCGATACAGCAGGATGTCCGCCGCCGCTATCGCCGCCGCGAAGCCCCACGCGCAGATGTTAAAGTTCACATCGCACACGGCGTACAGGATTATCGGCGGGATCAGCGTTGCCCAGCTTATCAGCATCGTGAACAGCAGCCCAACGCCGGTTTTGACCGCCTGAGCCTCGTTGCTCCAATCCAGACTCGGATGGCGCAGATTCTCGACAAGGCCGAGTATGCCCGTGAACACGCCGAACAGCAGAGGGATGATTATCAGCGCCGCCGCGTCCGCCGCACCGGGGCGCGCGACGAATATCGCCACAAGCGAGGCTATGAGCGCGGGGATCAGGCAGATATACAGGTGAAGCCGGAGCTTCGCGCGGAGCACCTGCTGCACCGTGACGGGCAGCGACTGCACTATCCACAGGCTGCGCCCCTCAAGATTCACCGACGGGGCGCTGACAAAATTCATGCTGCCCAGCAGGCATATCGCGGCCAGCAGCAGCGGACACAGCAGCGCGCTCATGCCGGGCATTGAGAACAGCGCCGTAATGTCCGCGCGCTTTATCACAAGCGCCGCCGCGGCGATTATCATCATAATCGCACCGAGCCCGGCGTTGACCATGTACGCGGAGCTGGAGAAGAATCTCGCAAATTCGCGGCCCAGCAGTGCGGCATCCGGCGTTTTGACCGCTTCGCGCTTTTCGACGTACTTATTCCTGACCCCGCCGCGCTTCATCGTGGCGGTGCGGATGAAATTGCGCTCAAGCAGCAGATACGCTGCCGCGCTCACCGCGATGAACACCGCGCATACTACCGCGAGCAGGTCGCGGCGTCCGAGCGCGATAGCCGCGCCCACGGCGTACAGCGGAGACGAGCTGCCGACGGAATCGGCGATGGCCTGCGCCTGAGACTGCGCGTCGCTCAGAAGCCCGGTGTTGAGCTTTATCATCAGCCAGCTGTATCCGAGGATCAGCGCGACGCACAGCAGCATACCGATAACGCCCTTGCCCTTGCCGATACGCGCCGTAATGATGCTGAACAGCCAGCCGAACAGCGCGGACACCGCCAGCGCAAAGAAGGGCAGCAGCGCGAATATCAGCGCGAAAGCCAGAATCTCATAGCCACCGACCGCGCCCAGCGAGCAGCGGACGATGATGACCGGGATCACTACCGGCAGACTGAACATCAGGTTTATGACAAGCAGCATCACGAGCCGGCTTATCAGAATATCGCCGGGCTTCACGGGCAGACTGAGCAGCAGCTCGTTGTCACGCGCCTCGAAAAGCTGAGATTTGGCGAAAAACACGCTGCCGATGAACATCAGTCCGAAGTCCATCATCACGGCCATCGCGTACACGAGCCAGTCAAGCCCAATTGCGTGGAAGGGCGAGGCAAGCACGTCGAACACATGCCATATGCCGAAGCCCGCCGCGCCGAAGGCGTAGACCATCAAAAACGCGAAGCCGATCATCGAGCCTTTGGTCTGCTTGCCCTTCTTCGCCGTCGCGCCGGTGAACCATTTGCCCAAGGCTGTCATGCGCACACGAAGCAGAGCTTTAAGCATTGCCGTCACCCTCCAGTTCGAGGAACACATCCTCAAGCGAGGAGTCGCCCTTGACCTCTTCCATGCTGCCGCTGGCGATGAGCCGGCCGGACTTGATTATGGCCACCTTGTCGCACAGCTTCTCCGCAACCTCAAGCACGTGCGTCGAGAAGAATATTGCGCCGCCCGCATCGCAGTGCTCGCGCATCATCTGCTTCAGCTCGTGCGCGGCCTTCGGGTCGAGACCGACGAAGGGTTCGTCCATGATGATGAGCTTCGGCGTGTGAAGCCATGCGGAGATTATCGCAAGCTTCTGCTTCATACCGTGGGAGTAGGCCGATATCGGCTGTGCGAGATCGTCGGTCAGGCCGAAGATGTCCGCGTACTTCCTGATGCGTTCCATGCGGGCGTCCGCCGGGACGCAGAAAATGTCGGCGATGAAGTTCAGATACTTTATGCCGCTCATAAATTCGTACAGATCGGGATTATCCGGTATGTACGCCATGCGGCGCTTGCACTCAAGCGCGTCGGTCTTGACCGACAGGCCGTCCACGTATATCTCACCGGCGTCAAATTGCAGGATGCCCGCGCAGGACTTTATCGTCGTAGTCTTGCCCGCGCCGTTGTGGCCGATGAAGCCGTATATCTCACCCGGCGCGATATGCAGCGTCAGGTCGTCCACGGCCTTTTTGTCGCCGTAGGTCTTTGTCAGACCGTTGATTTTAAGCATTTATCCTTCCCCCTGTGCTCACTTGATGTCCAGCTCGATCGGCTCGTCGAGTGTTTCAGATACATATTTTCCGTTTTTCTTCCGCTGCCGCACGCACTCGGTCAGCAGATATTCTATCTGGCCGTTGACCGAGCGGAAATCGTCCTCCGCCCATGCCGCTATCGCGTCATAGAGCTTCGCGGACAGGCGCAGCGGAACCTGTTTCTTCTCTGCCATTATATTAGTACAGGCTGCCGGAATTGACTATCGGCTGTGCGTCGCGGTTGCCGCAGAGCACGACCAGCAGGTTCGACACCATCGCTGCCTTGCGCTCCTCGTCAAGCTGCACCGAGCCGCTCTCCTCAAGGCGTTCCAGAGCCATCTCGACCATGCCGACCGCGCCGTCGACTATCATCTTGCGCGCGTCGATTATCGCGGAAGCCTGCTGCCGCTGGAGCATGACCGCGGCGATCTCAGGCGCGTAGGCGAGGTAGGTGATGCGCGCCTCGATTATCTCGATGCCCGCGTCGGAGACCTTCTTCTGTATCTCGTCGCGGATGCGGGAGGCGACCGTTTCGCTCGAACCGCGCAGGCTGCCCTCGTCGGCGAGTCCGTCGCCGGTGGTGTCCACGCCGGGCGCCACGTCATAGGGGTAGATGCGGACGATGTTTCTCACCGCGCTGTCGCACTGGAGAGACAGGTACTCCTTGTAGTTGTCGACATTGAAAACAGCTTTCGCAGTGTCCACAACGCGCCACATGACGGCGATGCCGATCTCGATGGGGTTGCCGAGGCAGTCGTTTATCTTCTGGCGGGAGTTGTTCAGGGTCATCACCTTGAGGGAAATCTTCTTGCTCGCGGACTGGGCAGCGGCGGCCGAGACATCGGGCGCGGAGAGATTCAGCGACAGCCCCTTGCCGGCACCGCCGCCGTCAACGTCGCCGCTCTGGTTGAGCTTGGTCTTGGCTGCGGGGTTCACGCCGACGCAGAAGGGGTTGACGAAGTAGAAGCCCTCGCCTCTCAGCGTACCGATGTAGTTGCCGAACAGGGTCAGAACCAGCGCCTCCTGCGGCTTGAGTACCTTCAGGCCGATGATCGGCACCCAGCCGATGCAGACCCAGATGCAGCCGATGACGAACAGCACCGTGTAGTTGTGCTTTGCCACGCTGTTTACTGCGCCGACGCCGAATGGCGTCGATACGTAATCGACGGCGTTAGCCATACCGATGCCGCCGATGATCATCGCGGCGATGCCCGCGGCGTAGAGCGCGATGATTATTATCAAGGCGCGCATACCGTGCTTTTTATTTTCAAGTATCTTTTCGGTCATTCTCTTTCTCCTCCATCTTTTTGATATCAATATGATATCACCATGTTATTTTAATGTCAAGTATTTCCGTAAAAATTTTCCGCGAAAAAAATCCACCGCACGGAATGGTCGGGGGTCATAAGAAAGTAATATCGTATTTTCTCAGAAACGGCGTGGCTTCGGTCACGCCGTTTCCTGTTTCAGCAGTTCTTCCACGGGGATAAATCCCACAAGGTCATAGGAAATGCGGATGCCCTGATGCCGCTTGCCGTTGGACTTGTACGGGGCTTCAATGTGGATTGCCTTGACAAGTTCCCGCAGCGCATAGGGGGTATCTTTCCCCTGACCCTTGCCGTTGCCGGCAGACTAGTACTTGTTCCGGGAATATTTCTTACCATTGGCGCTCTGCTGGGCTTCAGGGGCGTGGAGTTTGCGGGGCTTATCGGAGTGTTCGCCTCCTCGACTGCGGTCGCCTCGTTTACGATGGCGCAGCAGATGGGCGGAGATGCGGAGCTTGCGGGCGATATCGTCGTCGTGACGAGCGCGCTGTGCCCGTTCACGATATTCGGCTGGAGCCTCCTGTTCAAGAGCCTTGGGATGTTCTGAGCAGGGGAGCCCGCGGCTCCAAAAAATCCCGTAAATTCAATAAAAAACAGCTTGACCTCTTGCACACACTGTGGTATAGTATGAATTACCTGTCGGACGAGAGGTCTGTTTTTGCGCGCATTTTTTGCCGCAAGCCCTCGTCACAATACAGGGAGGCAATGCCCGCTCTGCGGGTAAATAAAATAGGAGGTGCCGAAAGAATGGCTGCAGGCGCAAGAGTAAAAATCACACTCAGATGCGAAGAATGCAAGCAGAGGAACTACAACACGGTCAAGAACAAGAAGAACACTTCTGACCGTTTGGAGCGCAGCAAATATTGCCCCTTCTGCAGAAAGCACACCAAGCACGTTGAGACCAAGTAACTTCTGAAAGGATGCGTGAAAATGGCTGACGAAAAGAAAATCAGCGCTGCCCCCGCAAAGGCAGTCACCGCCGTTAAGAAGGACGACACTAAGCCCGGCTTCTTCAAGAGAGTCGGCAAGTGGTTCCGCGAGATGAAGAGCGAGCTGAAGAAGGTCATTTGGCCGACCGGCAAGCAGCTCACCAACAACACTCTCGTCTCCGTCGTAATGATGGTGGCTTCCGCAATAGTTCTCTGGGGCTTCGACTGGCTGGCGAACGCGCTGGTCAAGGCGCTCCTTACACTGGCGGGTTGATAACATGGCGGAAGACGCGAAATGGTACGTTGTTCATACGTACTCAGGTTATGAAAACGCAGTGGCCGCGGCCGTGATGAAGGCTGCGGAAAACCGCAGGATGACTGATCTGATAAGAGAAGTCAACATCCCTATGGAAACCGTCACCGAGATCACCGACGGCAAGGAAAAAACCGTTGAACGCAAGGTTTTTCCGGGCTACGTTCTCGTGAAGATGATCCTTACGGATGAGAGCTGGCATCTTATCCACAACGTCCGCGGTGCAACGGGCTTCGTAGGCTCCGATGGCAAGGCCATCCCCCTGACGGAGCAGGAAATCTATGATCTGGGCGTCGAACACAAGGAGGTCGTTCTGAACTATCAGCTCGGCGATACCGTACGTGTCACCGACGGGCCTCTGGCTGGCTTCAGCGGCATCGTGGACGAGCTTGAGCCTGATAAGGACAGAGTCCGCGTTGTTGTCTCCATGTTCGGCAGAGAGACTCCGGTTGATCTGGAGCTCGATCAGGTCGAAGTAATTAAAGATTAATAAGAAAGAGGTGCTGTAAATTGGCACAGAAAGTAGTTGGATACGTTAGATTCCAAGTTCCCGCCGGCAAGGCAACTCCGGCTCCCCCTGTTGGTCCCGCACTTGGCCAGTATGGTGTTAACATCGGCCAGTTCACAAAGGACTTTAACGAGCGCACCAAGGGCGACATGGGAATGATGATCCCCGTCGTCATCACCGTGTACTCTGACCGCAGCTTCACTTTTATCACCAAGACTCCTCCTGCCGCCCTGCTCATCAAGAAGGCATGCGGCATCGAGACCGCTTCCGGCGTTCCTCAGAGAGACAAGGTCGCAACTATCAGCAAGGAAGACGTCCGCAAGATCGCCGAGCAGAAGATGCCCGACCTCAACTGCACCGACATCGAATCCGCCATCAGCATGATAGCCGGCACCTGCCGCTCCATGGGCGTTGTCGTTGGCGACTGATAGAGCGAGCTTCTCGCTCCTCATGCGGCAGTAAGCAATTCGCTGCCGCCTAACGTGGGAGGATTTATCCATCCGACTCAACCACATTATTAGGAGGAAAACAAATTGTTTAGAGGTAAAAATTATAAAGAGAGCGCAAAGCTCATTGATAAGCAGGCACTCTATGATCCCATGGAGGCTCTGAATCTTGTTATCAGCGCCAGCAAGGCCAAGTTCGACGAGACCGTCGAGCTGCACGTCAAGCTCGGTGTTGACGGCCGTCACGCTGACCAGCAGGTTCGCGGCGCGATCGTCCTGCCCAACGGCACCGGTAAGTCCGTCCGCGTCCTGTGCTTCTGCAAGCCGGAGCGCGTTGAAGAGGCTCTTGCAGCCGGCGCTGACTACGCAGGCGGCATGGATCTCGTCGAGAAGATCCAGAAGGAAAACTGGTTTGAGTTCGATACCGTTATTGCCAGCCCCGACATGATGGGTACTGTTGGCCGTCTCGGTAAGATCCTCGGACCTAAGGGCTTGATGCCGTCTCCGAAGGCCGGCACCGTCACCCCGAACATCAAGCAGGCCATCACCGAGGCTAAGGCCGGTAAGGTCGAGTACCGTCTGGACAAGACCAACATCATCCACTGCCCCATCGGCAAGGTCAGCTTCGGCGCTGACAAGCTCTATGAGAACTACGTTGCTCTCATCGGCGCTATCAATAAGGCAAAGCCCGCGGCAGCAAAGGGCCAGTACATCAAGTCCTGCGTCACCGCTTCCACCATGGGCCCCGGCGTCAAAATCAACGCTCAGAAGCAGCTCTGATTCAAACAGAATCCGATAAGTCAAAAGCTCCCGATGAAAATCGGGAGCTTTTAATAATGTTCAAGCGCCGTGAATTTCACGGCGCTTGATTCGTTGTATTTACCGTTCTTCTCGGAAGTATGCCAGACCGAGGGAGGCGGGGGGCTGGTTCTCGCGCTTGTTGCGCATACTGGTGATGACGAGGACGATTATCGTGACGATGTACGGCAGCATCTTGTACAGCTCTTTTATTGCGAAGTTCATGCCGCTGGGGATGAAGATGTACAGAATATACAGGCCGCCGAACAGGAACGAGGAGATAATGCCGACGTTCGGACGCCAGATCGTGAAGATGACCAGCGCGATGGCGAGCCAGCCGCGGTCGCCGAACGCGTCGTTCGACCAGACGCCGCAGGCGTAGTCCATGACGTAGTACAGGCCGCCGAGACCGGCTATCATGCTGCCCACGCAGGTCGCCACGTACTTATACTTGTTGACGTTGATACCGGCAGCGTCCGCCGTGTTCGGGCTTTCGCCGACAGCGCGGAGCTGGAGACCGACGCGTGTACGCTTGAGAACATAGGCCGCGACGACGGCGATTATCACCGCGAGGTAGGCCAGAAAACCGTAGGACAGGAATATCTTGCCGAACCAGCCGAGCTTGTCGGCAAAGGGCAGGGCGCGGCTGTAATAGCTGCTGGTGGCGGAGAGGGCGATGGACGGAACCTCGCTGCCGGTGAGCTTTATCAGCGAACCGCCGAAGAAGTTGCCGAAGCCGACGCCGAAGGTCGTCAGTGCAAGGCCGGTGACGTTCTGGTTGGCGCGCAGAGTGACGGTCAGGAAGCAGTAGATAAGTCCCATGATGAGCGAGCCGAGCAGCGAGGAGAGCAGCGGGATCATAATGGCGAGGAAGCCGTTCATGCTGCCTGCGGCGGCCTGCTCATACAGGAACGCGCCGATAACGCCGCTGATGCCGCCGACGTACATGACACCGGGGATGCCGAGATTCAGGTTGCCGGACTTCTCGGTCAGGGTCTCGCCGGTGCTGCCGAAGAGCAGCGGGACGCCCTGCATGATGGCTCTCGGAATGAAAGAAACAAAATCAAACATTGGCCGTGCCTCCTTCTTTTTCCGCTTTTTTCGCGCTGCGGCGGAAGCTTATCTTGTAGGTGATGAAAAATTCGCTTCCGATGATGAAGAAAAGGATGATGCCGGTGAGGATATCGGCAAAGGAGTGGTTAAGACCGAAGGTTGTGGATATCTCGCCCGCGCCGCGGTCGAGGAAAACAAGCAGGAAGCTCGTGAGTATCATAAATATGGGGTTGAACTTTGCAAGCCACGAAACCATGACCGCTGTGAAGCCGCGGCCGCCCGCGATCGTCGTGGATATGGTGTGGTCGGTGCCGCCGACGAGCAGCAGACCCGCAACGCCGCATATCGCACCGGAGAGCAGCATCGTGCGGATGATGACCTTCTCGACCTTGATGCCGACGTAGCGCGCGGTACGTTCGCTCTCGCCGACAACGGCGATCTCATAGCCGTGCTTGGAGTAGTTGAGGTAGATGTACATGCCGACGGTCAGCACCGCGACGATGAGGATGTTCAGCAGGTATTTGTAATTGCCGATCTGCGGCAGCCAGCCAAGCTCGGTTGCCTGATTTATGATGCCGACCTTGCCGGAGCCTTTGGGGGATTCCCAGATGATGACGAAGTACGCGACAAGCTGAGTCGCAACGTAGTTCATCATAAGGGTGAACAGCGTCTCGTTGGTGTTCCATTTGGCCTTGAATATCGCAGGGATGAGACCCCATATCGCACCGGCGGCGATGCTCGATACGGCCATGACCGCGATCAGCGCCCAGTTCGGCAGCTTGTCCGAAAGGCAGATCATGCACGCTGCGGCGGCAAGCGCGCCCGCGAGCACCTGACCCTCGCCGCCGATGTTCCAGAAGCGCATCCGGAACGCTGGCGTCACTGCGAGCGAAACGCACAGCAGCAGCGCGATGTTCTGGCCGAGTATCCATATCTTTCTCGGCGTACCCACGGCGCCGTATATCATGGTCGAATAGACCTGAAGGGGATTTTCGCCCGTCGTCAGGCTGGTCACCAGCGCGCAGAACAGCAGCGCGAGCACGATGGCCGCCGCGCGGATGCCCCATGCCTGATACCAAGGCAGCGCGGCGCGCTTCACAATATGAAACAGAGGGGCGTTATTCTGCTTATTCATCGGCTCTACCTCCCAGCTTCGTCATCATCATGCCGACGTCGCGCTTCGACGCGCCGCGGCCTTCAACAATACCGCTCACCTTGCCGCCGCACAGGACGAGAATCTTGTCCGCCAGCTCCAGTAGCACGTCCAGATCCTCGCCGACGTAGATGACGGCGACGCCTGCGGCCTTCTGCTTGTTGATAAGCTCATATATTGTATAGGAAGAGTTGATGTCCAGCCCGCGCACGGCGTAGGCGGTGAGCAGAACGGTGGGGGCGGAGGCTATCTCGCGGCCGACCAGAACTTTCTGCACGTTGCCGCCGGAGAGACGGCGCACGGGAGTGCTGATGCCGGGGGTGATGACCTCAAGCTCGTCGACAACGTTCTGCGCGAGCTTGCGCGGCGATTTTCTGTCGGTGAAGAAGCCGCGTCCGTTTCTGAAGGAGCGGAGCATCATGTTGTCGGCGAGATCCATGCTGCCGACAAGACCCATGCCGAGGCGGTCTTCGGGGACGAAGCTGAGCGCAACGCCCATCTGAGCTATCGCAAGCGGATCCTTGCCGATAAGCTCCTCGCGCGTGCCGTCGTCCTCAATGTAGCTGACGCTGCCGCTCTCGATGGGCTGAAGTCCGGCGATGGCCTCAAGCAGCTCCTTCTGGCCGCAGCCGGAGATGCCCGCGATGCCGAGAATTTCGCCGGAATTTGCGGTGAAGGACACGTCGTCAAGCTTCAGGATGCCGTCAATACTGCGCACGGTCAGGTTCTTGACCTCGATGCGCGGCTTCGGATCGACGGGGTCGGGGCGGTCAATGTTCAGCGTGACGGGATGGCCGACCATCATGTTGGTCATTTCCTGCGCGTTAGTGGACTTGGTTGGCATGTCGCCGATGAACTGCCCGTGACGCAGAACGGCCACGCGGTCGGACAAGTCCTCGACCTCGTGCATCTTGTGCGTGATGATGACGATCGCCTTGCCAGCGTCGCGCATGTTGCGCAGGACGGCAAAGAGCTTGTCCGTCTCCTGCGGGGTCAGGACAGCGGTCGGCTCGTCGAGAATGAGTATGTCCGCGCCGCGGTAGAGCACCTTGATTATCTCAACAGTCTGCTTCTGGGAGACGGACATGTCGTATATCTTCTGGTTTGGGTCAACGTCAAAGCCGTACTTCTCGCAAATGTCGCGCACGCGCTGTGCGACGGCCTCCATATTGAGCCTGCCAGGCTCCTTGAGGCCGAGAACAATGTTCTCCGCCGCGGTCAGAACGTCGACAAGCTTGAAATGCTGGTGTATCATGCCGATGCCGAGGTCAAACGCGTCCTTCGGCGAGCGGATGACGACCTCCTTGTCGTCGATGAAGATCTGCCCCTCGTCCGGGAAATATATGCCGGAGAGCATGTTCATAAGCGTGGTCTTGCCGCTGCCGTTTTCGCCGAGCAGGGCAAGAATCTCGCCGCGATAGATGTCCAGCCAGACCTTGTCGTTTGCGACGACCGGGCCGAAGGTCTTCGTAATGTTGCGCATTTTCACTGCGGCATGCTTGCTGTCCAAAGGCGTCAACTCCTTGCTGTCAGATGTAAAGAGATTATATTATATAGTGTCGTGTAAAGTCAAATAATACTGCAAAGGGCAGCGCAGCGGGGGGAGAACTGCGCTGCCCTTCACAGTAAAGGGAGGGGGAACGGCAGACCCGGAATTCCGGGTCTGCCGGATGGAATCGTTATATCTTAGTATGCCTCGTCGAGCAGAGTGATGCCATCGATACGGAGATCGAAGTAAGGAGCGGAGCGCATCTCGGACTCGTGGAAGTAACCGTCGATGACGACCTCGGTGTCGGCCTCGTAGTTAGGATCGGTGTTGACGTCGGCCATGTAGCTTGTGAGGGTCTCGCCGCCGACGGTGAAGGCAGTGGTGTCGAACACGTGGATGGTACCGGCCTCAAGAGCGGCCTTGACCTCGGCGATCTTGTCGGCGGTGCCGGCAGCGGCAGCAGCCTCATTGACCTCGGTCAGAACGACGGAACCGGTTGCAAGAGTGCCGGTCCAGTCAGCGGGAACGGTCTCACCGTTTGCAACAGCATTGATGACGAACTCATAGTAGGGAGCCCAGTCGATTCTGGAGGAGACGATGAAGGTGTTGGGGCAAGCGGTGATGGTGGAGCCGTTGTAGGAAACGTTGGGGATACCGGCGGTCTCGCAAGCGGTGGGAGCGCCCATGGAGTCGGCGTGCTGGCTGATGAGCTTGCAGCCGTTGGCGATGAGCTTGTTGGCGGCTTCCTTCTCAGCGGTCTCGTCGTACCAAGAACCGGTGAAGGTCACTTCCATAGTAGCGGTGGGGCAGACGGAGCGTGCGCCGAGGAAGAAGGAGGTGTAGCCGGAAACGACTTCAGCGTAGGTGAATGCGCCGACGTAGCCGATCTTGGCGTCTTCAGCGGCGAAGTCGCCGTTGTCGATCATCTCGTTGAGCTTGAGACCGGCAGCAACACCGGCGAGGTAACGGCCTTCATAGATGGAAGCGAATGCGTTGTGGTAGTTGTCAAGACCCTCGGTGTGAGCCTTGGTGCCGGTGGAGTGGCAGAACTGAACTTCAGGGAACTCCTTGGCGGCCTGAATGATATAGTCTTCGTGACCGAAGCTGTCGGCAAAGACGATGTTGCAGCCGGCGTCGGCCAGCTCAGCGGCGGCCTCGTAGCAGGACTGATCCTCAGGGATGTTGGTCTTGAAAACGGACTCAACGCCGAGGGTCTCGCAGGCTTCCTTAGCAGCGTTCATGAAGTTGAGGTCATAGGTGGAGTTCTCATCGTGCAGGAAGATAAAGCCGACCTTGAGAGCGGAAAGATCCGCGGCGGGCTGGTTCTCGGCGGCGTTGTCAGAGGGCTGGCTGCTTTCGGCAGCGTCGTCCTGCTTGGGTGCGGAAGCGTTGGAATTGCCGCATGCGCACAGCGCAAACACCATAGCGAGAGCAAGCAGAAGTGCAACAAACTTTTTCATTCTTCGATCTCCTCATAAGTTTTGTTATTTTTATCTAAACTGCATTGCAGTGAAGATACCAAAAATGCATTGACCGCGGCCGGAATGCAACCACGGTCAATGCATCAGGAAGGGGCAAAAAGACAATGCCCCCTGTATAGTACATCTTCCGATAGTCCGGTCATTTACGGCGTCCGGGTAGAAACTTCAAATCCATATCATTTGCTATATATCGAAAACGCTATTCAATTTACGGTTTTATCGTACCAGCCGATGCGGGAAAAGTCAAGTAGCCTTTTTCGACTTTTTTCACATTTTTTAATACGAAAGTTTGTGAACTGTTCACAAATCACCTACAAAATACCAGCCCATCGTCGCTCATGGAAGCGATTTTGGCAAGCGATTCCACGCGCATCCCCTCGGCGCGCATACGGTCTCCGCCGCCCTGAAACGCCTTCTCGATTGCGATGCCTGCGCCGACGACGCTTGCCCCCGCCTGCTCGGACAGATCGCGCAGACCGATGAGCGCCGCGCCGGTTGCGAGGAAATCGTCGGTTATCAGAATTCGGTCGGATGGCTTGAGATATTCCTTGGAGACGATGACGGTGTTCGTGTTGCCGTGGGTGAAGGATTCGACCTCGACGGAATAGACGCTGTCGGAAATGTTCTTGGACTTACTCTTCTTGGCAAAGACCACCGGGCAGCCGAATTCAAGGCCGGTCATAATCGCAAGCGCGATGCCGGAGGCTTCGATGGTCAGGATCTTGTTGACGCCCTGCCCGTCGAACAGCCGGTGCAGTTCCTTTGCCATTTCGTGCATCAGCATGGGGTCGAGTTGGTGGTTGAGAAAGCTGTCAACCTTGAGAATCCCGCCGGGCTTCACCTTGCCGTCGCGCAGTATGCGCTGTTCCAACAGTTCCATTTCAAAGTCCTCCTGTTTGTGTATTTGTTTCTTATATGGATAGGCTGCCTGCGCGGCCGCCGGAATTATCGGCGCCGGCAGGCGTAAAACCGAAAAAAGCCCGTCGTTTGCTCGACAGGCTTGTTTCGGGTAATTTAAATATTAAATCACACAGCGCGGGTGACCTTGCCGCTGCGGAGGCAGCGAGTGCAGACGTAAACATGCTTGGGGGATCCGTCTACTATGGCCTTGACGCGCTTCACGTTCGGCTTCCAAGTACGGTTGGAGCGTCTGTGGGAGTGAGACACCTTGATGCCGAAAGAGACATCCTTCTCACAGAACTGACACTTTGCCATGGATTGAAGCACCTCCTTGCTTGCGTTTGCTGCATGGACAGCTTTTATATAATACCAGATACCGCCGTCAAATGCAAGAGGAATTTTGAATCTGTGCGGTATTTTTTTATTTAAACCGCGCCGCGGAATATTTTACGCCCGGATGCGTGTAAAAGTTGTTGCCAAATGGGGCGGGATTGGTTAATATAATAGTATATAACGTGCCCGCGGGCAAACGGAGGATAAAGCCTATGCGCAGCAAATATTCCGTAAAACTCAAGACCATCGCCGAGGAGCTGGAGCTTACCCCGCTGCATACCTCCGCGGATTATGAGCAGGCTCTGATAATCACGGCGGATGTGAACCGCCCGGCCATGCAGCTCACGGGGTTTTATAACTATTTCGATCCGCACCGCCTGCAGATCATGGGGCGGGTCGAGAGTACATATCTTGACACGCTGAGCCATGAGGAGCGCCTGGTCGCGTTCGAGCGCTTCATGCAGTACGACATCTCCTGCCTTGTGATATGCCACGGGATGCAGCCGTTCCCGGAGTGCCTTGAGATGGCGGAGAAGTTCGACAGGAACGTGTTTATGACGGCGGAGGACACCTCGGAGTTTCAGGCCGACGTCATAAGCACCCTGCACGGCTACCTCGCCCCGCGCATAACGACGCACGGAGTGCTCGTCGAGGTCTACGGCGAGGGCGTGCTGCTGATGGGCGACAGCGGCATCGGCAAGAGCGAGACGGCGCTGGAGCTTATCAAGCGCGGACACCGGCTTATCGCCGACGACGCGGTCGAGATAAAGCGCGTCGGCAAGGATTCGCTTATAGGCAGCGCGCCGGAGCTTATCCGCTACTACATGGAGCTGCGCGGCATCGGCGTTATAAACGTGCGGCATATCTACGGCGTGGGCGCGGTGAAGCCGGAGTCCGGCATCGACCTCGTCGTGAAGATGGAGCCGTGGGAGGAGGGCAAAGCCTACGACCGGCTCGGCCTCACCGATGAGAGCGAGAGCATCCTCGGCGTGAAGCTTCCGCTTGTGACCATCCCCGTGCGCCCCGGCAGAAACCTCGCGGTCATTCTGGAGCTTGCGGCGATGAACAACAGGCAGAAGAAGATGGGCTATAACGCCGCTGCGGCGCTGGCCGCGGAGCATGACCGCGCCATAGACGCCGGGACGCTGTGAGAAGCAAAAAAATAAAATAATCGGAGAATTTAAATATGGAAAATCTCGAAAACGCCATAGTAGAAATAAAGGAAAAGATGCCCGGCCTGAAGCTGCTTGAAAACGAGCCGATGAGCGCGCACTGCTCGTTCCGCATCGGCGGCCCCGTGCGGGCGCTCGCGGTGCCGAAGGATGTGACGGGGCTTTCAAAGCTCTGCCATCTGCTGAAAACGCATCATATCTCGCCGCTGCTGCTCGGCAACGGGACGAATATCCTGTTCCCGGACGAGGGACTGAAGGATCTGTTCATAATCAGCACCGAAAATCTCACGAAGATGTTCCTTCTACCGGACGGAGCCATATACGCGGAGGCCGGCGTGTCGCTGGCGAAGCTCGCGTCCTTCGCGCAGCAGAACGGATTGGCGGGGCTTGAGTTCGCGTCGGGCATTCCCGGCACGGTCGGCGGCGGCGTACGCATGAACGCGGGCGCCTACGGCGGGGAATTGAAGGACGCGGTGGAGAGCGTTGTGTTCTACTTCCTGCCCGATCAGGGGCTGTATGAGATGCCGAATGAGAACTGCAAGTTTGCCTACCGCAGCAGCATATTCCAGCAGATGAACGCCGCGATACTCAGCACGGTATTCCGCCTCCAGCCGGGAGATAAGGACGAGATATCCGCAAAAATGCGCGAGCTGAACGAGCGCCGCCGCGACAAGCAGCCGCTTGATATGCCCTCGGCGGGCAGCGCGTTCAAGCGCCCGGAGGGGCACTATGCCGCCGCGCTCATCGAGGAAGTGGGGCTGAAGGGCTATTCCGTGGGCGGGGCGCAGGTATCCGATAAACATTCGGGCTTCGTCGTGAACACCGGCAGCGCCACGAGCCACGACGTGTACGACCTGATGATGCATGTGCGCAATACGGTTTACAAGGAGCGGGGCGTGTTCCTCGAACCGGAGATAATCATTCTGCCGCCGGAGTACGCGCTGGTCGACGAGGGACCCGACCTCAAGCTCAACAGCGTTCAGGTGAACGACATGAGCCGGCCGCCGGAGCCGCCGAAGGAGGGCTGATATGCAATTTCTGATAATCACCGGACTCTCCGGCGCGGGCAAGAGCCGCGCGGCGGATATTCTGGAGGATCTTGATTACTACTGCGTCGACAATATGCCGGTGGCGCTCATGCCGCGCTTCGCGGAGCTGTGCATTGCAACCGGCGGCCGCTATGAAAAAGTGGCACTGGTGACAGATGTGCGCGAGAAGGACGGCTTCGGCGAGCTGCTGAAAACGCTCGACCAGCTCAACGATATGGACTGCGGCTGCCGCATCCTCTACATGGACTGCGACATACGCACGCTGGTGCGCCGCTATAAGGAGTCTCGCCGCCCGCATCCGCTGTCGGCGCCGGGAGTTACCGTCGAGGACGCGATACGCAAGGAGGAACAGCTCCTCGCGCCCATCCGCGAGCGCGCGGACTATGTCATCAACACCTCGAACCTCACCCTCGGTATGCTGCAAAACCGCCTGTTCTCGATATTTGTGCAGGACGGGCGCAAGCGCGATCTTGACATCACGGTGATGTCCTTCGGCTATAAGCACGGCCTTCCGATGGATGCCGACCTCGTGTTCGATGCGCGCTTTCTGCCGAACCCCTATTATGTCGAGGATCTGCGCCCGATGTGCGGGCTGGACAGACCCGTGCGCGATTTCGTGTTCAGCTATCAGCAGACGCGGGAGTTCATGGAGATGCTGGAGCATATGATAGAGTTCCTGCTGCCGCTGTACATAGAGGAGGGCAAGCTGGGGCTTACCATCGCCATCGGCTGCACCGGCGGTCGGCACCGCAGTGTCGCCATCGCCGCCGCGCTCAACGACCATCTGCTCTCTAAGGGGCTGGATTCGACCAACATAAACAGAGACGTGGACAAGTGAGGTAAACGATGTCTTTTTCTTCCGAAGCCAAGGCGGAGCTTTGCCAGCAGCGGCCGGACAAAAAATGCTGCGCGCTGGCGGAGAGCTACGGTGTGCTGCTCTACTGCAACACATTTTCGGCTCAGGAGATCCGCATCATCACTGCAAGCCCGGAGTTTGCCGCGCGGCTGCCGCGCCTGTTCAAAAGAGCCTTCGGCCTGAGCTTTGACATTCTGCCGAAGGAGGGAACTGCCGGGAAAAGCAGCTTTAAAATAACCGACAGGGACAAGCTGAAAAAAATATTCGACGCGTTCGGCGCGGAGATAGACGGAACCGTGTCCCACCATATCAATTTCGGCGTGATAGAGGACGACTGCTGCCGCGCCTCGTTCATCCGCGGCGCGTTTCTGGCCGGCGGCAGTGTGACCGACCCCGAAAAGCGCTATCATCTTGAGCTTGCGACGCCGCACCACAGCGTCAGCCGCGAAGCGTACTCCGTCCTGCTGGAGTTGGGCTTCGCCCCGAAAGAGACGCAGCGCGGCGGAAATTGGCTGCTGTACTTCAAGCAAGCGGATTTCATCGCCGACTTCTTCACCGCCATCGGCGCGACGGGGACGGCGATGAACATAATGACCGCCAAGGTCGAAAAGGAAATGCGCAACACCATAACCCGCCGCGTCAACTGCGACTCCGCGAACGCGGACAAGGTCGTCGCCGCGGCGCAGGAGCAGATCGACGCGATACGCCGCATAGTGCGCGAATACGGCATTGACGCGCTGCCGGAGCCGCTGAAGGATGCGGCGCTGCTTCGCATAGCGAATCCTGAGGCGAGTCTCGCCGATCTTGCGACGCTGTCCTATCCGCCGGTGACCAAGAGCTGCCTTTCGCACAGGCTGAAAAAAATAATGTCGTTCAAGCCGGAGGAGTAAGCATGGCGTTCGTTCATTTACATGTGCATACCGAATATTCCCTGCTGGACGGAGCCTGCCGCATCGAAAAGCTTGTCAGCAAGGCGAAGGAGCTGGGGCAGACGGCGCTTGCAATAACCGACCACGGCGTCATGTACGGCGCGGTCGCGTTCTATAAGGCCTGTCAGGCCGAGGGCATCAAGCCCATAATCGGCTGTGAGGTCTATGTCGCGCCGCGGAACATGTCCGACAAGGAGCACGGCATAGACAACAACTATTCGCACCTGATCCTCCTGTGCAAAAACGAGCAGGGCTACAAAAATCTCTGCTACCTTGTCAGCATGGCCTTCACCGAGGGCTTCTATATCAAGCCGCGCATCGACTGGGCGCTGCTGCATCAGCATTCCGAGGGGCTTATCTGTCTCTCCGGCTGCCTCGCGGGCGAGATACCGCAGAAGATCATTCGCGGCGATTACGAGGCCGCCAAGGCGAAGGCGCTGGAACTGCGGAATTTGTTCGGCGAGGATAACTTTTATCTTGAGATACAGGATCACAATATCCCCGAAGAGCGGCAGGCCGCGCAGGGGCTTATACAGATCCATAAGGAGACGGGAATCCCGCTTGCGCTGACGAACGACGCGCACTATATCGAGAAGGCTGACGCCTATTATCAGGACGTGCTCATGTGCATCCAGATGGGCAAGACGGTCGACGATCCGAACCGTATGCGCTTCGAGTCGCAGGAGCTGTATCTGAAGAGCGAGGAGGAGATGCGAAAGCTCTTCCCCGATTGGCAGGAGGCCGCCGACAACACCGTCGGCATCGCCGAGCGCTGCAACTACGACTTTGAATTCGGTCACTATCACCTGCCGCGCTTCAAGCTCCCTGAGGGCGAGAGCGACAGCTATGAATATCTGAAAAAGCTCTGCGAGCAGGGCTTCGCGGAGCGCTACCCCGGCAAGCCGGAGGTACACAAGCAGCTCGACTACGAGCTGAGCATGATAAACAAGATGGGCTTTGTGGACTATTTCCTCATCGTCTCCGACTTCATCGGCTACGCCAAGCGCAGCGGCATCCCGGTCGGCCCCGGCCGCGGGAGCGCCGCGGGCAGCGTCGTGTCCTACTGCCTGCATATAACCGAGGTCGACCCGATAAAATACAGTCTCTTTTTCGAGCGATTCCTGAATCCGGAGCGCGTGTCCATGCCGGATATCGACGTGGACTTCTGCGTCAACCGCCGCGGCGAGGTCATCGACTACGTCAACCGCCTCTACGGGCATGACCATGTCGCGCAGATCGTGACCTTCGGCACCATGGCCGCGCGCGGCGCGATACGCGACGTCGGGCGCGCCCTGTCCGTAAGCTACGCGGAGACGGACGCGGTTGCAAAGCAGGTGCCGTCCGGCCCCGGCGCGCTGAACATCACGCTTGACGAGGCGATCAGTCTCTCGAAGCCGCTCAAGGAGATGTACCAGAGCGACCCGACGCTCAAGCACCTCATCGACGTCGCCAAGGCGCTGGAGGGTATGCCGCGCCATGCGTCGACTCACGCCGCCGGCGTCGTCATCACGGAAAAGCCGGTGTATGAGTATGTGCCGCTTTCAACGAACGACGGCAACCCCGTGTGCCAGTACCAGATGACTACGCTTGAGGAACTGGGGCTTCTCAAGATGGACTTCCTCGGCCTCAGAAACCTCACCGTGCTTGACGATGCGGTCAAGCTCGTGCAGAAGACCGTTCCGGATTTCCGCATAGAGGACGCGCCGGAGGACGATAAGGCGACGTATGAAATGCTTGCCGCCGGGCGCACAAGCGGCGTGTTCCAGCTTGAAAGCACGGGCATGACCGGCGTCTGCGTGAGCCTCAAGCCCAGAAGCATTGAGGACATCACCGCGCTTATAGCGCTCTACCGCCCCGGCCCGATGGATTCGATACCGCGCTTCCTTGAGTGCTCCGTGCACCCGGAAAAGATCAGTTATAAACATGAGCTGCTGCGTCCGATACTCTCCGTCACCTACGGCTGCATTGTGTATCAGGAGCAGGTCATAGAAATTTTCCGCCGCCTCGCGGGCTTCTCGCTCGGTCAGGCCGATATGATCCGCCGCGCGATGAGCAAGAAGAAGCATAAGGTCATCGACGCGGAGCGCGTCGCGTTCATCCACGGAGACCAAAGCCGCGGTATCGCGGGCGCGATCGCAAACGGCGTGCCGGAGAGCGTCGCCAACAGCATCTATGACGAGATACTGGATTTCGCAAGCTACGCGTTCAACAAGGCGCACGCGGTGAGCTACGCCATCGTCGCATACCGCACGGCATATATGAAGCGGCACTACCCGCAGCAGTATATGGCGGCGCTGCTGACGTCCGTGCTTGAAAGCAGCACGAAGGTCGCGGAGTACATCGCGGAGTGCCGCGAGCTGGGGATAAAGCTGCTGCCGCCGGACGTGAACGAGTCCGACGCAAACTTCACCGTCGCGGGGGAGAACATACGCTTCGGCCTCGTCGCCATCAAGGGCATCGGCTGGGGCGCGATCGAGGAGCTTGTCGCCGAGCGGCACGAGAACGGGCTGTTCACAAGCTTTGAGGACTTCTGCAAGCGCATGTCCGGCAAGGAGCTGAACCGCCGCGCCGTGGAAAATCTCATCCGCGCGGGCGCGTTTGACGGCATGGGCTATAAGCGCAAGGCGCTGCTTCAGATCGCGGGCGCGGTGATCGACAGCATAAGTCAGGCCGTGCGCGACAATATCGCCGGGCAGTACGATCTCTTCGGCGATTTTGAGGCGCAGTCCGAGACGTCGCCGCAGACGATACCGATACCGGACGTCGAGGAGTTCAGCGCGCGCGACAAAATGATGATGGAAAAGGAAGTGACCGGGCTGTACCTGACCGGCCACCCGATGGACGAATACCGCGACGCCGTGCGCAAGGTCGGCGCGGTGCCGATCGGCGCGATACTCGGCGACTTTGCCGCCGATGACGGGCCGCAGCGCTTTTCCGACAATCAGTATGTCACCGTGGCGGGCGTCATCTCTTCGATGAGGACGCGCACCACGCGGAACAACTCGCTTATGAGCTATGTCCAGCTTGAGGACGACACCGGCACGATGGAGATGATAGCCTTCCAGAAGGTCATCGACACCTGCGGCTCGCTCCTGCGGGAGAATAACGCCGTCATCGTGCGCGGGCGCATCTCCGTGCGCGACGAGAAGGAGCCGCAGCTCATGGCGGACACGCTCTATAACATCAGCGACATGGCGTACATGCCGCGGGAGCGGAGCGCGCCGCGCGAAGAGGTCAGGAAGGATCAGAAGCTGTGGGTGAAGCTCCCCGCGCGGGACGATCCGCGGCTGCACCGGATAGAGCTGCTGCTGACGATGTTCCCCGGCGAACAGCAGATGGTGATCTTCTGCGAGCGGGAGCAGAAGCGGCTCGCCGCCCGCTGCATTATCCACCGCGCCCTCGTGCAGGAACTGCGCGACATGCTGGGCGACGGCAACGTCGTCGTAAAATAGAAGATAAAATCAACCCCGGCTGACGGAGGACTTCCCTCGTCAGCCGGGGTTTTGTTATGCGTATATCCGCAGAGTCTCGTTATAGACCTTCATAATATCGTGCAGCACGTCAAACTGCGTGAAATCGTTGTGGTAGGCGATGTTTATCTCCCGCATCATGCTCAGATTCTCAACGGGCAGAACCGTTATCTTGCCCTTTTTCAGCTCGTCCAGACACACGCTTCTGGCGAGGATGGAGACTCCGAAGTCCCGCCGGATAAGATCCTTTATCGTCGCCATGTTGTCTATCTCAAGCACGACGTTGAAGTCGCTTATGCTCATGTTGTTGCTCTCAAGGTGGGCGACGAACAGGTTGCGCGTGTTGGAATCCGGCAGACGCAGGATCATGCGCTCCTTCTTCAGCTCGTTGAGCGTGACCATGCTCCGCTTTGCGAATGGGTGGTTTACCGACACCGCAAGCACGAGATAATCCGTATCGAGCAAAAGATAATGTATGTTCGGGTCGGCTATCCGCCCCTCGACGATTGCGAGATCAAGCTCATAGGTGTTCAGCATAGTATAAAGATTACTTATAGTGTCAGTAATCATTTTAATGCTTATGCCCTCGTTTGCGGCGCAGTATTTGGCCAGCGCTTCGGCGATGGGGTTGCTCTCCGCCGTGTGCGTCACGCCTATTGTGAGATGCGTTGTCAGGCGGCGGCTGTCGCGCAGATTCTGCCGCAGGTTATTGTACAGCCCAAGCATTTTCTTCGCGCATTTTACGACCTCCTCGCCCTGCTTTGTCACTACGAGCTGGCCGTTTATACGCTCAAAAATGCGCACGCCGAGTTCCTGCTCCAGCGCCTTTATATGCTGGCTGACGGCAGGCTGGGTGATGGACAACTGCTGCGCCGCCTTGGTATAGCTTTTTAGCTCCGATACTTTGAGCAGGGAGAGAAGCTTCTGATCAATCATACAAATTCACCATAAGATAATTTTATAGATATAAATAAATATATAATTTGACTTTATGAACCGGCTGAATATAATGGTAACATTCCAAGCAGCTTATGTCAAGGCAAATCAGGGGGGGCGATGCCGGTGGAGCATGACAACGCAAAAAATCCATATACTTCACCGGCAATGCGCGCCGCGCTGAACCTGTACGGCCTGCGCAACGACGAGAGCGTCTGTACTGCAAAATTGCGGCTGGATAAGGAAGACCTGCTGCCGCGCGAGATAAGGCTGCTTTTGCTGAGATACAGAAAGGGTGAAGAGCTATGACGCTCTGCGAATACTTTAACGGCCAGTTTTCACTGGCTCAGAATATTGATTTTTTCATACGCATACTTGCGGCCTGCCTCTGCGGCGCCTGCATAGGCTTTGAGCGGAGCAAGCGGTTCAAGGAGGCGGGCGTACGCACGCACATAATAGTCTGTTGTGCCGCCGCGCTCATTATGATAATCTCAAAATACGGCTTCGCCGACCTGACGGCGGCGGACGGCGCGGTCTACAATGGAACGCGCGGCGCTGACCCCGCGCGCGTGGCGGCGCAGGCGGTCAGCGGCATCAGCTTTCTCGGCGCGGGCGTGATATTCAAAAACGGCAACACCGTCAAGGGACTGACCACCGCTGCCGGCATCTGGGCGACGGCGGCCATAGGTCTCGCGGTAGGTGCCGGAATGTACTGGGTCGGGCTTTTCGTAACGCTGCTTATCGCGGTGTTTCAGATATCCATGCACCGCTTTACCATCGGCGCGGATTCCTTCTGCACGAGCCATGTGCAGTTCACGGTGTCGAATGGGGAGGAGTTTGCGGCGGAGCTGCAAACTCAGCTTGGCAAGTGGCGTGCGCGCGTTGTGAGCAGCGAACTGAGCCGCGACGGAGACGGAAACCTGTGCTATGACCTGACGCTGAAAACGGCGCAGTGCATCGAGCTTGACGATATAATGCAGTTTATGACCGAACATGAAGAGATAATCCGCGCTGAGGGGGTGCCGGTGGCGTAGCCGGCTCGGCCGGAGGGAAAGGAGCCGCGCATGGAGCCGCAAGTGAATTATGACCAGCGATACAGCGGGCTTCTGACCGTTTACAGGCTTCGCAGCTTTGCCGCGGCGGCCGTGGAGCTGAGCCTGACGGCCTCGGCGGTCTCCAAGCAGATACGCTCCCTCGAAAGCGATCTTGGGCGCCCGCTGTTTATCCGCAGCGGCAGCAGGCTTATTCCAACCAGAGCCTGCGAAGCGATAGTGCCGTTCGCGGAGAAAATAGACGCCCTGTGCGTCCGGATGCAGCAGGAGCTGGCCTCAACGGATCGCAGTGTCCGCCACCTCGTCGTCGGGGTGACGCCGAGCGCGGAGAGCAGCGCGATCTCGCAGGTGTTGACCCGGTACGCGTCGGGGCATAATGATACGCAGATAACGATAGTGTCAGAGGGCAGTGCGGCGCTGCATGACATGCTTCAGGCCGGGGCGATAGATCTGGCGGTCGTTGACGGCGGCTTCAGCGCAGACGGCTTCAATTCGATACTGCTCGACACGGATCACCTTGTAGTCGCGGTATCGAACGAAAATCCGCTTTCCGAGAAAAGCTTTGTGCGCCTGTCCGAACTGCGGCATGAACGGCTCATCCTGCGCGCGCCCGGCTCCGGCACGAGGAATCTTTTTGAGGCACATCTGAAAAGCGCCGGTATGCAGATCGGCCAGTTCAATGTGATGATGGAACTGGACAGCATATCGACGATAAAAAAGCTCGTCGGCGATAACTATGGCGTGTCGGTGCTGCCGAACAAGGTGTGCGCCCGCGATGCGGAAGCGGGGCGCTTTTGCATAAAGCCGATAGCGGACATGAACATGGCGCGGCAGATACATATGTTTTACCGGCCGGAGCTCCGCTGTGAAGAGCTGTTGGGCGATATACAAAGACTGTATTATGAGGTTATGAGCAATTAAAAAACCGACAGAACGCAAGCTCTGTCGGTTTTGACTTATTTCAGCTCGTAGAGCTTGGAGTATTTCTCCTCCAGATAGCTCAGGTAGTAATCCGGGTTCAGGCTCTCGCCGGTGATGTGGCGTATCCATTCGTCGGGATCCATAATGGATGCGCAGGAGAACACGTGCTCGCGCAGCCAATCCGCGACCTTGTTCAGCTCGCCGCGCTCGACAGCGGCAAACACGTCAAAGTCCTTCTGCATCGTGCGCAGGATCTGCACGCCGTAGGCGTTGCCGAGCGCGTAGGACGGGAAGTAGCCGAACATGCCCGTCCAGTGGACATCCTGAAGGCAGCCGTCCGCGTCGTTCGGCACGTCGATGCCGAGGTATTCTTTATACTTCGCGTTCCACAGCGCGGGGATCTCGTCGACCGTGATGTCGCCGTTTATGAATGCCTTCTCCAGCTCGTAGCGGATGAGGATGTGCAGGCTGTATGTCAGCTCGTCGGCCTCGGTGCGGACAAGGCTGGGACGGGCGATGTTGACGGCCTCGTACAGCTCGCGCTCACTCACGTCGGACAGGTTGCCGCTTATCTCAAGCAGCTTCGGATATACAAAGTGGATGAACGCCTCGCTGCGGCCTATGAGGTTTTCATAGAAGCGGGAGATCGTCTCGTGCATGGCGTTGGACATGGCGTTCGCGGCGTGATTGTCGTAGAACTCCTGCGGCTCGTTCTGCATGAACAGCGCATGGCCGCCCTCGTGCAGCGTGGAGAAAATGTTGGAGATGAAATTGTCCTCAAAGTAGTGCGTTGTGACGCGGACGTCCTTTGCGCCGAAGTTAGTCGTGAAGGGGTGCTCGGTCGTCATAAGCACGAGCGCGCTTTCGCGCAGTCCCTCTATCTGGAGCAGGTATTTCGAGAATGCCTCCTGTTCGGGGATCGGGCAGCTGCGGGTCAGGAAATCCTCGCGGATGGGTTTGCCCTCGGCGACGATGCGCTTCATCAGCGGCACGATGCGCTCCTTCAGCGCGCCGAAGAACGCGTCGAGCTGGACATGATCGTTGCCCTTCTCGTAGTCGTCGAGCAGCGCGTCGTAATATGTGGGCTTCTTTTCGTCGCGCAGGTCGATGCTGCGGCGGGTGAAGTCGATGAGCGTGGCCATCGAGTCGCGGTAGAGCGAGAAATCGGCGGCCTTCTTGGCCGTGAGCCATTCGCCGTAAGCCTTGCTGGACGCGAGGTTCATCTCGTAGGCGAACTTTGCGCTCTCGTTCTTGGACTTGGTGTATTCGTCATATTTGTGCTCGACCGCCTTCTTCTGCACCTCGGTCAAGCCCTCGGAATTCTCGTGCAGCTCGCAGATGAGCTTCACGTACTTTTTGGAGTGCATCAGCTTGTGGAACTGGCGGCCGACGGTCGCCATATCCTCGCCGGCCTGTGCGATGCCCTCTTCAGGCGCGCAGCACTCCATATCGAAGCTGACCTTGCCGATGCAGCGGGCGTAGGCTTCCATTTCGTCAAGCAGCGCGAAGAGCTGCTTGAGCTTTTTCTGATTGTTTTTTGCGTTGTCCATGTTTATATCTCCTTAGTATCGGTTAAAAAGTGCTGGCACAGGTGCCGCAGGCAACACCCCGCGCAGTTCGGCTTGCGCGCGTCGCACACGGCGCGGCCGTGCAGGACGATGCAGTGGCAGAAGTCGGACGAGTGCTCCGGCGGAAGAATCTTCCGCAGCTCCATCTCAATTTTGACCGGATCCTTCAAGTTATCCACAAGCCCAAGCCGGTTCGAGATGCGGATGCAGTGCGTATCGACGACCGTTGAGCCGGGAACCTTGAATACGTCGCCGAGGATCAGGTTCGCCGTTTTCCTGCCGACTCCGGGCAGCGCGGTCAGCTCCTCCATTGTGCGCGGCAACTCGCCGCCGTATTTTTCGAGCAGAACGTTCGCGCAGGCGACGATGTCCCGCGCCTTCGCGCGGTAAAATCCGCAGGAGTGGACGTATTTCTCAACTTCCTCGACGTCCGCGGCGGCGAAAGCCTCCAGCGTCGGGAAGCGCTCGAACAGCGCGGGGGTTATCTTGTTCACGCGCTCATCCGTGCACTGCGCGGCGAGCCGCACCGAAAACAGCAGCTCGTAATCCTTGCCCCAGTCGAGCGTGCAGTCTGCCTGCGGATACTCGGCCAGCAGAAGCCGCACTATTTCGTTTACCTGCTCCTGTGTGCGCATAAGCTTACCTCTTATTATAATAGTAGTGATTAGTAAAAATAAAGCCGACGCGGCCTTATCGCGCCGGCTTTTATGAATTTATCTGCTTGCAGAAACGGTTCCGCTGGCGATTATGTCGGTCAGGTCAACGTTGCTGTATTTCCCGCCGAAGTGCCATGTGACGCTCAGCGGCAGGCTGATGGACTCGCCGGAAGAGATGTTCACGGTGAAGGTCTTGCTGCCAAAGGGGGTGTTCAGCGCGCTCTTGCCGTCATAATCTACGGCGGGGCTTGCCATGGTGGCGGTGCTGCCGTTGAGATCGACGGTGACTGCGCCCGGAACCTCGACCAGATGCAGGCTGTAAGAGTCAAGGCTGACCTTGACCGTCACCTCGGCCTGGGAACCGCTCACGGAGCTGACGCTCCAGTCGACGCGGATGTTCATCGGCACTCCGGTGCTGGAAGAGAAGCTGCCGGAATTGAGAAGCTTGTTGGGCTCCGGTGTCGGCGCGGGGGTGGGAGTGGGCGTAGGCGTGGGAGTCGGCGTCGGGGTAGGCGTGGGAGCCAAGGACGGCGTCGGTGTCGTCGCCGTTCCGGTGCTGCCGGAATTGCTGTTATTGCCCGTTGTACCGCCTGCGTTCGGCGTGACGACGACTATCTGCGGCTCCATCGAACCAGATACGTCGACGGCCGGAGGCTCGACGGCGTTATCCCTGCTCGTGAGCCAGAAGCAGATGAGCGCAACAGCCAGCAGGAAAAATACTATGAACAAGACCGCAGCAAATTTGCCTTTTTTCATTGTTGATTCAGTCCTTTCGTTAGGAGTAATTACAATTATACAGCAAAAGGCGAAAAATGTCTACTATGGGTGGCGCGGACAGGTGCGAATTATGTTTATTAAGATTCCGCGCGGGCGGAACGCCGCCCTCCTAATGTGATGTTATCCGGCGCAAATTCGTTTTTGGCTGCAAAAAAAGAGCAATGCTCAGCATTGCTCTCAGCTTGTCAAAAAAGTCCTGTGAGGACTTTTTTGACAAGCTTCATCCGCCGAG
>URPD01000024.1 GCA_900549645.1 uncultured Eubacteriales bacterium
GGCGGATGAAGCTTGTCAAAAAAAGTCCTCACAGGACTTTTTTGACAAGCTGAGAAGCGCCGGAAATTTCCGGCGCTTCTTTTACGTTTCAGAGCATCTGCAAAAATAACGCTGTCACTGGCTTCGCAATCCGTATCCTTTCTCTGCCGTGCAAAACTCTGCTGCACACTTAAGGAGAACGGATTCCCACGTCGCTTCGCTCAACGCGACGGCGGCATACCACGATTCATTGACTTGCCGCCTAGTCCCTTTAGGGGGGGAATGACACGGCGTTTTGCGCTTCGTTGCTCGCCTTAGTCCATATATTTCCCAGCGAAGAAGTCCTCAGGGAGGCAGTTTGCGAAAGCGGTATACAGCGCGGCGGCGCCGAGCTTATAAGCTTCCGGCTCGCAGCGCATGACGCGGCTGACCGGAATTCCCTTCGAGAGCGCGATGCGTATGGTCGTGCCCACATCCTCGCGGCTTTCAATGTGCAGGCTGCCGTTGTGCTTCTCCGCGACTGCGCGCACAAGCTCCAGCCCAAGCCCCGCGCCGTGGCTGAGGTTTATCAGCTCCGGACTGCGCTCCACGTCCCTGAACAGGGCGTTCATCGCGGCCTGCGGCATTCCGCAGCCGTCGTCGGCGATGGAGAGGATGACGCTGTCGTTCCGGTCGAGCAGACTTATGCTTATCCGCGTGAGACCTGAGGCGTGCTCGATGCAGTTTGAGATCACGTTGGTCACGGCCTGCTGCAAAAGCTCGCGGTCGGCGGAAATCTCGATATGTTCGGGCATGTTAAGGCTGAAATCTATCTCACCGAACAGCTCGTGCGTCTCGTCCACGATGTTCGAGCACATACACGCGACGTCGAGCATAACGGGCTGGAACGGGCAGCTGCCGGATGCGAGGCTGTGCAGAGTCGAAATATTCCCGAACATGCGGGAAAAGATATAGTATGAGCGCGTGGCGCTGATGAAGCATTTCAGCAGATCGTCGTCCCCGAGCTGTTCGGCGCGGCTGCGGCCGATGCTGCACGCGAGGTTTATGCTCATCAGCGTACTGCGCGCGGCGCCGAGAAACGTGTCGTTCAGCACAGGCTTGCGGGTGCTTGTCGGCGTGACGAATATGATCTGCCCCTCGCCCATCGGGGCGACACGGACGGCGTACCGCGCGCTGCCGATGCCGACCTCCGAGATGTAGTTCGCCGCCTGCGAGCCGGAGGCTTCGCTGCCGATGACGGAGCGGACGCTCTGCCCGACGCAGGCGCTGCCGAAAATGCGCTTTGCCTCCGTGCTGGCCGATACGATTTTTGCGCGCCTTACATACAGCGCGGCTTCATTGGTTAGCGCGAGGAACTGTTCTGCGATCTGATCCATATGCTGCAAACTCCGTTCTGCCGTCATGCGGCGTTTTATTTCCGAATAATTGCCGGCATGCGCCCGGCTCGTTTACTCCATTCTAACAAATCTCGACAAAATATACAATATCGAGCTTGAAAAAAGGCGAAAAAAGGCTAAATTTTCAGCACTTTTTTGGCAAAAATAGATAGGTGGAAATATTGATTTTTGTTGATATTTTATGTTACAATTTAGACGGTCAGCAGGGGAGACGATCCCCGCGCTGAATGAGGCTTTTGTTTATTATTTATTTATGGAGGATACTAATATGATCAAAGTTGGCATCAATGGTTTCGGCCGCATCGGCTCTCTGGCTTTCAGAGCAGCTATCAAGTCTGACGATATCGAGGTTGTCGCTATCAACGCTCCCGGTCATCCCGCAAGCCAGCTGGCCTATTCCGTGAAGTACGACACCGTCCACGGCCGTTTCGACGGTACCGTCGAGGCCTGCGACGAAGAGAGCGTTCTCGTCGTTGACGGCAAGAAGGTCAAAGTCCTTTCCGATAACAAGTACCGTGATCCCGCTCTTATTCCTTGGGGCGAGCTTGGCGTAGAGTACGTTCTGGAGTGCACCGGCCGCTTCCTCACCAAGGAAGCCGCACAGCCCCATATCGACGCCGGCGCAAAGGTCGTCGTTATGTCCGGCCCTGCAAAGGATGACACCCCGATGTTCGTCTGCGGCGTCAACCTTGAGAAGTACACCCCCGACATGCAGTTCGTTTCCAACGCTTCCTGCACCACCAACTGCCTTGCTCCTATGGCAAAGGTTCTCAACGACAACTTCGGCATCGTCGAAGGCCTGATGACCACCGTTCACGCCTCCACCGCCACCCAGTCCGTCGTTGACGGCTTCTCCAAGAAGAACTGGAGACTCGGCCGCTCCATCTACAACAACATCATCCCCACCTCCACCGGCGCTGCAAAGGCAGTCGGCAAGGTCATCCCCGAACTGAAGGGCAAGCTGACCGGCACCTCCATGCGTATCCCCTCCGGCGACGTCTCCATCGTTGACCTGACTGTCCGCCTTGAGAAGAGCGCAAGCTACGATGAGATCTGCGCGGCAATGAAGGCTGCTTCCGAAGGCTCCATGAAGGGCGTTCTGGAGTACGTTGACGAGGAAGTCGTTTCCTCCGACTTCAAGACCGATGCACACACCTCCATCTTCGACGCGAAGGCCGGCCTCGCTCTGAACGACAACTTTGTCAAGCTCATGGCTTGGTACGACAACGAGTGGGGCTTCTCCAACAAGATGCTCGACCTGACCCGCCACATGGACAAGGTTCGCAAGGCATAAGTCACAGCTTAATAATTTTGCCCCCGCTTCCCATTTGGGAAGCGGGGTTTCCCTTTTTCAGACCGGTACATAAACAGTAGGAAAATGAACACACCTTTTAGTGAACAGTTGTTGTTCTCTAAAAGGGTGTATGCTATAATAGCACTGCCATGTAAAAAGTATCAGTCTTTTGGAGATATATAAATCATGCAAGAAACACCTAAACAATATGTGAGCGAGAGCGAATTACTTATGCGGGAATGGGATTATGAAAGTAACTCCGCATTAGGTTTTTCACCCGATGCTCTTGGTATAAACAGTAGCCAAATAGTTCGTTGGATATGTCCGAAGGGTCATAAATACGATATGCGTATTGCAGATAAGGCTCAAGGTCAAGGTTGTCCTATATGTTTGAACAGGCGTATCTTTTCTGGGTATAATGACTTAGCAACAACAAATCCCGACCTGCTTGACCAATGGGATTATCAAAAAAATGATATAAGTCCTCGGCAAGTAAGTCGCGGTTCTGGGAAAAAAGTATGGTGGAAATGCAGTAAAGGACATAGCTATCAGCAGGCAATCAGTAAAAAAACATCTCGAAATTTCGGGTGTCCCGTTTGTTCTGGACATCTCACAGTTTCGGGCGTTAATGATTTCGCAACTTGCTATCCAACACTGGCTAAAGAATGGCACCACACAAAAAATGGGAGTTTAAAACCGTCTGATGTTTCAAAGAAAAATGGGAAAAAAATCTGGTGGATCTGCAATTTTGGGCACGAGTGGCAAGCTACTCCACATGACAGGGTAACAAGCAATACTGGTTGTCCGGTTTGCAATAAACGTAGACAAACATCATTTGCCGAACAAGCCATATTTTTTTATGTAAAAAAGCTGTACCCCGATGCTATAAACCGTTTCCGTGACATTTTTGACAATGGTATGGAGCTGGATATTTATGTGCCGTCAATCCATTTAGCGATTGAGTTTGACGGTGCAGCGTGGCATGATACTGAAGAAGCGCACAAAAAAGAACGGCAAAAATATGATATTTGCAGGGAAAAAGAGATCACATTATTTCGAGTCAAAGAACGAACAGAAGAAAATTGGAAAGATGTTGCTGATGTTGTTTACACTGTCCCCAAAAAGGGCAAAGCAGAATTACAATTAACAATCCAGACAATTATTGATTCAATAGATGTCGACTCAAATATGTGGACGCGCAAAAATTCCCAACGTATCCACAGTGCAGTGATAGTAGACTTGGAGCGCGATGCAAATGAAATACGTGAATATCTTTCGCCAATTAAAAATTCACTTGCAGCTCAGAGACCGGACCTTGTGAAAGAATGGAATTCCGAAAGAAACGGCAATTTACTTCCGGAAATGTTCGGCATCAATTCCAATGATAAAGTCTGGTGGAAATGTTCAACGTGCGGCCATGAATGGCAAACGACAATCATACATCGCGGTGGCAAACGGCAAAGTGGATGTCCAGAGTGTGCAAAACAGAAACGCGGTGAAACTTTTACCAAGCGTAGGGTTTGCGAGCGTGGCTCCTTAGCAGAAGGAAATCCCGCATTAGCATTAGAGTGGCATCCATCAAAAAATGGGAATCTTACACCCGCGGATATTACCGAAAAGCGTTTTGCCAATGTATGGTGGAAATGCCCAAAATGCGGCTATGAATGGGAAGCGTCTCCAAATAATAGAAGTAAAGGGGTAGGCTGCCCGTGTTGCAGTGGTAGAGTCCCTAAAATCGGAAAAAATGATTTGAAAACGTTATACCCAGAGCTGGTAAAAGAATGGAATTATGAGAAAAATGGAGAATTAATGCCTGAATCTTTCCTCCCTAAAAGCGGGAAAAAGGTTTGGTGGCGTTGTAGTATATGCGGGAATGAATGGGAAGCAACTATAAAGAATCGGACGAATGGTCATGGTTGTCCCAATTATCGAACCCATGTTTCGTCAGGTCAATATAGTATTGACGACTTTTCAGTTTAAACATCTCTTACACCGCATTCCAAACGGAATGCGGTGTTATTTTTTCTGCTCATAGGGTCGGGAGAAAAATTTATATATAATATTGTACAAAATGTGAATTTTATGAAACATCGGCGCAGAAGCTATTGACAGAATCGTGCGCGGGTGGTATATTAGCACTCGAAAGGTAAGAGTGCCAACAGTCCGGAAAAGCGAGTGCTAAACGGTGGATATTGAAATGGTCATAAGCGATAGGAAAAAGAAAATACTTGCCGCTGTGGTCGATGAATATATCAAGACCGCGGAGCCCGTCGGCAGCAAGGCCATCGCACAGCACGCAGGGCTTGGCTGCTCCTCGGCGACGATACGCAACGAGCTTGCGGAGCTTGTGGCGCTGGGCTATCTCGAACAGCCGCACACCTCCGCCGGCCGCGTACCCACCCCGCTTGGCTACCGGATGTACGTCAACGAGCTGATGGAAAAACAGAAGCTCTCTCTGGAAGAGACGGAGGAAATGAACCGCCGAATGAACCAGAAGATGCAGCAGCTCGACGACGCGATAAGCGACGTGAGCAAGCTTGTTTCCCAGCTTACCGACCTCCCCGCGCTGGCGCTGACAAGTCAGACCGCGGTGACGATCCGCAGGTTCGACTTGATATATGTTGACGCGAACACCTTCATAATCGTTGTGATGCTCAGCAGCAACAGCGTCAAAAACCGTCTGGTGCATCTGCCCATCTCCGTTGACCAGAGCATGGTGCAGAAGCTGGCGACGCTCTTCAACGCCAGCTTCACCGGTATCACCGCCGACCAGATAACCCCGCTACTGATAAGCTCGACCGAGCGCGCCGCGGACGATACAATGGGGCTTGCAAGCGTGATAGCAGCGTTTGCGATAGAAGTCCTGACCGAGGCCAACACCCCCTCGGCTTACATCTCCGGCGAGAACCGGCTGCTGAGTCAGCCGGAGTTCCGCGACCCGGACAAGGCACATCGCCTGATGAGCTATCTGTCCGGCGGCGGATACATCCTCCCCCCCAGCGAGAGCATGGGCGGAACCGACGAGGTGCGAGTCCTCATCGGACCGGAAAATGTGGCCGAAGAGCTGAAGGACTCAAGCGTGGTCATCGCAAGCTATGACGCGGGCGACAACACGCGAGGTCTTATCGGCGTCGTCGGGCCGACGAGGATGGATTATTCCGCAGTGGCCGCGAAGCTCAGTTTCCTCGCCGCGGGCTTGTCCAAGCGGCTTGGCGGGGGAGAAGCCCCGCCGGAGGGAATGCATAACAAGCTGATAATTAAGGGAGATGATCCGAATGGCAGATAATAAGGACGAAAAGAAGACCGCTCCCCAGCAGGAGCAGGAAGTAAAAGAAGAGGTCAAGGAAGAGACCAAGTCCGCCGAAGCTCCGGAGGAAACGAAGGACGAGGCAAAGGACAAGAAGTCCAAAAAGGACGAGAAAAAGGCCGAAAAGAAGGAAGAGAAGAAACCCTCTCAGGCCGACGAGCTCAAGACCGCGAACGACAAGTATCTCCGCCTGATGGCCGAGTATGACAACTACCGCAAGCGCAGCCAGAAGGAAAAAGAGGGGCTGTACGGCGACATCAAGTCCGACACCGTCTCGAAGTTCCTTCCCGTGTATGACAATCTGGTTCGCGCACTGGCGCAGAGCACGGAGGACGAGGCTTACCGCAAGGGCGTTGAGATGATAATGAATCAGTTTAACACCACGCTCGAAAAGCTCGGCGTGAGCCGCATCGAGAGCCTTGGCCAGAAGTTCGACCCCAGCCTCCACAACGCAGTGATGCATGTGGACGACGAGGAAAAGGGCGAGAACGAGATCGTGGAAGTCTTTCAGGAAGGCTTCAAATACGGCGAAAAAGTCATCCGCTTCGCCATGGTGAAGGTTGCGAACTAGCCTTCACGTTGAATCAGGACTCAGCAGCGCGAGCTGTTAAGTTATATATTTAATCTCAGTATAAAATTAATTCTTATATAATGGAGGAAATCAATTATGAGTAAAATCATTGGCATAGACCTCGGTACTACTAACAGCTGTGTTGCCGTTATGGAAGGCGGCGAGGCAGTAGTCATCCCCAACGCTGAAGGCGCACGTACAACTCCGTCCGTCGTTGCATTCGCAAAGACCGGCGAGCGTATGGTCGGCCAAGTAGCAAAGCGTCAGGCCATCACCAACCCCGATCGCACCATCTCCTCCATCAAGCGCGAGATGGGCTCCGATTACAAGGTGAATATAGACAACAAGGCATACACCCCGCAGGAGATTTCCGCAATGGTTCTGCAGAAGCTGAAGTCCGACGCTGAGGCTTACCTCGGCCAGACCGTGACCGAAGCCGTCATCACCGTCCCCGCATACTTCACTGACGCACAGCGTCAGGCGACCAAGGACGCAGGCCGTATCGCCGGCCTCGACGTCAAGCGTATAATCAACGAGCCGACCGCGGCCGCTCTGGCCTACGGTCTGGATAAGGAAAAGGCCGATCAGAAGATCATGGTCTACGACCTCGGCGGCGGCACCTTCGACGTGTCCGTGCTGGAGATCGGCGACGGCGTCATCGAAGTTCTGGCCACCGCGGGCAACAACCGTCTGGGCGGCGATGACTTCGACGCATGCATCACCAAGTACCTCGTTGACGAGTTCAAGAAGACCGAAGGCATCGACCTGAGCACCGATAAGGTCGCAATGCAGCGTCTGCGTGAGGCTGCCGAGAAGGCGAAGGTCGAGCTGTCCGGCGTGACCACCTCTAACATCAACCTCCCGTACATCACCGCCGACGCTACCGGCCCGAAGCACCTCGACGTGACCCTGACCCGTGCAAAGTTCAACGAGCTGACTCATCACCTCGTCGAAAAGACCGTCGGCCCCGTGAAGCAGGCTCTGTCCGACTCCGGCCTGAAGCCCAGCGATATCTCCAAGGTTCTGCTGGTCGGCGGCTCCAGCCGTATCCCCGCAGTTCAGGAGATGGTCAAGACCCTGATCGGCAAGGAAGGCTTCAAGGGCATCAATCCCGATGAGTGCGTCGCTATCGGCGCGGCCATTCAGGGCGGCGTTCTCGGCGGCGACGTCGAGGGCATCCTCCTGCTGGACGTCACTCCGCTGTCCCTCGGCATCGAGACTCTCGGCGGCGTGTGCACCAAGCTCATCGAGCGCAACACCACCATCCCCACCAAGAAGAGCCAGGTGTTCTCCACCGCCGCTGACAACCAGACCTCCGTTGAGGTCAACGTCCTTCAGGGCGAGCGCGAGATGGCGGCTTACAATAAGAGCCTCGGCCGCTTCCATCTGGACGGCATCGCCCCGGCTCGCCGCGGCGTACCTCAGATCGAAGTCACCTTTGATATCGACGCGAACGGCATCGTGAACGTCTCCGCAAAGGATCTCGGCACCGGCAAGGAGCAGCATATCACCATCACCTCCTCCACCAACATGTCCAAGGAAGACATCGACAAGGCCGTCAAGGAGGCCGAGATGTACGCTGCTGAGGACGCAAAGCGCAAGGAAGAGATCGACGTCCGCAATCAGGGCGACCAGATGGTCTACCAGACCGAAAAGACCCTCAACGAGATGGGCGACAAGCTCGACGCCGCCGACAAGAGCGAAGTCGAGAGCAAGCTCACCGCGCTCAAGACCGCACTGACCGGCACCGACACCGCAGCCATCAAGGCCGCAACTGAGGAACTGACTCAGGCCTTCTACAAGGTCAGCGAGAAGATGTATCAGGCGGCAGGCGGCGCACAGGGCGCAGGCTTCGACCCGAATCAGGCAGCAGGCGGCGCACAGGGCGGCACCAGCGGCAACGGTCAGGATTACTACGACGCGGACTACACCGTAGTTGACGACGACAAGAAGTAATCTTCCCCCGGCGAAATAACCCATTGAGGCGAGGAATTATCCCCGCCTCAATGGTGCGTAATTAGGAGTCCAAGATATGGCAGAAAAACGAGATTACTACGAGGTGCTCGGCCTGCAAAAGGGCGCCACGGCAGATGAGATAAAAAAGGCATACCGCAGACTTGCCAAGGAGAACCACCCCGACCTCCATCCGGGCGATAAAGCCTGTGAGGAGCGGTTCAAGGAGGTCAACGAGGCGTACGAGGTGCTGTCGGACGACGATAAGCGCGCGAAGTATGACCAGTACGGCCACGCGGCCTTTGATCCCAGCGCGGGCTTCGGCGGCGGCGCAGGCTTCGGCGGCTTTGGCGGCTTCAGCGATTTCGGCGACCTTGGCGATATATTCGGAGACATATTCGGCTTCGGCGGCGGCGCGAGCCGCAACCCGAACGCGCCGCGCAAGGGCGACAACATACGCGTTCAGCTCAACGTCAGCTTCGAGGAGGCCGCCTTCGGCTGCAAGAAGGAAGTCACCGTAGGCCGCGTCGAGCAGTGCCCGGACTGCAAGGGCAACGGCTGCGCGCCGGGGACGACGCCTGAGGTCTGCCCCGACTGCAAGGGCACCGGCAGCGTCCGCACGACGCAGCGCACTCCCTTCGGTATGGCGCAGTCGACCGCGCCGTGCTCGAAGTGCAGAGGCACGGGCAAGATAATCCATCAGCCCTGCCCCACCTGCCGCGGCATGGGCATTATCCGCAAGCAGCATAAGATAAGCGTCAGCGTCCCCGCAGGTATAGACGACGGGCAGACCATATCCCTGCGCGGACAGGGCAATTCCGGTGCGAACGGCGGCCCGCAGGGCGACATGCTCGTCACCATAATCGTCCGCCCGCACGCGAGATTCGAGCGCGACGGCAGCTCCGTTCTGCTGGAGCAGGAGATAAGCTACGCGCAGGCGGCGCTCGGCGCGGAGATAGAGGTGCCGACGCTGGACGGCAAGGTCAAGCTTACCATCCCTGAGGGGACGCAGCCGGACGCGGTGTTCCGTATGCGCGGCAAGGGTATTCCGTACCTGCGCGGCAGCGGGCGCGGCGACCAGTTCGTCACGATACGCATAGCGGTGCCGAAGAATCTGACGAGCGCGCAGAAAGAGTTGCTGCGTCAGTTCGCCGCGACGACCGGCGAGGCCGACACGCTGAAAACCGGCTTGTTCAATAAAAAGAAAAAGTGAAGATAAGTAAATCACACCTATGGCGTCCTGCCGGATACCATAGGTGTGATTTTTTATTCCCTGCCGCTGAGCGCCAGCAGCTCCGCGATCACGCTGTCGAGCAGGGGGAGATACCTGCCGTCGATGCGGTTGAGCCGGTCGAGCCGCTCGGCGTCCTGCCCGCGCTGTTCCCCGAAGAGAACATAGTCGGCAGAGAGTCCGAGCACGTCGCATATCTTTATCAGCATCTTGACCGATATGCCAGTCCTGCCGCGCTCGACCTCGGCCATGTATGAGACGCTTACGTCCAGCAGCTCCGCGAACTTTTCGCGCGTGTAACCCATGTCCTCCCGCGCCTTCCTTATCCGCATATACATATACCATCACCTCAGCATATAGTATGAGTGATAGTGCGGCTTTAAAACATCAACCAATACTATATATAAAACATCTTAACTTACTTGATGCTGGCTGGTATACTGAGTCCACGGAGTTCCGATAATTTACAGAGAAGGAGAAGAAAAATGGACGAAAACGAGAAGATCTTATCTGGTGAACATCCGGAGCAGGGGGGCGCGACGGCGGAAAAGAAACCCGGCGTTGGCGAGAGGATAAAGGCGTTTTTCACGGTCGAGAACCTGAAAGTGCTGTTCAGCCGCGAGAACCGCAAGAAGACTATCGCCGTTATTCTGGGCGTGATAGTGGTTATCGGCGTCGTCTGCGGGGTGATATCCTATAATAGCCCCGCATCCGTCGCCCGGCGCTATGTTAAAGCGAGGTACGAGTTTGATGATAAGGTTGAAGACATTGTACGTGTCGGAGGAAAATATTATCGTTTTGGGGATATGGATGAGCAGGAATGGCTTGAAGAACAGAGCTACTGGCATGGCGAAGACTTTTCAAGCATGTCTGACTACTATAACTATATGAAGACAGAACGCGACGATACCCTGTATGATGAATATGGCGAATATAAGATGACTACTCGTGTTTCAAAAGAGAAGGATGTCCGTGTAGGCAAGCTTCTTGACGATGAAGTCATTGCCGAAACGCTTGACATGCAGGACATCGACGAGGGACGGGTCAAAGCGGCCAAGCTCGTAACCGTGAAGCTTCATATTGACGGCTAAGATGACAGCGATAGGATGACCTTTGAAGTACGGCTTGTGAGGATCGGCCTCGCTTGGAAGGCAGTTAACTGGTATAGAATATCGTAGGATGAAACATGCTCCCCCGACAGAGCTTATGACTCTGCCGGGGGAGCATATTCGTTAATAAACAATTGTTACACAAAAGCCTTTTCTTTGAGCCTCTGCATTGCTTCTTCGAGCAGCGAGTGCGGGAGGGCGAGGTTCATGCGGATAGTGTCCTTGAGCATGAAGGCTTCGCCGTCCTGCCAGATCACACCGGCGCGGACGCCGCGCTCCTGAAGCTCGTGTATCGTGACGCCGTGCTCGCGGCACCAGTCGGCGCAGTCGAGATAGAGCATATACGTCCCCTCCGGGCGCATCACGCGGACGCCTTTGAAGTTGTCGCGGATGAAATTGCAGGCGTATTCGTGGTTCGCGTCGATGACGCGGCACATCTCGTCCGCCCATTCTTCGCCCGCGGGGCTGTACGCGCCGAGCAGCGCGTGCAGCGAGAGCACGTTGCAGTCGTTATAATGGCTGACCTCACTCTGCCGCACGACGCGGTCGCGCAGGTATGTATTATAAATAATGTGGTAGCTGCCGATAAGCCCCGCGAGGGAGAAAGTCTTGCTCGGCGCGTAGAACGCCATCGTGCGCTCGCGCGCGTCCGCGGAGACGGACTGTGTCGGGATATGCTTGTGTCCCGGCATGATGATGTCCGACCATATCTCGTCGGATATCACGAGGCAGTCGTTCGCGGCGAAGACCTCCATCGCGCGTTCAAGCTCCCAACGCTCCCACACGCGGCCGCAGGGATTGTGCGGCGAGCAGAGAATGGCGAGGTGGATGCGGTGCCGCTTGAGCTTGGCGTCCATGTCGGCATAGTCCATGCGCCAGACGCCGTTTTCGTCGCGCACGAGCGGGCTGTGAACGAGCACGCGCCCGTTGTCGGCCATCGTGTGCGTGAAGCCCACGTAGGTCGGGGAGTGGACGAGGATCTTTTCGCCCGGTGCGGTCAGCGCCTGCACGGCGGAGCTTACGCCGCCGAGGACGCCGTTTTCATAGCCGATATGCTCGCGCGAGAGCTTCGTGACGCCGTTGCGGCGCTGCTGCCACGAGATGATGCTGTCAAAATAGCTGTCCGGCAGGGAGAAATAGCCGAAGTTCGGCATCTCCAGCCGCTTCTCTATCGCTTCGATTATCGGCGGCGCGGCGGGAAAGCTCATGTCCGCGACCCACATCGGGATCTTCCTGACACCGGGATCGGGCTGCACGTCGAAGGGGACGGCGTCGGCGGCCAGAGAATCACGCCCCGCGCGGTCAAGGATCGTTGTAAAATCGTATTTCATGGCTCAATTCAGGAAATCTCTGAGCTTCTTGGAGCGGCTGGGGTGACGCAGTTTGCGCAGAGCCTTGGCCTCGATCTGGCGGATACGCTCACGCGTGACGTTGAACTCCTTGCCGACCTCCTCAAGAGTGCGGGTGCGGCCGTCGACAATACCGAAGCGCAGCTCCAGCACCTTCTTCTCGCGGGGCGCCAGCGTGTCCAGCACCTCTTCAAGCTGCTCGCGCAGCAGGGAGAAGCTTGCGGCTTCGCTCGGCTCGGACGCGTCCTCGTCGGGGATGAAGTCGCCGAGGTGGGAGTCCTCCTCCTCGCCGATAGGCGTTTCGAGGGAGACAGGCTCCTGCGCGATCTTGAGAATGTCGCGCACCTTCTCGACGGGCATGTTCATCTCCGCGGCTATCTCCTCGGCGCTGGGGTCGTGCCCCAGCTCCTGAAGCAGCTGACGGGAGACGCGGATGGTCTTGTTGATGGTCTCGACCATGTGGACGGGGATGCGGATGGTGCGCGCCTGATCGGCGATGGCGCGGGTGATGGCCTGACGTATCCACCATGTGGCGTAGGTGGAGAACTTGTAGCCCTTGGTGTGGTCAAATTTCTCGACTGCCTTGATAAGGCCGAGGTTGCCCTCCTGAATCAAGTCGAGGAACAGCATACCGCGCCCGACGTAGCGCTTGGCGATGGAGACGACGAGACGGAGGTTGGCTTCGGTCATGCGGCGCTTGGCCTCCTCGTCGCCCTCGCTCATGCGCTTTGCCAGCGCGATTTCCTCGTCCGGAGTGAGCAGGGGAACTTTGCCGATCTCCTTGAGGTACATTCTTACGGGGTCGTCGGTGGAGAAGCTGTCCATGAGGGAATCGGTGTCGTTTATCTCCTCCTCGGTGACCTCTTCGATCTCGTCAAGACTCTCGATGTCGGGCAGATCGTCGAGCGGTGGGAGCGCGTCAACAGCGGAGATGTCGACGTCGATGTTGTTCGCTTCGAGCGTGTCGTAGAACTTGTCGATGACCTCGGAGTCGAGGTTCATGTCTTCAAGGCATTCAAGCTCCTTCGCGGTGAGCTTGCCGTTCTTCTTGCCCTTCTCGACCAGCTCGTTCAGACGCTCCTCAGGGGTTTTGACGGGCTGTTCGGGCGCAGGCTCCTTCTTGCCCTTCGCGGCGGCCTTCTTCTTCGGCTTCACTTCGGGCGCCGGTTCCTCGTCAGCGAGAAGCAGGTTTGCCATTTCTTCAAGCTCTTTTTCGGTGTAAGTGCGTTCTTCTGCCATGTTCTTATCCCTCATATCCTTTTTTTTCTCTGAGCTTATTTGCCAGCGCGCGCAGATCGCTGCCGCCCGCGGCAAGCTCGGCTTCATTGTTTATCTTGTTTATGTAGTCGCGCATGGTGCTCTCTCCTTGCGAGAGGAGCTCAGGCTTCTGGAGTATGCTGACCAGCAGCGACACCTCGCCGCCCGACAGCGAGTCGCCCAGTGTGGCGGCGGAGACGGAGTCGCCGCGCCTCAGCCGGTCGAGTATCGCGGAGTATATTCTGCCGAGCACCGGCGCGGAGAAACGCTCCGGCGGGGGCAGCTCCGGCATGTTCGCAAGCTCCGGCTCGAGGTACAGCAGACGTATCACGCCCTCCTCGGCGGTTGCGGAGCCGGGGTTTTCGTATCGGAATTCCTTCTCGACGGGCTGTGTCTGCCGCTCAGGGCGGCTCTGCTCGCGGGCATTCGCGCGGCGCGCGCCGCTCAGAAGCCGCTTCCGCCGCCGCTCAACCTCAGCCGTCACGGCGTCCGCCGCCACGCCGGAGAGCGAGGCGACGCGCATCGCGTACACCTGCCGCTCGACCGCGCCGGGCAGCCGCGCGACAAGCTCCGTTGCTTCCTTCAGAAATTCCACCTTCTGCTCGTCGATGCTCAGGTCGTATTTCGCCGTGACCGCGTGCAGCCGGTAGTCCACCTGATCCTCAGAGCCTTCAAGCAGGTTGCGGAACGCGTCCGCGCCCTTGAGCTTTATAAATTCGTCCGGGTCCTTCGCGCCGCTCATGCGCAGAACCTTGACCTTGAGGTCAAGCTTTTCGAGGATGCCGATGGCGCGCTGTGCGGCCTTGATGCCCGCGCCGTCGTTATCGTAGGCGATGATGACCTCGCTTTTGTAGCGCGAGATCAGCCGCGCCTGCTCCGGCGTAAGCGATGTGCCGAGCGAGGCGACTGCCGAGTCGAAGCCCGCCTGATGCAGCGAAACTACGTCTATATTGCCCTCAGATAAGATTATATATCCGCTTTTTGATTTTTTAGCCAGATTAAGCGCGAAAAGGTTACGGCTTTTGTTGAATACAAGCGTTTCGGGGCTGTTCATATATTTCGGCTCGCCGTCGCCGATTATGCGCCCGGAGAAGCCGATGACGTTGCCGCGCACGTCGATGACCGGGAACATCAGGCGGCTGCGGAAGGTGTCGTAAAATCCGCCGCTTTTGCCCTTGCGGACAAGCCCCGCGTCGAACAGCTCAAAATCCGTGTAGCCCTTGGCTTTCATCGCGTTTCGCAGGCTATCCCAAGTGTCGGGCGCGAAGCCGAGGCCGAAATTCGTCGCCGCCGCGCGGCCGATGCGCCGCCCCTGCATGTACTCAAGTCCCGGCCTGCCGGCGGGGGAATAGAGCTGCTCGTAGAAAAAGTGCGCCGCGTCCTTGTTCAGCGCCAGCATACGCGCGCGTTTCTGGCTTTCCTTGTCGTTTTCCTCCTCAGGCATCTGCATACCCGCGCGGCGGGCAAGAAACTCCACCGCGTCGCGGAAGCCGAGGTTTTCTATCTCCATTATGAAATTTATGACTCCGCCGCCCTTGCCGCAGCCAAAGCAATGGTATATCTGCTTGTCCGGGGAGACGGAGAACGAAGGCGTCTTCTCGCTGTGGAACGGGCAGAGGCCGAACATGTTCGACCCGCTCTTCTTGCTCAGCCGCACATAGCCGGACACGACGTCCACTATGTCGTTGCGCTCCACAAGCTCGGTGAGAAAGCTTTCGGAAAAGGCCATGCGCTCACCTCCGATATGTAGTATGCGTTGTTATTTGACCGTCCACGCGAAGGGGATGAACAGCTCGCCGTATTTCTCCATGGCGTAGCCGTCGGTCATGCCGGATATGTAGTCCGTTGCGGCGCGCTCCGTGCCCTCGCGCTCGATGATGCCGCGGAAATCCTCCGGCAGCGCGTCGGGGTGCGCGGTGTAGTAGTCGTAGAGGCGGCTGAGGATACCCTCGACCTTGCTCTCTTCGCTCTTGGCGCACGGATTCGTGTAGACGTCAGAATACATGAAGGCGTGGAAAAAGTCAAAGGTTTTCTGCATCTTGTCCGACATTTTCAGCACGCCGTCCGCACTGTTTTCGATGAGGTCGGTCAGCATGGAATTGATGCGCTCGCTGTTGCGCTCGCCGCAGTTTTTGCGGATAAGCTCCGGCACGTCGGCGTCGGTGAGTATCCCGGCGCGGATCGAGTCGTCAAGGTCGTGGTTGACGTAGGCGATGCGGTCGCACAGGCGCACGGCGACGGCCTCCGGCGTGTCGTCCGGCGCGCCGTGAGTGTGGTGCAGGATGCCCATGCGCGTCTCGTAGCAGAGGTTCAGGCCGCGGCCGTCGCGCTCAAGGATGTCGACGACGCGCAGGCTCTGCTCATAGTGCTTGAAGCCGCCGGGGTATATCTTCGCCAGCGCGCGCTCTCCGGCGTGGCCGAAGGGGGTGTGCCCCAGATCGTGCCCCAGCGCTATCGCCTCGGCCAGATCCTCGTTGAGCGCGAGCGCCCGCGCGACGGTGCGCGCAAGGCGGCTGACCTCCAGCGTGTGGGTCAGGCGCGTGCGGTAGTGGTCGCCCTCCGGCTGGAGAAAGACTTGCGTCTTGTGCTTGAGGCGGCGGAAGGATTTGGAGTGGGTGATACGGTCGATATCCCGCTGAAAGCAGGTGCGGATGCAGCACTCGTCTTCGGGCGTAAGGCGTCCGCGCGAATTTTCGGACAGAAGGCCATATGGGCCGATTATGTAATGCTCGGCGCGTTCTCGTTCTTCTCTGGGACAGGACATTGCAGCACCACCTTTGTGTCGTTTTGGGGTAATTAACCCGTCTGATTCTCTTATACGACGCAAAAAAATATTTCCCTTTATTTTTCCGAAAAATTTTGAAGGGGGAGCGGTATTGTGGGGAGGACTATGTGCGGTACTGTGGCTCCCTCTGACGAGGGAGCCGTCGCGGAGCGACTGATGGAGAGAAAATTCTACGTTTTGCATTAAGCGTCAAAATCGGCGCGCCCAGTCAAAACCACCCTGTCATTGCGAGGAGCGGAGCGACGCGGCAATCCGCTCCCTTCCGGCATAATGTGTATTCCGTTTGCGGTGCATAGGGGATGCGGATTGCCACAGCCAGTTTGCGAACCGGTCTCGCAATGACAGGACTTTTCTATACCCTGCCTTTTCTTTTCCCTAATGGCAGTAGACCGAGTCTGGCGACCCCTCAGGCGGCCAATGGCCGCCAACTCCCCTAGAAGGGACGCCAAGGGGGGCGGTACGGTGACCGGGGCGCTGAGGGGTGCGGCACATCTACGTTGCGCCGGTGCGGAACCTTTGCCGCGAAGCGCTGCCCCTTTTGGGGGAAGTGGCACGAAGTGCCGAAGGGGTCGCCGGTGTGTAGAGACTGCCATTAGGGAAAAGAAAGAGCGCGGTAACGACCGCGGGACGGCACAGCGGCTGTCCCCTACGATGTGATTTTCATACGCTCTTTCTTTTGGCATCCGCTCTGGGCACTACTATGGCGACCCCTCAGGCGCTGACGCGCCAGCGTCTCGCTGCGGCTCGGTCACGGCGCGGCTCTGACATGCCCCCGGCATGTCATTCACTACCGCGCCGCCGCTTCGCTACCTAAAATGGGAGCCAAGGGCGCGGGCGCATCAAATACGTCCCAAACATGCGTTTATCCCCCATTCTGAAGGTTCAGAATGGGGGATAATGAGGGGATAAAAGATGTAACAAAATCAGGTGCCGCTCAGATCATTCGTCGTGGCAGTGCTCGCAGTCGTGAATCTGGAACTTCTCCGGATCGTAGGCGATGCCGTTGCGGTCATAATAATCCTTGACGGCGGCGCGGACAGCTTCCTCCGCCAGCACGGAACAGTGGATCTTGTGGGCGGGCAGACCGTCCAGCGCCTCAACGACGGCCTTATTGGACAGCTCCAGCGCCTCGCTGATGGGCTTGCCCTTGATAAGCTCAGTCGCCATGGAGCTGGTAGCGATCGCGCTGCCGCAGCCGAAGGTGTTGAACTTGCAGTCGGTGATGACATCGTCCTTGACCTTTATATACATGCGCATGATGTCGCCGCACTTGGCATTGCCGACCTCGCCGATACCGTCAGCGTCGTCGAGCTTGCCGACATTGCGGGGATGCTGGAAATGATCCATAACCTTATCGCTGTAAAGTGCCATAATTAGTTCCTCCTATTTATAAATCGGTAGCTTTTATTATATCAGATGCGGGCGCTGACCCTTTTCGAGCTCGTCCCACACGGGGGACATGTTGCGCAGGTACTCGACGACTTCGGGGACGACCTTGATGATATGATCGATCTCCTCCATGGTGTTGTATTCGCCGATGGACAGGCGGAGCGAGCCGTGCGCTATCTCATGCGGCAGACCGAGCGACAGCAGCACATGGCTGGGGTCGAGCGAGCCGGAAGTGCATGCGCTGCCGGAAGAGGCGCAGATACCGTTATTGTCGAGCATCAGCAGCAGACTCTCGCCCTCGATGCCCTCAAAGCACATATTGACCGTGCCGGGAACGTGATGCTCAAGGCTGCCGTTTATCTTGCTGTGGGGAATTTTCGACAGCTCCGCAAACAGCTTGTCGCGCATGGGGATGATCTTGGCGGTGTTGGCCTCCATATTGTCGCAGGACTCCTTGAGCGCCGCGGCCAGAGCGACTATACCAGCCATGTTCTCGGTGCCGGCGCGCTTGCCGCGCTCCTGCGCGCCGCCCTCGATGAGGGACAACAGGGGGATATTGCGCTTGACGTACAGAACGCCCACGCCCTTCGGCGCGTGGAACTTATGACCGGACATCGAGAGCATGTCGATATTCATGGCTTTGACGTCGATGGGCATGTGCCCCGCGGCCTGAACGGCATCAGTGTGGAACGGAACGCCGCGCTCACGGCAGACAGCGCCGATCTCGGTGATGGGCTGTACGGTGCCGATCTCGTTGTTGGCGAACATCACGGTGACAAGACATGTATCCTCGCGGATAGCGTCGCGCAGCTCGTCGACGCGGACGACGCCGTCCTCATGGACGTCCAGCAGAGTGACTTCCCAGCCCTCTTTTTCGAGCTTCTTGAGCGTGTGCAGCACGGCATGATGCTCAAACTTGGTAGAGATGATGTGCTTCTTGCCCTTCTTCGCGCCGAGCTTCGCGGCGGAAATTATGGCCTGATTGTCCGCCTCGCTGCCGCCGGAGGTGAAGTATATCTCGCGCGGCTCGGCGTTGATGCACTGGGCAACGGTCGCTCTCGCGTTTGCGAGATCCTCGGTGACTATCTGTGCGAAGGCGTACAGGCTGGAGGGGTTGCCGTATCTCTCGGTGAGGTAGGGCATCATCGCCTCGCGCGCGGTCTTGCTGACGCAGGTAGTGGCTGCGTTGTCGGCATATACGAACATGGTTTTCTTTCCTTTCTATGCTGTATCAAGGATTTTTAAATCTCCTATCATTCTGATAGGAATTATATCATAGCTTCAGCTTTTGTCAACGTTTTTATTCCCGCGCCATTTCTCGCCGGTGAGAAGATCGGAGAGACTGACGGTGTCGAGGTAGGCGTTCGTGATGTCGTCCAGCTCCTTCCACATCGGAACGGTCAGGCAGCTGCTGGCGTGGTCGCAGGTGATGCTGCCGAACTTGATGCAGGAGACGGGGGCGAGATTGTCCTCAATGCAGCGCAGGATCATGCCGATGGTGTACTCCTCCGGCGCACGGATGAGCTTATAGCCGCCCTCCTTGCCGCGGACGCTGTCCACAAGCTCCGCCTTCTTCAGGCTGCCGACTATCATCTCAAGATACTTCATCGAAATGCCCTGCCGGTCGGCGATGGTCTTGAGCGATATGAAGCCGTCGTCCGGGTGCTGGGCGAGGTCGATCATTACCATGAGCGCATAACGGCCTTTGCTTGTAACATTCATTATAAAAGTCTCCTTTAATTCCTACGGCTTTAATTTACCATAAACTCAGTAGGAATTAAATAGCCACGTCTAACATTTTTGCCGAAAACGCTGTGCAAAAAATGCACAGCCCGGCGCGAAGAAAACTCTTGCTTTATTACGCTAATGTGATATTATATTACCATGCTGAAGCAAAGGAGACTGCACAAAATGAAAAAGATAATTGCCATTACTCTTACTGTTATAATGATGCTCGCGCTGTGCGCCTGCGGCGCAAAGGATTCCGTCACCGACAGCGACATGAAGTACGTTCAGGACAAGGGGACGCTTATCGTCGGCATAACCGATTTCGCGCCGATGGACTATCAGGACGAGTCAGGTGAGTGGATCGGCTTTGACGCGGATATGGCCAAGGCTTTCGCCGAGTATCTGGGAGTCAAGGCGGAGTTTGTCGAGATAAACTGGGATAACAAGGTGCTTGAGCTGAACGCCAAGAGCATCGACTGCGTCTGGAACGGCATGACCCTGACCGACGAGGTCACCAAGACCATGAGCTGCGGCGAAGCCTACTGCAACAACGCGCAGGTCGTCGTTGTGAACAAGGATGTTGCCGACAAGTATCAGGACGTTGAAAGCCTAAAGGAGCTGAACTTCGCGGTCGAATCCGGTTCCGCCGGTGAAGCCGCCGCGACCGAGGCCGGACTGAGCTACACCGCGGTGTTGACTCAGGCTGACGCACTGATGGAGGTCTCCGCCGGCACATCCGACGCCTGCATCATCGACCTGCTGATGGCCGGCGCGATGATCGGCGACGGCACCAGCTACCCTGACCTTACCTACACCGTCGCTCTCACCAGTGAAGAGTACGGCGTCGGCTTCCGCTCCGGAAGCGACCTCGCGGCTAAGTTCAACGAGTTCTACAAGGCCGCGTACGCGGACGGCGACGTCATGGAGATAGCCAACCAGTACGGCGTACAGGAGTCCGTCATAGCAAAGTAATACCGGCGATTTTCCAAGCGCCCCCAAAAGGGGCGCTTGGCTTGCCCAAATATTTTAACCGAGGTCTGATATGTTCCAAACAGTTCTGTCGTCCCTGAATCAGGGTTTTCTGAAATCGCTTGAAATATTCGCGCTGACGCTGGCCGGAGCCATTCCGCTTGGGCTGCTGATATCGCTCGGCTCCATGAACCGGCTTAAGCTGCTGCAATACCCGGTGAAGCTCATCGTGTGGATAGTGCGCGGCACGCCGCTGATGCTCCAGCTTCTTATTATATATTACGGGCCGGGTATGCTCCTCGGAAACAACTGGTGGGGCAGCGGCAGCGGCGGGCGCTTCGTCGCGGCCATCGTCACGTTCATTTTCAACTATGCCTGCTATTTTTCGGAGATATTCCGCGGCGGCATCGAGGGCGTCCCCAAGGGGCAGAACGAGGCGGGGCAGGTTCTGGGCATGACCAAGGGGCAGATATTCTTCAAGGTCACATTGATGCAGGTCATAAAGCGCATTGTCCCGCCCATCGGCAACGAGGTCATCACGCTTGTCAAGGACACCTCGCTCGTGCGCGTTATCGCGGTGTACGAGATCATGTGGAACGGCGAGCGGTTCATCAAGCAGGGCATTATCTGGCCGCTGTTTTTCACCGGCGTTTACTACCTGCTGTTCAGCGGCATACTGACGGTGTTGCTGGGCAAGCTGGAGAAAAAGCTGGACTATTTCAAGGTGTGAGGTGCGGACATGGCGCTGCTTGAGGTAAAAGATTTATATAAGAGCTTCGAATCATTGCAGGTTCTGCGGGGCATCAGCTTCTCGCTGGAGCAGGGCGAGACGCTGTCCGTCATCGGCCCCTCCGGCGGCGGCAAGACCACGCTGCTGCGCTGCATGAATTTCCTCGGCCTGCCCGACAGCGGCAGCATCTCCGTCAACGGCGAGACGCTGTTTGATTCCGGGAGCGGGAAAACGCTGAGCGACGCGGATATACGCCGCAATCGCCTGCACTTCGGGCTGGTTTTCCAGAACTTCAATCTGTTCCCGCAGTATACGGCGTTGGAAAACGTCATGCTCGCGCCGCGGCTTCAGGCCAAGGAGCGGCCGGATTTCCGCGTGAACAAGAAGGCGATATACGCCGAGCTCCGCGCGAAGAGCGAGGAGCTGCTTGCCCGCGTCGGCCTTGCGGACAAGCTGGATTACTATCCGCACCAGCTCTCCGGCGGCCAGCAGCAGCGCGTCGCCATTGCGCGCGCGCTCGCGCTCAAGCCCGAAGTGCTGTTCTTCGACGAGCCGACGTCCGCGCTAGACCCGGAGCTGACCGGCGAGGTGCTGAACGTCATAAAGCAGCTCGCGGCGGAGAAGATGACGATGGTCATCGTCACGCACGAGATGAGCTTTGCCGAGGCCGTGTCCGACCGCGTGATCTTCATGGACGGCGGCACGATAGTCGAGCAGGGTACGCCGCGGCAGGTGTTCCACGAGACGCAGGAGGAGCGGACAAAACAGTTCCTGCGCGTGCTTGAGAAATGACCGGATAATGAGACGCCCCCAATGCGGAGAAATCTCCGCATTGGGGGTGTTGGTTAGTTATCTGGAAAACGGGTGGCGAAGTTCTTTTCCAGAATCTCTATCCATCGGTGCAGGTTTTCGTATGTGGGACTGCTGAGTGCCGCGTCGTATGCCGCGGCTGCATCAGGGGCGTGCTGCTGCATATATCGCAGTGCCTTTTTAGCGCCGAAGAAGTATTCGCCGACGATGTTGCAGTAAATCTCCAAGCTGTCAGTCAGCAGCCAGCATCGGCGGTATCGCCCTTCAAAATCTCCGCGTTCTGTTCGCACCAGCATCTTCCTGCACCAGTTGAGATTTTGGAGGTTCTCCTCCCGCCCTTTTGCTGCCGTGCTATGTATGTACTCGCGGACTTCCGCTTGCAGGCGCGAAAGAAGCCCTGTTTTATCGGAGATAATGATACCGTCCCAAATTTGCAGAAATTCATAGGCATCGTGAGGGGCTTCAATTTTGGCTCGCGGATATATCCAAACATCAAGTTCAACGCCGGGCATTACGGAACTGTCGTGCAGCTCTGAACTACCGTTGGTCAGAAGCAGCGCGTCGAAATCGCTATTAAGGTTGTTTGTACCATCCGCGTACGACCCGTATACTATTATGCCCAGCGGATGATATTTCGCTTCGAGCGCCTTTATTATCTCGTTCATCAATGAATCTCCCATGGTTTTCACAGACTCTTTTTCCCATACACCGCCGTGGATATCGCCCACGACACGGCGAACAGCGCCGCCGCGATGACCGGCAGCAAGAACACCGACGCGGTGCTCATACCACCGTCCAGCGCGTTAGATGGCAGCGCGAACGGTATCGCGCAGGCGGCGCCGATGCAGGAATAGTACACGATGCGCCCCTTCTCCATGCCGAACTTATACACTGCGGGCAGCATGACGCACGGCGGCAGCAGACCGACGGTGAAGGTCAGCGCCGCAATTAGGCCGAGATCGTCCGGCGCTTCGCCCGTCCTGCCGGATGCCATCAGCTGCACGGCGACAGAACCCGCTGTGAGCAGCAGCACCGTCGCCGCAGTCAGCACATATTTCTCCGCCACAACGGCAGCGCGGCTTATCGGCATCGTATCGCAATACTGGTTCCAGCGGAACTTTTCGTCATATGACAGCAGCGTCGCCGGTGTGACCGAGCCGACTATCACGGGGAAAAATGTCCAGAATAGGTTCCCAGAATCGGCGAATATCGACGCGCCCCAGAATATCACCACCATCAACAGCACCGAACGGCAGTATTTTTTCATAATGTAAAGGTCTTTCAAAATCAGTGCGCTCATTGCCTGCCGCCCTCCTTGACCATGAATATGAACAGATCCTCGATGCTCACCGGACTGAGACTCAGCCCAGCCGGAGCCGCGGCGCGCCGGATTATGGCCTCACTGCCATAGCGCCCGTCGCGGCGGCCAATCATGCTGCCGCGGTCTATCGCGTCCAGTTCCGCCGCTGTACCGCGCGCGAAGCAGTATTCGGCCAGCAGCGCATCCTTCTCCTCGCATAGCATAAGGCGGCCTTGGTGCAGGAAAGCTATGTAGTCGCAGAGCTTTTCGAGATCGCTGACAATGTGCGATGAGATCAGAACGGAGTGTTCCTCGTCGCGCGTGAAGTCCGAGAACAGCTCCACCACCTCGTCGCGCACGACGGGGTCAAGCCCGCTCGTCGCCTCGTCGAGGATAAGCAGCTTCGAGTTGTGCGACAGCGCCGCCGCGATGCCGAGCTTCATTTTCATCCCGCGCGAGAAATCGCCGAAGGGCTTGCTTTCGGGGATGCTCAGCTTTTTCAGGTATCCGAAAAACGCGTCCTCGTCCCAGTTCTTGTACGCCTTGCGCAGAACCTTGTTTGCCTGCGCGGCGGTCAGGCAGTCGGGGAAGCCTACTTCGTCGAGCACAACTCCAATGTCCTCCTTGAGCGCGCGCTCGGAGTTCGGGCGGCCAAAGAGCTTTATACTGCCCGCGTCGGGCTTTATCATGTCGAGTATCAGGCGGATGGTCGTGCTCTTGCCCGCGCCGTTTTCGCCGATAAGCCCCATTATGCAGCCGCCCGGCAAGCAGAGATCAAGCCCCGCCAGCTCAAAGTCGGGGTATGCCTTCCGCAGGCCGGTTATTTCTATTGCGTTCATGTCAACTCCTCCTCGGAAATCAATGTGTACATCTCGCTCAGTTCCTGCCGCGTCAGGCCGCTCTGCACGGCGAGTGCAGAAATTTCGCGCATGTGCTCTTCGATGCGGCGCAGGTTTTCCTCCCGCAGTAGCTCCGTGTTTTTCGGCGCGACAAAGCTGCCCTTGCCGGGAAGCGTATATATGAAGCCCTCGGCCTCCAGCTCGTCATAGGCGCGCTTTGTCGTGATGACGCTGATGCGCAGATCCTTGGCGAGACTGCGTATCGAGGGCAGCGCCTCATCCTGCCGCAGCGCGTCGCCGATTATCTGCGCCTTTATCTGAGAATATATCTGGTCGTATATCGGCACGCCGCTTTTGTTGTCGATGATTATGGTCATACGCGCCACCTCGTTATAACTGTATATATGCAGTATACACAGTTATAACGCCATTGTCAACCGCAAAATTCCGAAATATGCTGTTGGGGCAAAAAAATGCTTGACTTTGCGTGGGCTGTGAATTATAATAACCAAGCTGATAATTGAATAGCATGTTCACTTGAGCAAACACGGAGAAGTCGCGTAGTTGGTCGAGCGCGCACGATTGGAAATCGTGTATACCCCATAAGGGTATCAAGGGTTCGAATCCCTTCTTCTCCGCCAAATAAGTTGCCTGATTTGTCTACCAGATAAATCAGGCAATTTTCTTGCTTTTAGGGCAAAAACAGCCCAAAATACTGTAAAACCAGAGAAAACCGGCTTCGGAATGGTCAATGAGACCGCTCCGGGGCCGGTTTTCTGCGTTTTCAGGCCAAAAATCCCGCGCACCTTTTACTTCAAATTAACTGAGCAAAGTAGTCGGAAAAAGTTAGCGGTGGGTGGATTTGAACCAAAGAACGACATGATGCAATGACGAACCAAGCAACCTTTCGCAAAATTGCCATGGTTAATTATTGAAAACCAAAAAAAGCATGTTATAATTTATAATGTATAACTATAAATAGATGGAGGCCAGCCATGCTTAATCAGCTTATCTCTTCAAAAGAGCTATTGCTGCAACAAGCTGTGCAGGAAGAGGAGAAACGTCGTCAAGAAGAAGCTGCGCGGATAGCAGCCGAACGAAAGCGCCGTGAGGAGGATATGCTTGCTGCGCTTCTCCGTGAACAAGAGCAACAGCGGCGAGAGGCAGAGCAAAGGGCTGCTTTAGAACAAAAGAACGTGAGCGTCAGGCCGAAGAAAAGAAGCGTATGCATTTGTGTTCCTGGCATCTGACGAAGCATCCTATATTACGGGCGTTGTACTCAGTGTAGACGGAATGGCAAGAACATAAAAAAGGAAACAGGGCAGCTGGAAATGGCTGCCCTATCTTCAAAATACGGAGGTATACACATGAAAAGAATCATTCCCATTTTAATGACTTTACTGCTTCTCTCTGGTTGTGCAACGCAATCCGCTGAAAAAACCTATCGACAGATTACTATGGAGGAAGCTATTACGATGATGGAGGAGGAAACCGGATACATCATCCTCGATGTTCGTACTGCTCAGGAATATAGCGAAAAGCATATTCCCGGTGCTATCAATATTGCCAACGAATCCATTGGCACAGAGGATATCTCTGAACTGCCGGATAAAGATCAGCTGATTCTGGTATACTGCCGCAGCGGTAATCGGAGTAAGCAGGCATCTGAAAAACTGGTGAAACTGGGCTACACCAATATCATTGAGATCGGCGGAATTAAT
>URPD01000025.1 GCA_900549645.1 uncultured Eubacteriales bacterium
ATTATATCAAATAGCTTGCGCGTTGAATTTAGCCGGGGAAAATCAAGTCAGAGTAATATTGAAATGCTTCAGTACTTTGTTATGCGTGGTTTCGTCATTCATCATATACGCAACCATCGGAAGGCTTGTCATGCCTTTCTCCCAATAACCTTCATCAGCAGAAACAGTATAAATCCATTTGATGCCAATAAAATATTCATTGGCAGGATCAATTGTAGCTCGTGCTGTTTGGTCCGCCCAATCACAGTCCAAGATATTTTTTATGATGCCATCATCATTCACAGAAAAGCTAGCGGCGGGTGTCTCGCGTGAGGTGCTTGTACCAATACCAACAAACCCAACACCTGCAATGTGACAGAAGATAAAATCCCCCACACTGATATTATTCAGAAGTGTTCCACCGTCACCATACGCAGACACAAAGCCGTATTTCCGCGCGTCTGCCCAGCTTCTGCCAGAACCATACTCGACTGTAAAACGACGGGCGTTTCCACTCTGGATAGTGATTTCCATTGCATCATCCCAGCCTCCAGCCAATTCTTTGATCACAGCGGGATTCCAGATCGATTTTGCAAGGGAAGTATAGAGTTGGAGCCGTTCGCGGATTGCAGTCTTATCGAATTGAGCATAAGCCTTAAAGTCGTACTCATTGCTCAATGCCAGGAACTTCGGATTGTTCTGATAAGCTCCGGCATTTAGAGACTGGGCCAGAATATTATCACCCATGTACTGAACCACTTTCTGGTCATAGGGCATATCCTGATAACTACGGTTGTGATCACTGGTCAGAAGAATCAGGTTGCCGAATTTTCTGCGGTTGTTTTTGAAATCCTCCTCGTCGTTGAACAGGTCCTTGTAGGTTTGATAATCGTCTGGCAGAATATGCTCAATGTCATAGGTAGTCTTCGGATTTCGGTCCACATAGTTTTCAAACTGAGAGGCTAGCCCCATGCGCACATTCACATAGTCAGTCAATCTAGCCAGCATGTGAAGCATATACCGTCCGGTAAATTGATTCAGCTCAAAATCCTGGATGGCATCCAGTTTCTCGCTCATCCGCTGCAGTGTTGATACCAGCTTAATGCCAATTGTCTTGACATCTTGATTCCTGATTTGGCACATAACACGGAACAAGAGATTTTTGTTTGTATTCCAATTGATCTTTTTATAGTTAAAAATACGAGTAGACGCAAAAATATCAATAAAGGTTGCAACGATCTTGATTTTCTGGTCAACAACCGCAGGCGCGTCATCTACGCGCACTGCCGACATAATCAGGTAATTCTGGTAGGTAATATCCCGGTGGGCATTATAGAATACCGCCTCAAAGCCTTTTGTAAGCTTTTCAGAATATGCCTTAATACGCAGATACAAGTTGGTCATCAAGGTCATTTCAATGGTAACCAGCTCTTTATATTGCTTTGGCTGTGTCAGCTGCATTTCCGTCCGGGCGTTCATTCGGACCCAAGTATGAAATTTTTCACCCAGCAACTCAAAATCCCGATCTTCCGCACCTTTTTTCGTCTCACGGATGGAATTTGCGTATTTGGCACGAAGCCAGGCGGAAATGAAGTCAACGTCTTCAGCTTTGACTGTGCCGCTGCTCTCGGAGTCAAAGGCATTTTTGATACGGGTAATATTTTGCTGCCATACTTTGTTAACCGAGTCACGGTCTGCTTCATCTACCTGCTGAATGATAAAAGCTTTTAACATCTCGGCACTGTTTAAGCTGAGTCCACGATCATTCATCGTCAGGAAAATCGTATGGGCCTCATCCTCTGATGGTGTATCGATTTCCAGTAGAAGAACCTTCCCTTTCAGCCAGTAAATGAAATATCAGTATAATGAAAACCACTAAAAATATCTTCAAATAACCGCTGTGCCCATCCTTCGTGAATTGCGAATAAGTTGTTTAACAACAGCCATGCCAGACTTTCTTCCTGAGAAATCCAAGCAGTATCTATGAAAGCACGGTTATAATTTACACCATGAACAATGTTGTTTGGGTCAATCATTCTCTGAAAATCAGCTGTCGTCAAGTCAGGATTATCCGCAAGCGCCTCCGCAATTACACTTCTTGTATATCTCAAACTTACATTTAATGGATGAACAAAATCAAATGCCGAAGTGATATTATCTAATGCGTCCTTTGAGGCTCTAAAAAATACATCAGCCAATTTATTCCTCCTATGTACCTTCATCACATTTATGAGATGGATGCGTGAACGAACTAACATCTAATCCACAACTTGTTCGCTAAAAACAGTCGGGTATGCTGAACTACTGTCAGCGCTAAACATCTAATCCACTAACTCAACTTTTCTGCCTGTTTTCCGCTTTGGCAGATATGTTCTCTCACACACTTTCAGGCAGGTGAGTTGGTGATTTAGATGTCAGCCAATATAGCCCAAAGCACCGGAAATAAGCGGTTTTTCACACTTTATTCCTTAACCCTTGACATCAATACTACCGTCTCCACATGACATGTCCTTGGGAACATGTCCACCGCCGTGATTTTCTTCAGCTCGTAGCCGTATTCGGTGAAGCGCAGAATATCGCGCGCAAGGGTTGCGGGGTCGCAGGAGACGTAAACCACGCGCCCCGGCTGCATCGACGCGACAGCCGCGACGGCTTCCGCGCTCATGCCCTTGCGCGGCGGGTCGACCACAACAGCGTCAGGCCGCAGACCGCGCGCGGCAAGCTCCGCCGCCGCATCGCCCGCGTCGCCGCAGATGAACTCGGCGGTCCGGACTCCGTTCATTTCCGCGTTGTGCCGCGCGTTTTCTATTGCCTCCGGTACAATCTCCGCGCCGATCACCCGTTCCGCCTGCCGGGCAAGACACAGGCTTATCGTACCCGCGCCGCAGTAGAGGTCGAACACCAGCTTCGCGGGCTGCTCGAAGCAGTATTCGCAGGCGCGCTGATAGAGCCGCTCGGCCTGCGGGGGATTGATCTGGAAAAACGCCTGCGGTGCGATGTCGAAGCCGCGGCCGCACAGCGTATCGCGCATATCGGCTCTGCCGTACAACGTGTAAAAATCACCGGACAGCACGGTGTTTCCGCGAGTCTTATTGATATTCAGCACGATCCCCGTCAGCTCCGGGCAGTCGCGGCGGAGCCTGTCCACAAGCGCCTGAGTGTCCGCACCGAAACCCTTGGCCGAGACTATGCAGACCACGGCGTCCGTGCCGTTCACCGCGCGGCGGCAGAACACATGGCGCACCGCGCCGCGTCCGGTCTCCTCGTCGTAGGCCGGTATACCGCGCTCGTTTATGAAATCGACGACGGACTTCGCCGCCCGGTTGCTCAGCTCGTTCTGGGCGCGGCATCCGTCGATGGCAACGAGCCGGTGACTGCGCGGCTGGTAAAAGCCGAAGCGCGCCGCCCCGTCACAGTTGGCGACGGCGAAAATGCCCTTGTTGCGATAATTATCTCTCGCGGCGCTGCCGAGAATCTCGGTACATTCAAGCTGCTGCTTGCCGATGTGGTGCAGTGCGTCGTTCACACGGCCAAGCTTGAAGCGAAGCTCTTCTTCATAATTGATGTGACGGCAGTCACAGCCGCCACAGCGGGAATAGTACGGGCAGTCAGGCTCAATGCGCTGCACCGAGGGGGCGATAAGCCGCTCGCCGCGCGCGTATACGGCTGTCGCCGTGACCTTGACGAGCTTTATTTCCCACTCCTCGCCGGGGATCGCGCCCGGAACGAACACGGCTCTGCCGCCGACACGGCAGACTCCGCCACCGTCCGATGAATAAGCGTCGATATTGACGCGGTATATCTGATTTTTCTTTAAACTTTCCATATTTTCATATTATCATGTTTTTCACCATATAGCAATCGCGGCATTAAATTTTTTGAATAAATGCGGCGCAGAGTCAGATAATAGCTTTGAAATTATAACAGGAGGAAAAGCATGAAAAGATTTATATTTCTGCTGCTTGCCGTTGTGATGCTGCTGTCTCTCACGGCCTGCGGCGATAATAAAACCAACGACTCCATGACCGAGCCGACCGCGAGTCCGAGCATGAGCCCCATGGTATCGCCCGATGTCAGCGACGGCATAGTCAACGATACCGACGGCATCATCGGCAACGTTGACGAGCCGAACTCCACCGCCAACATGGGCGGCAGCACGGCGAATGTCGGGGCGACTCCGTCCGTCAGCGCAAATCCGTGATTTCTTCTTGATTTCCGGAGAAAACAGCGTTATCATGTACCCGGCGTCAGGCAGATTTTCCGCCGGCGCCGGGCAACTTTTATACACGGGAGATAGATAAAATGAGCTACATACCTACACCTGAACAAGCGGAAGAACTGCTGAAGAAATACAATAAGGAGCCGTTTCATATTCAGCACGGCGAGACGGTCTCGAAGGTCATGGGCGAATTTGCAAAGGAATACGACCCGGACAACGTCGACTTCTGGCGTACCGTCGGTATGCTGCATGACATTGATTTTGAGCTGTACCCGGAGCAGCACTGCGTCAAGGCGATAGAGCTGCTGCACGAGAATGATATAGACGAGGACGTCATCCACGCCGTTATAAGCCATGGCTACGGCATCTGCATAGACGTCGAGCCGGTGAAGTACATGGAGAAGGTGCTGTTTGCAACCGACGAGTTGACCGGGCTGATAGGCGCTGTTGCGCTCATGCGTCCGACCGGGCTTGAGGGCATGGAGGTCAAGTCCGTGATGAAGAAATTCAAGGACAAGAAGTTTGCCGCCGGATGCTCGCGCGAAGTGATACGCCGCGGGGCGGAGATGCTTGACATGGAGCTGTCGGAGCTTATCTGCAAGACCATCGACGCAATGCGCGCATGACGCCGCGGCTGTATATATCCGAAATCGACCCGTCGGCGACGGTGGACGAGGCAGTATTCTCGCGGTACCGGCTTGATAAGCTGCACGCGGCGAAGAGCGCTGCACGGCGCGCCGAGGGGATATGCGCGGAGCGGCTGCTGATATATGCCCTGCGCGATACCATGCCGGAGATAGAATTTCCGGTGGAGATAGTAACCGACAAATCCGGCAAGCCGGAGCTTGCAGATGTGCCGCTGCGCTTCAGCCTGTCGCACTCTGGGGATCGCTGCGCCTGCGCGGTGTATGATCGGGCGATAGGCGTTGATATCCAGAAGCGCGCCGCGGCGGATGTGCGTATCCTTGAGCGGAGGTTTACGCCGTGCGAGCGGGAGTTTGTGCTGAACTCTGCGGACAGGGGAGCGGCGTTCACGCGCATCTGGACGATGAAGGAGAGCTATATAAAAGCCCTCGGCGCGGGGATACCGCATGGCTCATTCTGCACAATCGGCGGTCTGCCCGGAACCATGCGCACGTTGGAGCGCGGCGAATATTTCTGCTCGGTGTATATACCGGATGAGCCGTGCGCGGAGCTTGAGATAAAAATTCTATAACGACTTAAACACACGGGGAGAGGCTTTGCAGATAAGACCTCTCCCTTAATTTTTAAATAGTTATTGACAAATATAGCTGACAAGAGTACAATACAAAATGACAAGGATATTTGTCATTAAGACGTATAATGTTGTCAACTGGAGGTGCTGTATGATACTGCGGAATCGTTTGAAGGAACGCAGAGCCGCACTGAACGTCAATCAGCAGGAGATGGGGCGCCTGTGCGGCGTGTCCCGCCAGACGATAAGCCTGATCGAGCGGGGCGACTATTCGCCGTCCGTCGCCCTTGCCCTGACGATCGCAAAGGTGTGCGGCGTTACAGTGGAAGAAGTTTTCTATTTACAGGAGGAAGAAGACAATGGATAACAATGAGATCAAGCGGACGAATCGAAAGGCTCTGCCGAAATTCATCCTTCTTTTTGTCGTGTGCGCGTTTATAGGCGGAGTGATAGGCTATTTCTCCGGAAAATACGCGCTGAACGAACTGACCGGAAGCATAAAAGCCGCGGGCGCGTTCTTCGATACGCGTATCGCGCCGTGGCTCATGCTGGCGCTGGCAGTCATAGTGCCTGCTGTCTGTGTCCCCATTTACCGCAGCGCGAAGAAGCTGATCGGCATGTGGGACGGCGAAGATGAGGAGCTGGCCGACATCATCGACGGGAAGATATCAACTGCGATGTGGATATCCAGCGCCGCGCTGGTCATCTCCTATTTTCTCATTGCTGCGTCGTACTCTGCGGGCTTTGCCGCATTTGACAGCAGGCCGGGCACATATGACGTTTTTGCCAGCATAGTTGGATTCCTGGCCATTATGGTCGAGACGATCGTTATACAGCAGAAGTGCGTTGACGCCGCCAAGCATACAAATCCTGTGAAGGATGTATCCGTCTATGATATGAAGTTCCAGAAAAAGTGGGTGGACAGCTGCGACGAGGCCGAGAAAATTATGATCGGCAAATGCGCCTATAAAGCATACACCGCAACGGGCTCCGTTTGTGCGGTTCTGGCTATCGTGCTTGCAGTCTGTGCGCTGGTATTCGGGATCGGCTTCCTGCCGTCGCTGGTAGTGTGCCTTATCTGGCTTGTCAATCTGTCGGTATATTGCAGGGAAGCGATGCGCTGCTCCAAAGCAGGGATTAAAATCCCGTGATTTCTTTCAAGGAGGAAACTTTAATGAAGCTCAGCAGTACCGGGTGTTTTATTCTAGCGGTCACTTGACTTTTGGTGTCGCTGCTTTGGTTCTTGTGGGTGAAAAGTACCGTCATCGGCGTTGTATGGCTGATTGTCGGAGCAGTTGAATTGGCCATTGCTTTTGTCATGCGCCATAAGGAAAAACGTAAATGAATGGAAATACTTACCTAATCTTGTTCGTCTTGGTCGTCCTTGTAATTATACCATGGATAGCGCGAAGAAGACGGCTGGCGGCAGTCAGACATATCTTGAACCGAAAAATGCAGAACAAGGAGAATAACGTTATGAAAGAACTGGCAAAACGGTTTATTGGAGAAGAGTGCATCGTTTATACGATTACTTCCAATGACGGCAGCGTGCAGGGTGTGATAAAGGAAATTGATGACGGGGGTATGGTCATCGAAAAGAATTCGGGTGAGCTGGAGATTATTAATCTGGATTTCGTCACCCGTATTCGGCAGTATCCGAGAAAGAAGAACGGAAAGAAAAAGGACATCGTGCTGGACTGAACGCCATTTTTGAAGCAAAAATATGATCAACCGCAGAGAAAGAATAACGGCCTTGGGGCGCATCCATTGAGGGAGCGCTCCAGGGCCGTTTCACATAGTCTGTCAGATCATGTCTCAATGCCGATGCCGTGCATCGCGGCTTTCAGCTTTTCGAGATTGCTTTCGTACATCTCCGTCAGCGGCAGACGCATTATCCCGCTGTCCATGCCCGCCAGCCGCATTGCGGTCTTGACAGGGATGGGGTTCGTCTCGATGAACAGTGCGGAGAAGAAGGCCGCGTACTTTGCGTACAGCGCCGTCGCCTCAGGATAGTTTCCGTCAAGGCACAGGGCGCACAGCTTCGTGACGGCGGCGGGGACGATATTGCTTGCAACGGATATGACACCGTGCGCGCCGAGCGCCATCATCGGCACGGTGTCGCTGTCGTTACCGCTCCAGATATTCAGCGCGTCGCCGCACAGGCTGCGTATCGTGCCGACAAGCGCGATATCGCCGGACGCCTCCTTCACGCCGTTTATGTTCGGGTGTTCCGACAGGGCTTTGTACGTCTCCGGAGCAATGCTCATGCCGGTGCGGCTGGGGACGTTATACAATATCATCGGCAGGTCAACGCGGTCGGCGACGTATGTGAAGTGCTCGATAAGCCCCTTTTGCGTGGTCTTGTTGTAATAGGGGCAAATCATAAGTATGCCGTCCGCGCCCATGAATTTCGCGTCCTCGGCTCGCCGCAGAACGCGCTCCGTGTTGTTCCCGCCGACACCGGCGATGACCTTCATACGCCCCTTAGCCGCGTGTATCACCCGGCGGACGACCTCACTGTGCTCGCCGTCGGTGAGCGTCGCGTTTTCGCCGGTCGTGCCGCAGGCGACTACTGCAGCGGTGCCGTTTTCGTATTGAAACTCTATGTTCCGCTCAAGCCGCTCATAGTCGACGCCGGTTTTCGTAAACGGCGTGATTATCGCAGTGCAGGAACCCCGAAAAAGCGGTGTTTTCGCCATAATTCCACCTCCATATTCTTTTCAGCACAGAAATATATATTCGGAATATCCCCGCGCTATTACCGCCCGGCGCGTCGCCGGATGCCCGCAAAATCCGCAGTGGGGGAGGAGTTCGGCCGCGGGGCTTGAATTGAAGAGCAAATGGTGATATAATAATTCAAATTTTATTTGTGAAAGGCAGGTGCAGGGCAGTGAACGGAAAGAAAGTCATATGGCTCATATCCATGGCGATATTATGCCTTGTGCTTTACACCATTATAGATTCACGCACCGAGAATATGACGGACGTTATATTCGGCGGCGTTGACGGCGCATACATAAAAAGCGACAGCGTCTCGTTCCTTGACCCCGCGTCGGTCAATACCCCCGAACCTACGGCGGATATCTGGCCGCAGATAGATCAGGACGAGTTTCTGGACGATTGGCGCTATAAGCTCGTCAACAGCGATAACCTCCTGTCCTCGGCCTTTGAGCCTGAGGAACTGACGGAGATAGACGGCTACCGCATGAGCTTTGACGCGCGCGCTGTCGGCGACCTGAACGACATGATACAGGCGCTCAAGGACGCGGGGTTCAACGTCGTTATCGGCGCGGCGTACAGAACGTACACCTATCAGAACCAGCTCTTTAACGGCAAGACCACGCAGATAGCGATGGAAATGGGCATCTCCACGGACTATAACAAACCGGAGTACCAGCTGGCCGTTGAGGAAGCGAAGAAGATCACCATGTTCCCAGGCAGCAGCGAACACCAGCTCGGCCTTGCGGTCGATATCTATGACCGGCACTATCAGAAGCTTGTCTATGAAAATATGAACCACGATTTCTATGACTGGCTTGACGAGCACTGCGCGGAGTACGGCTTCATAAAGCGCTACCCGACGCGCAAGGTGCTGCTTACCGGATGGGACGAGCCTTGGCATTACCGCTATGTCGGCAAGGAAGCGGCTCAGTTCATAATGGAAAACGGCATCTGCTTCGAGGAATTCTACGCGCATTATAATCCCAATTACACGCTGTAAGTGCCGTTGTGCAAAATATATTGCACGGCGGAAAAAAGTTCTTGCAATATACAAGATACAGTGGTATTATTGCATAGTAAGGATTATGGTAATGTCAGAGTGAGCTTCGGCTCACTCTTTTTTACGAACGGCATGGCCATACTAAAATGTGGAAGTGAGTGACTTATGAGCAAAATCACTGACAGGGTTTTCGCCCTTGCAAAGCCAGTTGTGGAAAACGAGGGCTGCTCGCTGTGGGACGTTGAATATGTCCGCGAGGCGGGGAGCTGGTATCTCAGGGTGTACATTGATAAAGAGGGCGGTGTGTCGATAGACGACTGCGAGCGCATAAGCCGCGCGCTCGACCCGCTGCTGGACGAGGCCGATCCCATACCTGATAGCTATGTTTTCGAGGTCGGTTCTGCGGGCGCGGAGCGGGAGCTGAAAAGGTCATCCGACTTTGAGCAGTTCATGGGAAGTCAGGTCGAGGTAAAGCTGTACCAGCCGAAGGACGGGCGCAAGGCATTTGTCGGAGCGCTTGCGGCCTACGATAACGGCAGGGTGACGATCACATCCGGCAAGGAAACTCTTGAATTTGATAAATCACAGGTGGCGCAGGTAAGACTGCACGCGACGATATAAAAGGGGTTATAGAAATGAACGCAGAATTTTTTGAAGCCATAGAAGATATCGAGAAGGAAAAGGGCATTCCCAGAAGCTACATGTACGACAAAATAAATCAGGCGATGCTCGCGGCTTTCCGCCGCGACAATCCTGACTGCGCGGACAATGTCGAGGTCATTCTGGACGAGGACAAGAAGCGCATAGACATGGTCGTGAAGAAGACCGTCGTCGAGGAAGTTGAGGATGCCAATCTTGAGATAAATCTGGAAGCTGCAAAGAAGATCAGCAAGCGCGCGAAGATCGGCGACATCGTCGGCGTGCCGGTGGAGACCAAGAAGTTCGGCCGCATCGCGGCGCAGGCTGCAAAGCAGGTCATCATTCAGGGCATACGTGAAGCCGAGCGCGGCCTCGTCTTTGAGGAGTTCACTTCCAAGGAGCATGAGATTCTGACTGGCGTCGTCTCCCATATCGAGCCGCGCAACGGAAGCGTCTCCATCCGCATCGCCTCCAACAGCGAGTTTACGGAAGCCATGCTCGCCGCGAACGAGCGCATCAAGACCGAAGAGCTAAAAGAGGGCGACCGCATCAAGGTCTATGTCGTCGAGGTCAGGAATTCCACCAGAGGCCCGCAGGTGCTCATCAGCCGCACCCACCCCGGCCTTGTCAAGCGCCTGTTCGAGCTTGAGGTGCCTGAAATCTATGACGGCACCGTCGAGATAAAGTCCATCGCCCGCGAAGCCGGCAGCCGCACAAAGATGGCCGTCTGGTCTGCTGACCCGAACGTCGATCCCATCGGCTCCTGCGTCGGCCCGAAGGGCGGTCGTGTTGCCAGCATCGTCAACGAGCTTGGCGGTGAGAAGATAGACATAGTCAAGTACAGCGAGGATCCGGAGGAGTACATTGCCGCAGCGCTGTCCCCGTCCGAGGTCGTCAGCGTCACCATGCTGGACGACGGCAAGAGCTGCCGCGTCATCGTGCCGGACAATCAGCTCTCCCTCGCCATCGGCAAGGAAGGCCAGAATGCCCGTCTCGCTGCAAAGCTCACCGGCTACAAGATAGACATCAAGCCCGAATCCGAGGCTTAATCTTAAAAGAAAGGCGGCGTCAGGATGCAGAAGAAAATACCAATGCGGCAGTGTCTTGGCTGCCGCGAGATGAAACCGAAGCGGGAGCTTATCCGCGTTGTCCGCTCGCCGGAAGGCGAGATATCGCTGGACTTCAAGGGCAAGGCTCCGGGACGCGGGGCGTATATCTGCCCGGCTCCGGCTTGCCTGAAGCAGGCGATAAAGGCCAAAGCGCTTGAGCGCGCGTTTTCAACGCAGATACCCGAAGCGGTGTACGAAAAACTGAATGAAGAGATGGAGGCCGAAAAATGAGAGAAAAAACGCTCAATCTTCTAGGCCTCATGCGAAAGGCGAACGCAATCGCCGTGGGCGAGACGAATACCGGCGGCGCGGTGAGAGCAGGCAAAGCAAAGCTGCTGCTTCTCGCGGCGGACGCGTCGGATAATGCCCGGAGCCGCGCAAGGGGCTTCACGCACGGGCGCGACATCGTCACGGTCACTCTGCCGTTTACCAAGGATGAAATCGCCGCGCATGTCGGCGTGTCCGGCTGTGCGATGGCGGCGATAACGGATATCGGGTTTGCAAACGCCTTTATGAAATCTCTTGCGGCGGCTGTACCGGACGGCTATGACGAGAGCGCGGCTGAGATCCAGCGGCGATTTGAGAAAGCCGACCGGCGCAAGAAAGAGGCCGCGGCGCATGAGAAGAACAAGAGAATCGGAAAGAGGAGGAATAACGTATGAGCATGATTAAGTACAGAGTGCATGAAGTTGCAAAGGATTTTAATGTGACGTCCAAGGTGATCAGCCAGATCCTGACTGATTATATTGCGCCGCCCAAAAACCATATGCAGGTGTTGGAGAATCATGAGCTTGACGTTATCTTCGAGTATATGACCCAGCATAATCAGGCCGCGTCCCTTGAGGATATCTTCAAGGTGCCGGAGAAGCCTGCCGCTCCGGCGAAGAAGGAAGCCATGCCCGAAAAGGCCACGGCTGCAGCCGAGAAGAAGCCCGCACAGCAGAGCGCTGCACCCGCACAGCAGCAAACGGCATCTCAGCAGCCCAAGGCCGAGAAGCCCAATAAGCCGCACACTCCGCGTCAGGTCGCGGAGAAGCGCGTTATCGACACCCGCGGCAGCGCGGCTGTGAATATCGAGAAATATAACGAGAAGTTTGAAGACATGGCCGGCAGCAAGACCGGTTCCGGCAATATGCGCCTTGGCACCAAGGAAAAGATCGTCAGCAAGTCCAAGCAGCGCCAGAACCAGCAGTCCGCCTCGTCCAAGCGCCGTCAGGAAGAGCGCAACCGTATGCAGAAGCTTCAGCTTGAGATAGCGAAGAAGCAGCAGCTTAAGGTAGAGATTCCCGATGAGATCTCCGTCGGCGAGCTGGCCTCCCGCATGAAGAAGACCGCGTCCGAGGTCATAAAGCAGCTCTTCAAGCTCGGCGTGTTCGCTTCAGTTTCCGACGTTATCGACTATGACACCGCGGCGCTCGTCGCTATGGAGCTTGGCTGCAAGGTCGAGAAGGAAGTCATTGTCACTGTTGAGGAGCGCTTGATAGACGACCACGAGGATAAGCCGGAAGACCTGCTGCCCAGAGCGCCAGTCGTCGTCGTCATGGGTCACGTTGACCACGGTAAAACCTCTCTGCTTGACTATATCCGCCACGCGAACGTCGTCTCCGGCGAGGCCGGCGGCATCACGCAGCATATCGGTGCGTACACCGTTGAGATAAACGGCAGCCCCATCACCTTCCTCGACACTCCGGGGCATGAGGCGTTCACTTCCATGCGCGCCCGCGGCGCGATGGTCACCGATATTGCGATCCTTGTTGTCGCGGCGGATGACGGCATCATGCCGCAGACCATAGAAAGCATCAACCATGCGAAGGCCGCGAACATCCCCGTCGTTGTCGCAATAAACAAGATGGACACCGTCGGCGCAAATCCCGACCGTATCAAGCAGCAGCTTACCGAGTACGACCTCGTGCCCGAAGAGTGGGGCGGTGATACGATCGTGTGCCCCATATCCGCGAAAACCGGTATGGGCATCGATAATCTGCTCGAAAACCTTGTCGTTCTCGCTGAGGTTCAGGAACTGAAGGCCAACCCCAACCGCGCCGCAAAGGGCACCGTCATCGAGGCACGCCTCGATAAGGGCCGCGGCCCGATAATGACCGTTCTCGTGCAGAACGGTACGCTCAAGGCGGGCGATATCATCATCGCCGGTACCGCCGTCGGCCGCGTCCGCACCATGATAAACGATAAGGGACAGCGCGTGACCGTGGCCGGCCCCTCCACGCCTGTCGAGATATCCGGCCTGTCCGAGGTTCCGAGCGCGGGCGATGTGTTCAACGCCGTTGCCGACGAGCGTATGGCGAGAGAGCTTGCCGAGGAGCGCCGCGTCCAGCAGATGAATAACTCCATGGGTGGCACGAAGAAGGTCAGCCTTGAGGATATCTTCAGCCAGATCAAGTCCGGCGAGATGAAGACCCTTAATATCATCGTCAAGGCGGACGTTCAGGGTTCTGCCGAGGCTGTCAAGTCCTCGCTTGAGAAGATATCCAACGACGAGGTCAGAGTGAAGGTCATACACAGCGCCGTCGGCGCGATAAACGAGAGCGACGTCATGCTCGCCGCAACCTCCGGCGCTATCATCGTCGGCTTCAACGTTCGCCCGGACAACGCCGCGCGCGACAGTGCAGCCCGTTCCAACGTCGATATGCGCATGTACCGCGTCATCTACGACTGCATCAACGAGATAGAAGCCGCCATGAAGGGTATGCTTGCTCCGCAGTTCAAGGAGGTCATCATCGGCCACGCCGAGGTCAGAGAGACCTACAAGGTCTCCAAGGTCGGCACCGTCTGCGGCTGCTACTGCACCGACGGCAAAATCCAGCGCGGCTGTGAGGTTCGCGTCCTGCGCGACAATATCGTTATCCATGAGGGCGAGCTGGCGTCCCTGCGCCGTTTCAAGGACGACGTGAAGGAAGTCGCTTCCGGCTACGAGTGCGGTATGCAGGTCGAGAAGTTCAACGATATCAAGATCGGCGACGTTATTGAGTGCTTCGTGATGGAGCAGATAAACAGATAATATGTGCAGACAGGGTGCTTTGATTTTCAAGCGCCCTGTATCTGCAATGAGTTTTCCGAAAGATCACATGGAGGATTTTATGGCATCTAATAAGCTTGCAAGAACCAATGACGACATACAGTTTGTCATGTCAAAGCTGCTGCGCGAGATAAAGGATCCGAGAGTTCAGCAGGGGATGATAAGTGTCACCCGCGTTGAGACTACGGGCGATCTGCGATATTCAAAGATATGGTTGTCCGTGATGGGCATGAAGGACGAAAAAGAGTTCAAAAAGGGGCTGAAATCGGCTTCCGGCTGGCTGCGCCATGAGCTTGGAACCTCGATGAACCTGCGCTACACTCCGGAGCTTGTGTTCGAGGTAGACCACAGCATCGAGTACGGCGCGCACATCAGCGAGGTCATAAACAGTCTCGATATAAAGAAAGACGAGGATGAGGACGAATGACCGCACAGGAATGTTCTCAGCTGCTTCTGAGCAAGAATAACATTCTCATAATCACTCATACAAACCCTGATGGGGACACTCTTTGCAGTGCCGCCGCGCTTTGCAGCGCCCTGCGCCGCGCCGGAAAACGGGCAAATCTTTTCAGAAATCCCGCGGTCACGGCGAAGTACATGCCGCACGTTGAGAAATACTTTGCCCCGAAGAGCTTCAAGCCGAAGTACATCGTCTCGGTGGACGTTGCGACGGAGAAGATGTTCGCCGACGGCTTTGACGGCGCAATTGACCTCTGCATAGACCATCACCCGACCAATTCGCACTACGCGAAAAAAGAGCTTGTCTGCCCGGATAAGGCGGCCTGCGGAGAAATTGTGCTGGCTGTCATAAAGGAGATGTGCGGCGGCATCACTCAGGAGGAGGCAGACCTGCTGTATATCGCCGTGACGACGGATACCGGCTGCTTCCAGTATCTCAACACAAACGCCGCCACGTTCAGGGCTGCGGCGGAGCTGCTAGAGTACGGCGCTGATAACGGCATGGTGAACGTGAAGTTCTTCCGCAAGGTGTCGCGCGCACGGCTGAAGCTTGAGGGAATGATCTATTCCAATATGGGCTTTTACCGCGAGGGGAAGATAGCCGTCGCCATAATCACGAAAGAAATGCTTAGTCAGGCCGGCGCGGGGGAAGAGGACTGCGACGATCTGGCCGGGCTTGCCGGGCGTGCTGAGGGTACATCGGTGAATATAACGATCCGCGAGCGTGATAACGGCAGCAGCAAGGTCTCCGTCCGCACGGGACGCAACGTCAGCAGCAGCGATATCTGCGCCGTGTTCGGCGGTGGAGGCCACGCGATGGCAGCCGGCTGCACAATCGACTGCCCGCCCGAAAAGGCGCGCGACATGCTCCTTGCCGTAATCAACGAGGTCTGGAAATGAACGGCATCCTTCTCATAGACAAGCCAGAGGGCTGGACAAGTCACGACGTCGCGGCAAAGCTGAAAGGTATACTGCGGGAGCGCCGCATCGGCCATTCCGGGACGCTTGACCCGATGGCGACCGGGCTTCTCGTCATGTTCGTCGGCAGGGCGACGCGCGCGGTAGAATTCGCCGAAGCGCAGAGCAAGCGGTATATCGCTGGGCTTCGCCTCGGCGTAAGCACCGACACGCAGGACACCACCGGCAACATCCTGCGGAGCTGTGAAGCCAGCGTTACAAGGGCTGCTCTGAGCGACGCGATAAAGCCATTTATCGGCGATATCATGCAGGTTCCCCCGATGTATTCCGCTATAAAGATAAACGGCCAGAAGCTGTATGACATTGCCCGCCGCGGCGGCGAGGTGGAACGCAAGCCCCGCCTCATTACTATATACGGCATAGAGATACTGGGCGGGGAAGCGGCGGATTGGACGCTAGACGTCGAGTGCTCAAAGGGCACGTATATCAGGACTCTCTGCAATGACATCGGCGACAGTCTGAATGTCGGCGGCTGCATGAGCTCGCTGCGCCGTATCCGTGCGGGAGACTTCAGCGTCGACGACGCGCACAGCATTGAGGACACCCAGCGCGCGAGAGACGCTGGCGAAGTAGAGTCACTGCTGATACCGGTCGACTCGCTGTTCGGCAGTGCAGGCAAATACGTCGTCAACGGCGTCAGCGAGAGAAAACTCCGATGCGGCAATGACTTTTCATGCACGGCGCCGGACGGGGAGTATCGCGTCTATTCACAGGCCGGTGAATTCCTCGCACTGTGCCGCGCCGACAAAGGCCGCATGAAAACAATAAAAAGCTTCTTTGAGGTGTAATTCCATGCCAGAGATAAAAAGAGCGATAGCCCTCGGCTTTTTCGACGGGGTGCATCTGGGTCACGCGGCGCTGCTGAAAAAGACGAAGCAGCGCGCGGAGGAGATAGACGCCGTGCCGTCGGTTCTGAGCTTCGACGTGCATCCGGATACACTCGTTTTCGAGAAGGACGTGCCGCTTATCAACAGCGCGCTGGGGCGCGAAGAGATAATCCGCCGCTGCTTCGGCATCGACAACGTCGTGTTCATCCATTTCAATCGGCACGTCATGCGTATGCCGTGGGACGAGTTTATCGACTCGCTTATCCGCGAACTGAACATCTGCTGGATAGTCGTGGGGCACGATTTCTGCTTCGGCTACAAGGGGCAGGGCACCGCAGAGCGGCTGAAAGCGTACTGTGAGGCGCGCGGCATCGGCTGTGATATAATCCCTGCCGTGACGGTGGATGGCCGCGTTGTCAGCTCGACGCATATCCGCGAACTTATCGCGGACGGTGAGATCGAACAGGCGAACCGTTTGCTTGGGCATCCTCATTCCTTGGCGGACACCGTGCATTCCGGCTACCACCTCGGCACCAAGATGGGCACGCCGACGATAAACATGTTTTTCCCTGAGGGCGTTCTGGTTCCGCGGCACGGTGTATACGCGACGCGGGTATATCTTGAGGGCGGCGCGAACTACGTTGCGGTGACAAATATCGGCGTCAGGCCGACGGTCAGCAGCAGCGGGCGCGTGAGTGTCGAGAGTTTTCTGCTGGATTACAGAGGCAATCTCTATGGCCGTCAGGCGCGAGTCGACTTCTACTCGTTCATCAGACCGGAGCGCAGGTTTGAAGATTTCAAGGAGCTTTCGGCTCAGATCAAGCACGACGCGGAAACCGCGCGGGAATATTTCATAACGCATAAATACTGAAAAAGTCAGCGCAGCTCAACTTACAGTTGAACTGCGCTGACTTTTTCATGCCGTCCCGCTTTGTAGCATATGGGGTAGGCGATTGCGCACAGCGGCAGCGCCGCCAGAACGTCCAGCACCGAATGCTGCTTCATAAATACTGTCGAGATGCATATCAGCACACAGAGCAGCACAAGAAGAAGCTTTAGCCCCAGCCTTTGCAGCCGCTTACAGTCGCACAGGCCGAACATCGCGGCGACGGAGCCGAGGACGTGTATCGACGGGCAGACGTTTGTATTAGTGTCAAAATTATAAAACCATGCGATGAACCGGGTCAGAACGTTGTCCCGCGCGAACTGCGCCGGGCGCAGGTTCTGACAGGTAGGGAAGACGAGATATATCAGCATCGTGATCGAATATGTAATGATGATGAAATACATCATCCGCTTAAATGCCGCTACATCGAAGAAAAATGTGTACACAATCGTCCCGATAAGATATACAAACCAGAACAGGTACGGTATCAGGAACCACTCGCAGAACGGGATCATATCGTCAAGCGGGCAGTGCATCGAATAATAGTGCCCGACGTTATAAAAACGCTCCACAAAGGTGAAAAACAGCCCGAATATGGGCCAGAAAATCAGCAGCTTCAGGTGACGGAACTCGTCCGTGTTAAGCTTTCTCAAGCGAAATCGGCGTAAATCTGTTTCAAGCATTGTCCTTAAAGCTCCGGTCTATTCGCGCAGCGGAGCAGATGCGCATAGATTTTTTCGGCGGGGATGACGTCCGACGGCGCGAGCGCGGAGGACATTTCCGTGAGCCGGGCTTCGTCCGCCAGCAGGGAAAGAGCAAGCGACGCAAGCTCTTCCGGCGTTTCGGCGGTGACTGCGCCGCCGAGCTTGAGGAAGAAGTCCAGATTATGCTCCTCGCATCCGGCAACAGCGTCGATGAGCACCATCGGCACACCGGCCGCGGCGGCCTCGGTGCTGCTCAGTCCGCCGGGCTTGGTGAGAAACAGGTCGGCAGACTGCATGAGTGGCGGCATATCCGGCACCACTGCGCGTATGTGGACGCGCGGCACGGAGCCGAAGCGCTTGTGAAGCTTCTCGTAAAGCTCCTCGTTTGAGCCGCAGACGACTGTGACCGTCTGATCCTCGCTGATATTCTCGCAGAGAAGCTCAGTGATGTCGCGTATCGGGCCACAGCCCATGCTTCCGCACATTACCAGCAGGTGACGCTGATTCTCTTCCATCCCAAGAGCCGCCTTGGCCGCCTTTTTGTCGGGGCGCTCATAAAATGCGCGCTTCGCGGGCAGGCCGCTGGCGACAAGCTTTTCAGCCGGCACGCCGCAATGGACAAACTCGTCCTTCAGCGACTCGGCGGGGATGAAGTACCATTCAAGATTTGAATCGGAAACGCTGGGGGAGCAGGTGTAGTCGGTCGAAATGAAGCTCGTGGTTATCTGCATGGACGGATGGCGCTCCAGCATTTCGGTTATGGCGAGCGCTGGGAAAACGTGAGTGCAGATTATGTTGTCATACTCGCCCTCGACGATATAATCATACATTCTGTCGGCGCCGCATGTCAAGAACTTATAAATTCCGGTCCCCTCGCGGAAGAGCGAATCGTGATTTTCTGCGCCCTGATATCCGGCCTTGAAGAGCTTCGGAGCATAGAGATATATACGTGTGTGCCAGTTTGAAATGAACTGGGACGCGCGCTCGGAGATGAACTGCAATGCGTCGGTGACGTCGCACACCTTGCCGTGGGCGGTAAAGGTTTCCTGAAGCGCTTTCGCGCACGAATTATGCCCCGCGCCGGTATTGCAGCTTAGTATAAGGGTACGCATTCAGATAGTGCTCCTTTCACGTTTGCGCTGCTGCATGGCGTAGAGCCGCTGCAGCCTTGGGCGGTTGTATCTCTGAATGATTATGAAGGGCAGGTTGCCCAGAAGAATATATATCACCGTGACGGTTATCCCGCCCGCGCCCGGCCAGATCCAGAGCATGGCGAGGCCGAGAAGGCTCAGGAGAAAATGCGTAAGCTCCGCGACGCAGGTCTCTTCCAGCATACGCGGCACGTCGGCTATCGTCTCGGCGGTCATTTTCTTCTCCGGCATGATTTTTTTGAATATGCGGCTCATATCCGGAACCTTGCCCTGCCAGCTTTTCACGCGCAGCGCCTGATATATCTTCGGTTCGTAGGCCGCGGTTTTATACGGGAACCTGTCGGCATGAAACCAACTTTTCGGCAGCAGACGGCCTATAACGAACGACAGCACGCCGAGCGCCGCCATGTATATAACGCATTTCCAAAATCCCATCAATTTACCTCAAACCGCGCCGGACTTGCCCTCCGAACGGGACAGCGCGCGGAAATTCCGTATAAAATAAAGTACGAACGACATCAGCGTAACTGCCGAGCACACCGCTATGCTCGCGTTCGAAATCAACTCCGGCATCGAGCCCCAGACGAGGTGCAGAAGCATGGTTGCGTACAGCAGGAAAGTTGTGAGCTTGCCATGCCAGTCGGCGGGCAGCACAAGCTTGCGGCGCTTCAGTATCAGCAGGCTCATCACGCCGCCGGTTATCTCCTTTATGAGAAGGAGCACGAACAGGATGATGAGCGAGGGGAAGCGGGTGAGCAGGCAGAGAAGCATCGCTATCTGGGTCAGCTTGTCGGCGACAGGGTCTATCGCTTTACCGAGCGTCGTGACCATGTTGAAGCGGCGCGCGATAATGCCGTCCGCCGTGTCGCTGATACCGGAGAGCAGCAGCACGAGCGCGGTAGCGAGATCGTTTTTCAGCCAGCAATATGTCCAGACAAAAACGGGGATCAACACCATGCGGAAAATCGACAAAATATTGGGTATCGTCCATATCCGATCCTCGCCGGTTCTCTTGTTCATCCTTTGCGCCTCCTTGACATGCACATGAGCCAGTCAGCCCACGTTAAGATATTTATACATTGGTTTTTACAACATAAGTTCAAGTCAAAATCAACGCCCGTTGAAAATCAGTTGATTGAGTAACATTCTGTCACACTTTGACGACTATCGGTAGCTTGACCGTGAAGCGGCAGCCGGCAGCAGGCAGGTTTTCGACGCTGATCGTTCCGCCGCTCAGCTCAACTATCTGTTGAGCCAGTGCAAGGCCGAGACCGTTGCCGTTCATCTCGCGTGAATTGTCGCTCTGGTAGAACTTGTGGAATATCCGTTCCTCATCGCCCGCCGGGATTCCGGGGCCGTCGTCCTCGATCGTGAAAGTCACGGTGTCGTTTTCGGCGCGCATACGCATCAAAATCATTCCCCCGTGGGGATCAAACTTAATGGCATTGTCAATAAGGTTTGTCCATACATGTATCAGCAGCGAGCCGTAGCCGGAATACTCGATCTCGTCCAGCTCAATGTCAAAGTCGATATCCTTCTCCGTCCATTTCTGCTCCAGCGCTACAATGGCCTGCCGCACCTGCTCGTCAAGCCGGTAGCTGACGCGCTGGGGGCGGATGCTCTGTGCGCTTATCTTGGACAGGAGCAGGATGTTCCCGATAAGCGTGGAGAGGCGGCGGGTGTTGAAGAGTATCTTTTCAATATAATCGTCCTGCTCCTCCTGCGACTGCTGGTGATCCTGCAGCAGGGAAGCGTAGCCCTCAATGGCGTTTATCGGCGTCTTGAACTCATGCGACACGCTGGAGATGAAGTCCGTCTGCAAGGTCTCGGTCGCACTCAACTCCTTGACCATCATGTTGAAGCTGCTGTACAGGCTGCGCACCTCATTGATACGGCTGTCTGTCTCGGCGGTCACATTGAAGTTCCCGCCCGCCACGGTGCGCATGGCCTTTTCAAGCTTGGCGACGGGGTCAAAGAATACCTTAAGTGTGAAATTTGTGATAACGAAGCCGAATATGACGCTGAACAGCACTGCCCAAACAAACAGCGGCGCCGCCACGGTTATGCCGAGCCACTTTTTTATAAGCCACGCCGTCAGTTCCGCGAGCAGCGCTACGACGATATACTCCACCATGCATATCAGCGTGAACCAGACGCGCAGCGTCGGCATGGATGTAAACTTCTTTTTCACAGCTTCACCACCTTGTAGCCGACTCCTCGCATCGTGACTATCCTGAAATCGGGATTATCGCGGAAGCGCTCGCGCAGCCGTCCGATGTGTACATCGACGGTGTGCGTGTCCGTCTCGGTTTCATAGCCCCAGATATCGTCCATCAGCTGCTGGCGCGTGAATATCCGGCCGGGGAAGGAGACCATCTTGTATAGCAGCATGAATTCCTTCTGCGGCAGCACCATGTTCTCGCCGCCGGTGTGTACCGAGAGCGAATCACATTCCAGCACCGTCCCGCCGATCACCTGACGGCGCTCGTTCGCCATCTGCGCCCGGCGAAGCAGCGCACTGACGCGCAGTACCATTTCGTTTACATTGACGGGCTTTACCATATAATCGTCGCTGCCGGAGACGAAGCCGAGACGCATATCGTCAAACGCGTCCTTCGCAGTTATCATCAGCACGGGAATACTGTTGCCCGTCTCGCGCAGTGAACGCACCAGCTCGTACCCGTCGAGCTTTGGCATCATAATATCTGAAATTATCAAATCATAATAGCTTGTGTCCATGGCGGCGAGCGCCTCCTCGCCGTTCGATACGCCGACTGCGGCATAACCGTTCTTGGTGAGGACGTGCTGGAAAAGCTGGCGCAGCTCGCGGTCATCCTCGGCTATAAGTATCTTGAACATAGTTCCACCCCCGTATGTATAGAATATAAATATTTATTCTGAAATGAATTTCAACTCAATGTCAACAATCGTTGATTTTTGTAAATATTATACCCAAAAAGCGGATAAAGAGCAAGCCGCCCATTGACAGCGCGGCGGTGGGGTATATAATTAAATCACTCAACCAACAGTTGAATTCACGATTCAACGGATAAGTTATTGGAATTTCGGGATTTTTTCTATACCATCGGCGTCAGAAATTCGAAAGGAGGCGTCGAAATGAACGACGTTATAGGCGCAAATATCGCAAGACTCAGAAAAGAAAAGAACATGACTCAGGATCAGCTCGCAAACCTTATGGGGATATCTTTTCAGGCGGTTAGCAAGTGGGAGAACGGGCTGTCAAGCCCCGACGTGTCCAGCTTCCCGATGCTGGCGGATGTGTTCGGCGTAACAATAGATGAGCTTTTCGGAAGGGAAGCGGCACAGCTCGAGGCTCCCGCCGCGGAGCCGAAGAACGACGAGCTGCCGTGGCCTGATGATGACTGCCTGTACGCTGTACTCTATCACGGGCATACGCTTGTCGGCTGCGGCGACACTGCCGAGAACCGCAGGATAGAATTCTGCTATGAAGGCCCCGCGATGAACATTCACAGCGAGTTCAACGTGAACGTTGACGGTGACGTCGAGGGCAACATAGAAGCGGGAGGCACCGTTACTTGTGACGCCGTGGGCGGCGATGTCAGAACCTGCGGCAATGTCACCTGTGACGATGTAAGCGGCAATGTAAGTGCCGGCAGTACAGTCACCTGCGACAGCGTCGAGGGCGACGTCAAGGCGGGCGGCAGCGTCACATGCGATAACATCGAGGGCAATGTCACTGCCGGGGCAAACGTGACCTGCGACACCATAACCGGCAGCGTGACCGGCGTCCATGTCGAATACGAAAACGGCGAAGCATCGGACGGAAACGACAAGTTCCATTTTTTCTTCAGAACCTGAAAAACAATACATACGGCAGATAACGCATCCCTCTTAAGATTTAAGATATCTTAAGGGGGATGCGGCTTGTACAAATGAATATATTATGTTAAAATAACATCGAAAAAGGGGATGCAGGTCGGAATATGCCTCCCCAACGGGTATGACATAAAGGGAGGAGATAAAATGAAAAAGAACCTGTCGCGCATACTCAGCGTATTTCTCATAGTGCTTCTTCTGGCGTCGCTGCCGATGGCGCAAGCCTTCGCGGCGTATGACTGCAAGTACGGCACGTATTCGGAGCTTGTACTGGCTCAGTTCAGCGGCAAGGACGACAACAATCTCGTCGGCAAGGCGTCGATAAGCAGTGGCGATTGTCCGGGAATGAGCCTGAAGCTCAGCGCGGACGCAACGCAGATACTGCTCTCCGGTACGCCGACCAGACCCGGAACATATAAACTGACCGTCGCCTTTGAGATGCGGGACGGACAGCCCGGCTCCACCGATGCGACCGTCAACGTAACCGCGGTGCAGCCCACTGTGCAGGCCACGGCTAGTACTACCACGCCCAAGAAGGGCGATAACTTCCAGCTGAAGCTCAGCCTTACCGGCGGTGCGCCCTATGAGGTTACGCTCTATACCAACACCAGCAACAGCACTTCTGGCGGCACGGCCGGAACCACATGGACCTTTGAATCCGACAGCCAGAATGTAACAGTCGGTACCAAGGCCATGGATGACAGCGTCCAGACCTATTATTACTACCTCACTGTGAAAAACAGCGCCGGTACCGCGACGTCGAACGTGATAGCCGTCACGAACCCGTCCTACACCACCGTCACGCCGTCGCCGTCTCCCTCTCCGTCCGGTGAAATCAAGATAACCAAGCAGCCCACCGGCGAGACCGTCGAGGAGGGCGGCAGAGCCGTGTTTATCGCGCGCGCGGAAAACGCCGCGTCGTTCGTATGGCGCATAGTCAGTCCCGACACGACCAATACTTATCCCGCCAAGGACGCCCCGGACTACTTCAAGGGACTGAAGGTCTCCGGAACCGACAGTGATCGCCTTGTGCTTGAAAATATCCCGGCCTCCATGAACGGCTGGAAGGCGGAATGCAAATTCATCGCCGCGGACGGTAAAACCTTTCTCTGCACCAACGGCGCTATAATAACCGTCAAGAAGGCCGAAGTCGCTCTAAAGCGCCCGACCATCAACACTCAGCCCAGCGGCGTCACCAAGACCGTAGGCGAGGGAACCACGCTTACGGTTTCCGCAAGCGATACCAACAACGGCGGCACGCTCAAATATCAGTGGTACAGCAACACCTCAGCCAGCAATAACGGCGGTACGCTCATCAGCGGCGCAACCTCCGCAAGCTACACACCGCCCCAGACCGAGGGCACGGTGTACTACTTTGCTTCCGTGTGGAGCACCAAGGACGGCCAGAACAGCGACCGTGTCAACACCGGTGCCGTAGCCGTCACATATACCGCCGCAGTCGCTACACCCGCGCCAACCGTGACCGTGGCTCCCGCCTCGCCGACTCCCGGCGTGGATGATCCGTCGCCCAGCCCCAGCACCGGCGGCAACGCCGACGTCGAGATCAAGCCCGACGACACGCAGAACGATTCCGGCAAGGGCAACGGACTTGTAGTCCTGCTGCTGGTCATCGCCGGACTCGGTCTGATCGCGGCGGCTGTGCTGCTCATCCTCTCCAAGCGCGACAGCAAGCCTGTCCCCGTGAAGCGCCCCGGCGGTCAGCGCAAGGCCGGTGCGGCGAAGCGCGGCTGGACGTGCGAGAAATGCGGCGAGGTCAATCTCGGCCGCTTCTGCCAGAACTGCGGCGCGCCCAAGCCAGCGAATGAGCCGCTTTACATCTGCGATAAGTGCGGCTGGCAGCCTGAGGATCCGATGCATCCGCCTCGCTTCTGCCCCAAGTGCGGCGATCCCTTCGGCCCCGAAGACATAGTTGAGAAGTAAATCAAAAACCCATGCATTATCAATTGAAGTGACCCCGAAAAGTTAGACAAATATTTTTAGCGCAAATTGTTCAAGCAGCCGAAAGGGCTTGCTGTCTGTGAATTGCAGGCGGCAAGCCCTTTAGCTTTGCCTTGATCCTGCGGTTGTTGTAGTAATCTAGATATTCGATCAGTTCCAGTTTGAAGTGTTCCATGGAGCGGAACTCCTGCAAATACAGCAGCTCACTTTTGAGCAGCCCGAAGAAATTTTCTATCACTGCGTTGTCCAGACAATTTCCCTTTCGGCTCATGCTCTGCCGGATGCCTTTCTCCCGGAGCATCCGCTGATACTGTTTGTGCTGGTACTGCCAGCCTTGGTCGGAATGGAGAATGAGGTTTGTTCCGTCTGGAATTTTCGCAAGCGCCTCGTCCAGCATGGTGGTTACCATGTTCAGCGCCGGACGTTCTGAGTTCGTGTAGCTCACCAGATCGCTGCTGTGCAAATCGAGAATTGGGGACAGATACAGTTTCTCGCCAAACAGGCTGAACTCCGTCACATCCGTGACCCATTTTTGATTCGGCTTGTCCGCATGGAAATCCCGATTCAGCAGATTCGGCGCATTTTTGCCCACTTCTCCCTTATAGGAGCAGTATTTCTTCATCCTGACACGGCAAACCAAGCCCAGCTCCTTCATCAGCCGCTGGACGGTCTTGTGGTTCAGAGAAAATTCGCGCTTGCGAAGCTCTGTTGTGATGCGGTGATAGCCGTACCTACCTTTGTTTTCATGGTAAATTGCCGTGATTTCTTCTTTGACAGATGCGTATTTGTCCTCTTTCTGCATCTGTTTCAGATGATAGTAGAAGGTGGCTCGGGGCAACTGAGCGATTGAGAGAAGAATACTGAGTGCGTGTTTTTGCCTTAGCTTCTGAACTACCAGCGTTTTTTGTG
>URPD01000026.1 GCA_900549645.1 uncultured Eubacteriales bacterium
AGATACATCAAGGGAATAGGCGAGAAAAAGGCGCAGGCGCTCAACAAGCTCGGCGTCTTTTCTCTCTATGACCTCATCTCATATTTCCCAAGAAAATACGAGGACAGAAGCGTCTACAAGCCCATCGCGCTCACTGCGGACGGCGAGACTGTGTGCGTCTGCGCGCTCGTCGCGGACACGCCGCGCCTGACGCGGATACGCCGCGGGCTTGACATTGTGAAGCTTCGCGCCGTGGACGAGAGCGGCGTGCTCGACGTCACGTTTTTCAACCAGAGCTACGCGAAGGACAATCTTCACCGCGGCGATAGCTATATATTTTACGGCAAGATCGAAGCGCACGGCGCGCGCCGCGCCATGACGAACCCGATCTATGAGCGCGAGGACGGCGCGCACAGCGTCACCGGGCGCATCATCCCCATTTACCGCGTGAACGCCGGGCTTAACCAGCGCACAATGCTTCAGAGTGTGCGGCAGGGGCTTGACGAGTGCGGCGATCTTATTGAGGACGTCCTGCCGGATGTACTGCGCTGCCGCTGCAAGCTCGTTCAGGCGCGCTACGCGTATGAGAACATCCACTTCCCCTCGGATTTCGGAGCCTTGGAGCTGGCGCGGCAGAGATTTATATTTGAAGAATTCTTCGTTCTGGTCTGCGCGCTCAACAAGATGCGCGGAGAGCGCGTCGAGCAGGGCGGCATAGTCATGGACGGCGCGGATGCGGAGGAGTTTTTCGCCTCTCTCCCCTTCCCGCCCACCGGCGCACAGCGGCGCGCTGTGGCGCAGGCGATCGACGACATGTGCTCAGGCCGCGTTATGAACCGGCTCTTACAGGGCGACGTCGGCAGCGGCAAGACGCTCGTCGCCGCGGCGCTCATATGGTACGTGTGGAAATGCGGCTTCACCAGCGCCTTCATGGCGCCGACGGAGATACTTGCAGAGCAGCATTTTATGACCCTCAGCTCGCTTTTCGCCCCGTTCGGGCTCCGCGTCGCGCGGCTTACCGGCGCGATGACCGCGAAGGAGAAGCGCGAGGTAAAGGCGGCGCTTGCCGCGGGGAGCGTCGACCTCATCGTCGGCACCCACGCGCTCTTCAGCACCGACGTTGAATACTCCCGCCTCGGCCTCGTCGTCACGGACGAGCAGCACCGCTTCGGCGTGGCACAGCGCTCGGCGCTCATCGGCAAGGGGCAGAAGCCGCATGTGCTCGTCATGTCCGCGACGCCGATACCGCGCACGCTCGCGCTCATCATCTACGGCGATCTGGACGTCTCCGTTCTCGACGAGCTGCCGCCCGGCCGCCAGAAGGTGGATACCTTCGCCGTCGGCGAATCGTACCGCGCGCGGCTCAACAATTTCATCCGCAGGCTCGTCGGCGAGGGGCGGCAGGTGTTCGTCGTGTGCCCGATGGTCGAGGAAAACGACGAGCTGCCCATCAAGCTCAAGTCCGCCGAGGAGCACGCGAAGGAACTGACCGCCGCGTTTCCCGATCTGCGCGTCGGCTGTGTGCACGGCAAGATGAAGGCGAAGGACAAGGACAGGGTCATGGCCGATTTTGCCGCGGGTAAACTGGATATTCTCGTGTCCACGACGGTCATCGAAGTCGGCGTGGACGTGCCGAACGCGGCGCTGATGATAGTGGAAAATGCCGAGCGCTTCGGCCTGAGCCAGCTGCACCAGCTCCGCGGCCGCGTCGGACGCGGACAGCACAAGAGCTACTGCGTGCTGGTCTCCGACGCCGACGGCGAAGAGGTCAAAAGCCGCCTCGGTATCATGGTGAAAACCAACGACGGCTTCAAGATATCTGAGGAGGATCTGCGTCTGCGCGGGCCGGGCGATTTCTTCGGCTCTCGGCAGCACGGCCTGCCGGAGATGCACGTTGCCGACCTCGGCGCGGATGTGAACGTTCTCAAGTCCGCGCAGGACGAGGCACAGCGGCTTTTGAAGGACGATCCCGCGCTGACGAAGCCCGAATACAGGGCACTGCGCGAGCGCATTGACCACCTGTTCTCCGCGAATTCCGACAGCTTCAATTAAAATCTTTCCTCCGCCGCGGTTTTATTACCGCGGCGGAGGATTTTTGTCTATGTTTTGTAAAATCTTAATATTTCTTTTGTTGATTTTTGCGTAGGAACAAGGTATAGTAACGTCAACCTAAGAATTATACTTTTTTATATAAATTGGAGGCAGACAAATGAAGAAGCTTTTTTATCTTATAATAGCACTTATGCTGGTGCCCGCGCTTGTCGCCTGTGGCGCGACTGCGGCCGAACAGCCGTCCGAGCCGCCCGTCGAGGCAACCCAGTCCCCCGCCGTCGTGACGGATGAACCCGTTGTTGTCAACACCCCGGTGCCCGACACCGGAATAGTAGCGCTCGACGCCATACTCGACGAGATCAACAATGACGCACAGCCCGGCTCCGCGGGTTCGAGCCTGAAGGCGGCGGTCATCGCGGCGGATATGCTCAACTGGGCGTCCGGCAACGAGATGAGCGACGATGAGGTTCGTCAGGCAACGATCGATTGGCTCAGCCCGAAGGGCAACGACGAACTGGTCGAGTTCTCGATGAAGCTCGACGGCGTGTACACCGCTTATCAGACCCTCATCAGTGAGGATTCCGAGGGGCTTATGTCCGACGCGGGCCTTAACTACGCGGTCGGTCAGTGGGGTTACGAGCCGTACAGCTCGATAGAGACCATAGTCGAGGTCGTCGGCCTGCCTGAGTATTAATAGTGCGTCAATAAAAACCACCGATGCTGTGCATCGGTGGTTTTTATTATTTCATTCTGGCTTTCGTTTTCAGTATAAACTGCGAGACAGACTCAAGCCCGTGATAGTTCAGAAACATTATTACGCGGCGTTTCGTCGACTCACTGCGGAAGCTCTCGCTTTGCGTAAGCTTCGGCAGTTTTTTCTGCGCATATTCTCGCATCGTTTTTATAAGCTCGGTTCTGTCCGCGCTCTTCTCGCCCGCGGCCACGCGGTTTATCCCCGTAAGCAGGATGTGCGACAGGACAAGATACTCTATCTTGTTCTCCTTCCCGAGCTGCTGTGCGGTCTTCTCCAGATCGTCGATAACGGTTATGATGTCGAGATTTTTCTTTGATGCGACGCTGTTCATTATGGAGCCTGCGCGGCAGTGGCAGCGGTAGAACGGCTCATGTATAACAGCTATGCGGTCTGTTTTAAACAGAAGCTTCGTCACAAACGAGAGATCCTCATACCAAAGCCCGACCGGAAACTGCGCATCGCCGATCAGACTGCGGCGGAAGAGCTTATTGCAGGCTGAGCATGTTACCATCAGCGGGTCGGTAAAGTTCGTCACGTCATGGTAAACTACCGTTCCATCATCATAATAGTCCTCCATGTCGCAATAGGCGATGTCCGCGTTTTCGCGCTCGATGGCCTCAAGCATTTTTTCGTACATGGTCTCATCGACCCAGTCGTCGGAGTCCACAAAGCCGATAAATTCGCCCTTCGCAACAGTCATTCCAAGGTTGCGCGCACTGGACAGGCCGCCGTTTTCCTTAATCATCGGGACTATCAGCCCCGGATAGCGGGCGGCATAGTCGTCAATAATGCGCTGGGAATTGTCCGGGGAACCGTCATTGACGACGATTATCTCATAATCCTCCACTGTCTGTCCCACCAGTGAGTCGAGACATTGGGCGAGATATTTTTCAACATTGTATACCGGAACTATTATACTGAGCTTCATATTCCTTCCTCCAGCGACGCTTTCCGTTTTTTCCGGAAATCAGTTACGTTTATATAATACAGCATCGCCGCCGTCAGCGCAAGATATATCGACACGTTGGGTCGCCGGAGTATCGCGCCGGAAAACTGTGCGAGTCCAAGTTCAACGGCAAACATAACCGTCAGACCCATATTCCGAACGCTGACGGTTCCGCGTAAGTCGAGCATCGCATGACGGAGAATCATAATAAGAATAAACAGCAGGAAGCCCACGTAGGCGGCAAAGCCGACATAGCCGTAATAGTACAATATTGCGTGCCAGTCGTTTTCAAGGTCGTAAGTGACCTCACCGGTGTTCATCTCCGAAAACTGAAAACCGAACAGCTTTGTAAGCGTGTCGCTGCCATCCCATACAATCTTCGCATATGTCCGCTTTATGTATCTGGCGTCCATAAGCGTTTTGACATCCTCCGTCGCTCCTGCGGCCGCTATCACACGGTCTACGCCGAAGCGGTCAATCACATCCGCAGGGACAAACTGACTATACATCCACTCAACATACGAGCGCGATGCTTTGTCACCGCTTTGCCCCGGCGCGTTTGTATTATTACCATCCATGTCGGGGGCATTCGACCGGATAAACTCATCATGGTTTATATAGGCAACTGCAAGGCGGCTGTCCTCCACTACACGCGGCGTAACATCATAGGCACGGATACTCGCCGCGCAGAGGAGCACCAGAGCCGCCGCGACTATCATGTCACGCTTCAACTCTCCTCTGTCGCCCGCAAGAAAACGTATGACAAGCATTATCATGCCGCATACACAGATTATAATAAAAGTAAGATAACAAGCCTTCGTACCGTTTGCAAGCAGCACCGCAAATACAGCCAACAGAACGCCCAGCGTTATAACAAGCTTTCTGCCTTTCAGCATATAGAAAGCAGAAAACATGGCAAGCACGGAAATAATAATACTCATCGCGCAGCGATTGCTGTCTATGACCCAGCCGGACAGGCCAACACCGTCCGCATACGTTGAATTTGCCGTTCCGGTGAGTACCGAGATGAGCAGTTTCACAAGCTCAATGGCTGCAGCCGTGAGCATTCCACGCTCGGCCTGCCGCAGTTTGCTGTCATCATCCATGCAGAAGATAAAGCAGATAGCAAGCACCGGCATCTGCGCGACACGTACCATATACGCCACGTCTGTTGCAAGCATATAGTTACCGACCCGCAGGCCGTTTATCACATGCATCACACATATGACGCCGACGGCGGCAAGCGCGAGAAATAACCTCATCCGCCTTTTCCCCTCGAGTTTTATCAGCAGCACTATCGGGAGAACCAGCATTATTATAAGCCGTATTGCTCCCGCCGCGGTACCGCGCTCGTTCTGCGTCCAGAAAGCGAGGGCGTCGAGCAGAGGCTGAAGCGCTATGAGAAGCGTCAGCCAGTTGTCATATAAAAACTTTTTAAATGACTTTTCGTTTACCCGCATATCTATCTCTCCTCCAGAAGGTCAAACCACTGCCGGGATATGTTTTCCTTGGAAAAGTCCCGCGCGCGGCGCTCTGCATTCGCACTCAGCTCCGCCATAAGCTCCGGACTGTTGATGAGCGCGAGCAGCCGCTCCGCGAAAGCCGCCTCGTCACCGTCGGGCACAAGATAGCCGTTCACGCTGTCTGTTATCGTCGCTCCGGGGCCGACGCGGACATCGAACGCGACGGGCGCCATGCCGCAGCTCATCGCTTCCACCAGCGCGAACGACAATCCCTCGCTCTTCGAGGTACTGGCATATATCGCCGCAGAGAGCATCTCCCGCTCCACCTCGTCCGCCGTGAGCATGCCCATAAGCTTCACACAGCCGGAAATGCCAAGCTTTTCTATCAGCGCTTCGAGCGCAGGGCGCTCCTCACCCTCGCCCGCGATGCGCAGACTCCAGTCCGGTGTCTTTTCATGCACTGCGGCGAAGATTCTGATAAGCCTGTCCATGCCCTTCACATCGACCAACCTGCCGACTGCGAGGATTGTTTTCTCCCTCCGCTCCGGTATGGTCTCCGGATAGTGCTCAAGGAAATTGGGGATAGCGACTATTTTAGTGTGCTTATTATCCCGCATAATCTCGCGCACCTCATCGGCAAGGCCGGGCGTGAGAAGAATAAACGCGTCAAGACCGCCGTAGTCGCGGCGGAAGCTGTCAAGCAGCTTTTTGTCAAAGCAGTGATCCTGATGGAGCTGGCCAAGCTTATATACGTCCGAGCGGCCATATTTTGACAGCAGGACGTTGTGCTCCGGTCTTGTGGTTATTATCACGCCGTCGTCTATCGCAGATACCGCGTCTATGACGGCCTTCTTTTTATCGTGCAGAATGCGCGCCGCCTTCAAGCTCTCGCGCGCAAGGCCGAAAACATCCTTTCTACGGGCGCAGTCACGCCATTCGTCTCTGTTCGGTATCTCGTCGAGAAGATAGCGGACGCGGACGCGTTCGTCTATCGGGAAGGCCGGGGCGTCCGGCATGTCATATACGGAGATTATCTCCACGTCGTATTTTTCTGCGAACATGCTCGCCATCTGGCAGACGGCTTTTTCTATACCGCCATAAGCAAGGTGCAGCGTAATTATACGCACAGTTTCCATGTCTTATCTCCCTGATTTTATTCTTTCTGCCTATTTCTGCCGCGGAATATGGTCGCGTTCAGCAACTCATACGCCAGCTTGTCCTTGGTGAGTATCATGTACGCGGCATACAGCGCGACGCATGCGATGATTATCGCCGCGATGTTCACCCAGTAGTTCAACCCCGCCGTGCGGATGAGCAGCGACAGCGGGATAAACAGCGCCGAAGCCAGCAGGTAGCCGCATATGCGCTTGGAAAACAGCCTGCAATTGACGCCGATCTTCTTCACGGCGTAGAAGTAGCAGGTCACGACGAACAGTATGACCGCGAGCGTCGTGGTGGCAAGCGAGGTAATGACGGTGAAGCAGCCCACCGCAACGAGGATGAAATTCATCACAAGGTTCATCACGCCGAATACCGCGAGCAGCACAACCTGCTGCTTCTCGCGCGAATTGACGTACATCACAAGATTATTCAGCACCGACTGGAACGACAGCGCGATGCGCGATATCGCCGCGACTATGAGCACCGGCCACACGTAGGTATACACGTCCTGCGTGTACAGCTGCATCACTTCCTGCGCCAGCACAATGAAGCCGAAGTTTATAGGAATGACGAGCGCGAGGTATTTCTCCGTCGTGTCGTTCAGAACCCGCTCGTATTCGTCCCGCTTCCCTTCGCCGAGCAGCGCCGAGACGCGCGGGATGGCGACGTTTATGAGCGCCAGCGGCACTGCGGACACCATGCCGACGATGTTCGTCGGGATAAAATACTCCGTGACCGCGATATCGCTCACCAGCGGCGAAAGCATTATCTTATCCAGCTGGAAGTAGAAAACGTCCACATTCACTATAACGAGCGACACCACCAGTGGGAACAGGTGCTTTCTTATCGTCAGGCCGCCGAAATCGAAGTGCACGTCGCGTCTGATTTTGATATAGCTGAGGATATTATTGACAAAGTTGGTCATGGAAATAACCACGGCGTACGGCACAACGTCGCTCGGCTTGCGCACGAACACGAAGATGGATATCAGATAGCCAAGCCGCACAAGTATGGTCTTGACCATTATGAACCGGTAGTTTTCCTTGGCCTCGTTTGCGAATTCGACATAGAAAATGTTCGCAAAGAGCTGGATGAGCATGACGAGATAGACATGTACCTCTATCTGCGAGCTGGAGCGCCAGAAGGTATACGCCACATACACCAGCATCGCCGCGCCGTTGGAGACGATACCGATGAGGAAAAGGCTCGTGAAGAGCTTGTTCGTTGCAACCGGGTCGTTCCTGACGCGGCTTATCTCGCGCACGCCGTAGTTATATATGCCGAAGGAGGCCAGCGCGAGGAAAACGCTGTACTCGGTATAAACGCGGTTATATATGCCGTAAAGCTCCTCGTTCAGCAGGCCGGTGATATACGGCCCGACAAGCAGTGGAATAACGAGGTTGAAGCCATTCAGCAGAGCTTTGTATATGCCGTTGCGGGCAAGAGATTTTTCCTGCATAGCTTGCCTTTCCTGTCAAAACAAGATATAATCAGTCACAGCTAATTTATTATTTTACCAGTTTCTGATTATAAAGTAAAGTCCTTATTTTTTAATAATATTGGCAGCAGCATAAATAAGCTCTTGTCCCCGTGCAGCGCCCGCACGGCTTGCTTTTTTTGTCAGAATGGGATATAATTTGTCACAGCATGTTCGTATTTTACCACTTTTTGGTTGGAAAGCAAAGACTTTATTTTCTAATATTTTCTAATAACACTGGAGGACACATGAATAAGATACTTGTACCCATCGGATATATGGGCTCCGGCTCGTCTGCGGTGACGGATATTCTCGCCGAGATAGACGGATGCAGCGCCCGCGACGGCGACTTTGAGTTTGTTTTTCTGCACTGCCCGAACGGCGTTTTCGACCTTGAGGACAAGCTCCTGCACGGCAACAACGCCATACGCAGCGACGAAGCGCTGCACAGCTTTCTCGGCACGATGAAGCAGCTGTGCACGAAAAAATACTGGTGGGTCGGGCACTATAACGAGCATGTCGGCCCCGGTTTTTACGATCTGTGCCTCCGCTTTGTCGACGAACTGACCTTCTCCCGGCCGAACTATTACTGGTACTGGCAGGAGAACACAAACGCACGCATGTTTGTTGAGCTGTGCATCCGCAAGATCGTCTGGCTGCTGACGATGAAAAAGGTGCAGCTTCGCAAGCCGCGCACGTATTACGACACCATGCTTTCGATCCCCACCGAGGAGGAATTCTATTCCGCCGCCTCGCGCTTTATTTCCGGGGTAATGGACGAGATCGGCCTGCAGGAGCACAACATCGTGCTCGATCAGCTCCTGCTGCCGCACAATCTCTTCCGCGTGGATAATTACTTTGGGGACGAGCTGCGCGTATTCGAGGTCAGCCGCGACCCGCGCGATGTGTTTATCCAGAACAAATACGTCTGGCGGTCGCGCAATAACGCCGTCGTGTTCCCGACGGATGCGGAGGAATTTGCGCAGTTTTACCGACGCCTGCGCGGCAGCGAGCGCCCGTCCGGCAGCGCCAAGGTGCTGAAGCTGCAATTCGAGGATCTGATATATAATTACGACGCCTCGATGGAGCGGATATACGCCTTCCTCGGCGTGACCAAGGCTCAGCACAGCGCCCCAAGAACGCATTTTGACCCCGCGAAGTCCATCCAGAACACTCAGCTTTTCCGCGCGAACGAGCAGTACGCCCGCGAGGCGGAGATCATCGCAGAGCTTCTTCCGGAGTATATATACGATTTCCCCTACGAAAGGGTTCCCGATCCTGAGAAATCTTTTTAAAAACGTATAAAACAGCCTCTTCCAAGCCGGGAGAGGCTGTTTTATACGTTTTGCGGCACAAACAGCGATTACAGACGCTCTTTGACCTTTGCCTTCTTGCCCACGCGGTCACGCAGGTAGTACAGCTTTGCTCTGCGAACCTTGCCCTTGCGGACGGTGGTGACAGAGTCGATGGAGGGAGAGTGAACCGGGAAGACCTTCTCGCAGCCTACACCGTAGGAGATGCGGCGGACGGTGATGGTCTCGTTGATGCCGCCATGCTTCTTGGCAATGATGGTGCCTTCGAAAGCCTGAGTACGCTCACGGTTGCCTTCCTTGACGCGAACCATGATGCGCACGGTATCGCCGACGTTCATTTCGGGCAGTTCTTTCTTCATGTACTGCTCGCTGAGAATTTTGACCAGATCCATAATCTAATCCTTCCTACATATAGACGTTCTTACCGGCGGGCTTGAGCCTCGGCAGCGGACCGCCTTTCTATGCCCGCAGACACTCTGTCTGCGCAAGCTGTGATATTATAGCACAGCGTACAGGCAAAATCAAGTACTTTTCTCCCCGATTTTCCCGTCGCTTACCTATATATATTCATGTCCGCGTCGTAGGTCTCGACCCTTGTGAACTTCGCAAAGTCCGGCGCGATATCGGGCGCGAGCTGGCGCAGAGATTCGGCCAGCAGCTCAGGATTCAGCGTCGGCTCCTGCGCGGATATCGTCGCCTCCACGATTACGCCGGTGTCATCGACCGTGAAGCCTATGGTCTTTATCGCGGGGCGGATGTCGCTCTCGCCCATGCCGCGCTTGGTCTTCTTCGTTATCACTATCGCGTCGCGCTCGAAGAATTCTTTGAGCGCCGCGGCCATGGCCGTCTTGTCACGCTCGTCATATTCAAACACGCCCTTTATATCCAGCCACTTCAGCTCCGACGCCTTGCGCTGCGGCTCATACGCCTCGATAACGCGGATGCCCTCCGGCATCACGGCGTTCATGCGCTCCGGCAGCGTCTCAAGCTCGGTATCCGAGGTCAGGCGGAAATCCATTATCTCGCACAGACTGCCCGTCCCGACCGAGAGCGGCAGGGCTATGGATATCTGCGGGTGCGGATTGAAGCCCTCGGAATACTTCATCTCCAGCCCTGCGCGGGCGAACACGCGCTGCATCGTGCGCATCATGTCGAGATGCGAGATGTATATCGCGCGGCCGGTCTTTTCAAATCTCAGTCTCATTTTATCCATCGCATCGTCCCCCGTTCATAAGCTTCAGCGCGCCGCAGCCGGAGCACTGATGGCGGCAGTCCGGCGACAGCTCGGACGCATAGCAGCGCTCGCGCTCGCGCACAAGATGCGCTTTGCGCACACCGACGTCAATGACGTCCCACGGCAGGACTTCGTCCACACTGCGTTCGCGGTTCGCGTAAAACTTCGTGTCTACGCCGCACTTTTCAAAGGCGTCCATCCAGCGCTGGAATGAGAAATAATCCGACCACGAGTCAAGCCTGCCGCCCTGCCGCCAGACCTCCTCTATCGCGTCGGCGACGCGGCGGTCGGCGCGGCTGAGTACGGCCTCGATGAGGCTCGTCTCCGCGTCGTGCCAGTTGTAGCTCACGTTGCGCGCGGTGATGCTGGAGCGCAGCAGGTTCACGCGGCGCAGGTACTCCTCTATGCTTATCTGCGCTTCCCACTGGAAGGGGCTGTGCGGCTTGGGAATGAAGCACGACGTCGATATGGTTATCTTGACGCCGCGGTTTTTGTACTTTGCGTTCATGCGCCAGCAGTGCAGCACCTCGTCCGCCATCTGCGCGATTCCGATTATGTCCTCGTCCGTCTCCGTCGGCAGGCCGAGCATGTAATACAGCTTCACGCTGTTCCAGCCGCCGGCAAAGGCTATCGCGCAGGTGTGCAGCAGATCCTCCTGCGTGACGTTTTTGTTTATCGCGTCGCGCAGGCGCTGGCTGCCGCCCTCGACGGCAAAGGTCAGGCCGCTTTTACGCACCTTCTGGAGCTTCTCCATAAGCTCGATGGAGAAGTTGTCCGCGCGGAGCGACGGCAGGGACAGGCCGATACTGCGGCTCTCGCAGTATTCAAGCATCCCGTCGCACAGCTCAGGCAGCTGCCGGTAATCGCTTGTACTCAGCGACAAGAGCGTCACGTCCTGATATCCGGTGTTTTTCAGCGACTCGATGCCCTGTCTTATAATCGTCTCCGGCTTTTTCGCGCGTATCGGGCGGTAGACATGCCCGGCCTGACAGAAGCGGCAGCCGCGCACACAGCCGCGGAACAGCTCCACACTCACTCTGTCGTGCACGACCTCGGTGGACGGCACGATCGGCGCGGTCGGGTACGGCGACGCGTCGAAGTCTACGACAATGCGTTTGGTCACGCGCTCCGGCGCGCCGTCCTTCGCGGTGTATGACCTGACCGTGCCGTCCTCGTTATACTCGACATCGTAGAGCGAGGGGACGTATATGCCGCCGATCTGCGCCGCGCGGACGAGAAAATCTTGCTTGCTCCATCCGCCGAGCTTCGCCTCATGCAGCAGCGCGAGCAGCTCGTTGTTTACCTCCTCGCCCTCGCCGACGATGAAGAGGTCGATAAACGGCGTCATCGGCTCCGCGTTCATTGCCGCGGTGCCGCCGGCCATGACTATCGGCAGCAGGTTCGGCCTGTCCTCACTTCTGAGCGGGATTCCGCCCATATTCAGCATGTCGAGCACCGTTGTGAACGCCATCTCGTAGCCTATTGAGAAAGCGATTGCGTCGAACTCGCCCAGCGCATCGCCGCTTTCCAGCGCGTAGAGCGGGATGCCCGCCTTTTTCATCTCTTCATACATGTCTCCCCACGGCGCGTAAACGCGCTCGCACCAGACATAGTCGAGGCTGTTCATGGTGTGATAAAGGATACTCACGCCGAGGTTCGACATGCCTATCTCATAGGTGTCCGGGAAGCAGAATGCAAGCCGGATGTCGACCTTCGTCTTGTCCTTGATTATCTGGTTATATTCGCCGCCGGTGTAGCGCGCGGGCTTCTGCACGCGCGGCAGTATGCGTTCAAGTCTTTTATCCATTTCAAGCTCCGTCGAAATTGAAATTTGCAATATAGTATTTTTGTATTCTATAATACTTTTCCGTGTTTTGCAAGGCTTACGCAACTGCGGGTTGCTTGCCCGCCGGTAATTTCTGTGCTACACTCGGCTTATGGAGGTGTTCGGTATGGATACAAAGGATGTTATATATAACCTAAGAACGAAAAACGGGCTGTCGCAGGATGAGCTGGCGGAAAAGGTGTTCGTCACGCGGCAGGCGGTGTCCCGTTGGGAAAACGGCGAGACGACGCCGAATGTGGAGACGCTGAAGCTGCTTTCAAACGTCTTTGACGTTTCCATCAACACGCTGCTGGGTTCGCCCCGAAAGCTGATCTGTCAGTGCTGCGGGATGCCGCTTGAGGATTCCACGACCAGCAAAGAGCCGGACGGCGCGTTCAACGAGGACTACTGCAAGTGGTGCTACACCGGCGGCGAGTTCACGTATACAAGCAAAGAGCAGCTGATAGATTTCTGCGTGACGCACATGGCGAGCGAGAGCTGGCCTGCGGAGCAGGTCAGGGCGCATATGGAAGCTGTCGTCCCTGAGCTGAAGCATTGGAAGAAATGACACGAAACCGGACATAGCAAAGCGCTATGTCCGGTTATTTATCGGGCGGGTATCTACAATATATAATTATCATCACCGATTCACAGCAGTTCTTTTCTCCGCCCAAGCGCGGGATTCTCCGGCTGAGACAGCAGCAGCCATATCGACGCAATCAGCACTGCCGCTCCCATGCCCGTCCACATCAGCCATAGCCCCGCCGCCAGCAGCAGCGCGCCGGTCAGCAGCCCGGCCAACTCCGCAAGGCGCATACCGCGGCGTCCGCCGAAGGCCGCGGCGGCAAGCTCCGCGAATATCTGCCCGCCGTCGAGCGGGAGCGCCGGCAGCAGGTTGAACGCCGTCAGTATCACGCTTACCCCCGCCGAGCACAGCAGCCAGTCGCTGCCGTAGATTTTTCCGGCATAGGACGCGATGAGCGCGTACAGCCCGCCGGCGGCAGGCCCAGCCGCGGCGGCGAGCATTCGCCCGAAGCCGCTCGTACACCCGGCATAGCCCATGCACAGCCCGCGCAGTTCCGCTCTGAAGCCGCATATGCGCAGGCCGAGCAGCCGCAGGCACACGATATGCCCCAGTTCGTGGATCAGCACCGGCACGGCGACGCAGGCGAGTGTCCCGAAATCCGCGGTATAGTAGATCAGCGCCGCTAGGATGAGCGCCCCGGCGCTGATTTTTATTCTGTTGTTGTTCATCTCAGACATAGTATTCAGGATTTATATAGACGTCGTTCAAAAACAGCTCAAAGTGAAGATGCGGCCCGGTCGCGTTGCCGGTCTGGCCTACACGGCCTATCGTCTGGCCGCGCTCGACCATGTCCCCCTCGTGCGCCACGAACTCGCTCAGATGCGCGTACAGGCTTGCGAAGCCGCCCTCATGCGTCAGGATGAGGTATTTCCCGTAGCTGTCGCTCTCCCCCGCCGCGTAGACGTAGCCGTCCGCGAAGGCCGAGACGCTGTCTCCGCTGTCCGCGGCGAAGTCCGTGCCGTAGTGGAACTTGACTGTCCCCTGTATGGGGTGCACACGATAGCCGAAGCCAGAAGAGTCGTACCCGTCCACGGGGCTTGTATATTCAAAGGGTATCTCCGGCATGTCTGTCCGCACATTCGCGGGGATGGCGTAGCCGTCAAACTCCGCCTGACTCGACAAAAACGCACTGACCGCTTCCGGCTGCTCGCTAGGTTCAGGTGTCGGCTCCGGGGACGAAGTCGGGGCAGGTTCCGGCGTCGGTGTGGGTGACGGTGTCGGAATCGGACTCGGCGATGGACTCGGCGTCTGCTCCGCAAATGTCGGTGCAGTCTCATCGGAATCAGGCAGCGTCCGCGGCAGCAGCATAGGTTCCGGCGACGGGGACGGCGGCGTTTTGTCCTCGCGCGCCCTGCCGAATACCTCCACAAGCTTTTCCCCGAACCGGCTTTCCGTAACATGGCTGCCCAGCGTTTGCGCAAGCTCGACGTAATCGTCGTCACGGTCTATAAAATACAGCACCCGCTCGCGCAATCCGGCGCTGCGCTGCGGCAAGGCAAGCTTCAGCACCGTCAGCAGCACGAATATCCCCGCCGCCGCGAAGCTCTTCCATCTCTTCATGCATATCCCTCCCCCTCGGTTACAAACATATTTCGTTGGGGACAGGCGTATGACTCAAATTTTTTCTTGACAATTTACTCCCTTGTAATTATAATAAGATGGCTGTCTGAAAAGAGCATAGTTCGGGGTGTAGCGCAGCTGGTAGCGCGCTTGGTTCGGGACCAAGAGGCCGGGAGTTCAAGTCTCCCCACTCCGACCAAAAGTCCACCGTAGATTAATTTACGGTGGGCTTTTTATTATAAATAGTTCTGAAAATCGGAACTCAACGAGGCATTTATAATGAATATTGAGACTGTCAGAATGGTCATTCGTGATTTTACCATAAATGATATAAACGATATGCAGGATATCTTGGGCGATGCCGAAACAATGAAGAATTGCGAGCCCGCGTATACTATTGAGAAAACGGCCGATTTTTTGCAGAAATTCTGCATAGAAAAAGGAGGGGCCGTTGCCGCGGTACACAAAGAAACCGCCAAAGTGATCGGATATATTCTCTTCAACGAGTTCGGCGAAGGCGTATATGAAATCGGGTGGTTTTTCAACAGAGCTTTCTGGGGACAGGGGTTTGCTTATGAATCCTGCAAAGCGGTCATTGACTATGCTTTTGATAAGATGAATGCGCATAAAGTGTTTGCCGAAACGATCGACGGAATCAAATCCGTCAATCTTATGAAAAAGCTTGGAATGAAGCCTGAAGGGATACAGAGAAGCCAGACGAGAGACAATTTTGGAAACTGGGCGGATCTATACTTATATGGTATTCTTTCAGAAGACAGACAGTAACCCAACAGACATTCCGCCGCGGGAGGGCGGGGCGAACACAGCAATGAAAAAATTTCGTACAACAATAATTCTGCTCCTGTGCATCGCGCTGGCGCTGTGCGGCTGCGGGGCGGGCGAAATGAGCCGCCGCGAACCGGTGCAGGAACTTACGTGCACTCAGCCCGACGCGCTCTCCGGCATATACCCGGCGGGCGGGTCGAAGCTATACATATGCTCGTCGGACTACGAGGCCGAGCGCACGACCGTGCAGCTCGTTGACATCGACTCCGACGCAGTATGCGGCGAGGTCACGCTGGACGGCGTCTGGAGCATCAAGTCTCAGTCCTTCTCCGACGGCAGACTCGCGCTCTATTCCCGCGACGACAGCACATGGCGCTTCCTCAGCTCCTCGCTGGCCGACATCGGCGGCGCAATGACCGACAACGTGGACGGCTTCTTCTCCTACGACGCGAGCGCCTACTACTATCTGAGCGACAGTGTCCTCTGCCGTCAGGACATCGCAAGCGGCGAGCGGAGCCGCGTCCCGCTGTCGCCCGATCTGCGGATACTTGACATTACCGCCTTCGACGCGCAGAGCGGCCGGATGGCCGTTCAGTTCTTCCTCTCGCCCTACGGCAGCGAATGCGGCACCGCGATCCTCGACCCCGCGTCCGGACAGCTTTCCATGCTGCAATCCGCCCGATATCAGACGGCCTTCACGGGCGACGGCCTGTGCCTGCTGGAGTTCGACGCCGATGCGATGGGCTATTCCGCGCTCTATGAGTCCGGCAGCGGCTTCATGTACGCCGCCGCGGACGTTTTCCGGGGAAACAGCGCCGATCTGTACGCAGTTTCCGGCGCGCCGTACCTTATCGGCGTCGCGGACGGCAGCACATGCGTATACTCGCTGGGCGACCGGCTTGGAATCTGCCCGCTGGCGGACAGCGGCGTCACCGGCGAGATGTATTTCTCCTGCTATCTCCCGGACGCGGCGCTGCTCGCCGGGGCGGTGTACCGTGACGGCGCGTTCCATCTCTACGCCATCGACCCCGCACAGCTCCAATTTGCGGAGCTTGACGGCGCAGTCGGCGCGGAATCGCCCCTCACCGTTGACAGTTCTCTCGCAGATAACTACTGGCTGGAGGACTCCGTCGCGCCCGTGGCCGAGAATTTGCAGCAGGCGCGACAGTATGCGGACACGCTGGAGACGAGATATGGCGTGCGCATCCTGCTCTCTTCGCAGTGCGCTTCCGCCGCCGCGCTCTGCGACCGCACCATCACGCTGACCGACACGATGAGCGCTGACGAGGAGCTGTACGGCATAAACGCCGCGCTCGACGCGCTGGCGCGCACTCTCTCCCTGTACCCCGACGGCTTCTTCGCGCAGTTCAGAAACATCATGGGCGAGGGTGGCGTCCGCTTCCTTCTGACGGAGCGGATCGACAGCAACTACGGCGTCGTGGGCTGTGCCTACGAGAGCCGCGAATGGCAGAACATCGCGCTGGATGTCCGCATGGCGGACGGGCTTGACACCATCATCTGCCACGAGCTGTGGCACGCAACCGAGAACCACATCCTCTCGCGCGATTACTCCGCGTTTTCGCCCGACGCATGGGCGGCGCTGAACCCGGTAGGCTTCGCCTACTGCGAGGATCCGACGCTGTCCGACTCGATGCTGGAATGGACGCTGTACAGCAGCAGCCCGGACAACGTGTATTTCGTCGACGGCTACTCCTGCGTGAACGAGCGCGAGGACAGGGCACGCATCATGGAATACTTTATGGTGCACGAGGACGAGGCCGGCATGCTGATCGAGTCCCCGGCCATACGGCAGAAGCTCCAATTCATGTGCGACGCCGTGCGCAATAATTTCGACACCACCGGCTGGAACGGCGTCCGCTGGGAGTCGCTTCTGGGATGAATATTACAAAAAGTTCCTGAGTTAAAAACTCAGGAACTTTTTGTTTTACTGTCTGATCTGCTTGACGGCCTCGTTTATGCCTGTGGCCGCGAAGCCGCTGACGATGCCGACCGCGACGGCGGTTATGTAGTCGCCCGCCGGATAGTCCGGCATCCAGCGCATAGCCAGCACGCCGAGGCCTCCGCCCACAACGCCGCAGATGATGGGTATCCACTTGTTATCGAGGCCGCTCACCTTGACGAGCTGCCCCGCCAGATAGCAGATCACCGTTATCGCGGCGACGCCCGCAATGCCAAAATCCATGCTCTCACCTCCCTTCATTATAATCCAAGCTGCCCCAGCGCGTATGCGAGCACCGCGCCGACGAACAGCCATACCACCTTGTCGACCAGCTCCTCCCAGCGCTTCGCGGGCTTGCCGGTCAGGGTCTTGATGTCCGACTTCACAACCGTCAGATCCTTCTCCATGCCGCCCTGCTTCGTGGCGAGCTCCTTGACCGAGAGAGCAAGGTCTGTCAGCGCGCTCTGGTTCCGCTCGATCTCCTCTATACGGTGAGTGTTCGAGCGGCTCCGCGCGTCAACGCGCTCTATCTTAAGCGCGAGTTCTTCTGCCGTCACCGTTCATCCTCCTATCAGCCTTGACCATGTGTTTGCCCCGGCGACGCCGTCCACGGCCAGCCCGTGCGCGCGCTGGAATGCCCAAACCGCAAGCTTCGTGCAGGTTCCGAAGTCACCGTCCGCGCCGCAGGAGCCGCAGGAATATCCGCGTCCGATCAGCAGCAGCTGCATTGACCGCACCGCCTCGCTCACATCGCCCTGACGCAGGAGCGGCAGCTCCACCGCAGCGCTGCTCTTCTCCGTGCCGGCGGCGACCGCCGTGCCCTGCGCCCAATCCGCGGGTGCATCGCCGTAGCTTATCCAGCCCGGCAGCCCCCACAGCGCCCAGCCGCGATCCTTCAAGCGGGTCTTGACAACGCCCTTCGTGTGTCCCGACGCCTCGACGACGTATCCGCCGCCGACGTACACGCCGACGTGCCCAAGCCCCTCCATGAAGACGCAGGCTCCCGTGATCTGCGGCATCTTTGCGATATCGCCGCGGCGGACACAGCTCCGGTACAGCCCGCTCACCGCGACGTCCTGCGCCGCGCAGTAGACTGGCGTGCTCCGCGCCGTCTCGCTCCAAAGATAGCCCTTGATAAGCCCGACGCAGTCGTGGACGCGCTTGCCGAACTGCGACTCAAAGTCGTCCGCCGTGTAATATTCCGGGTACTGCGCCCGCTTCTGCGTGAGCAGCGCCGCCGAGGCCGTCTGCCCGAAGGTGCCCCACCAGTAAGGGCGGCCGACCTGCGCGAGCGCATACTGCGCCAGTCCCTCTCCCGTTTTTGCCGTCATGTTACGTCACCTCGCTTCGTGTTTTCGTCAAGTCCTGTAAAACTGAACTTATTTTTCAAGCAAATAACGCCGTTTGCGGCATAGCCGCTGGCGTCGATTTCGGGCTTTCGCCCTCGTATGTATGCTCTGAGCATAGTTTCCTCCCGTGTGTCTCAATTAGATATTGTTCTGCCTTAAATATCTTGGTAAGATAATATCACATCATTTTAATTTTGTCAAGTTAAACAGAACTTTTTTATTCGACAAAATTTTCTACCTGTCAGTCCGATCTGAGTTTTAAAATGCATATTGCCGTGAATATGTTTCCTTTTAAATGGGTTTATCTGCTTCCAGAATCGAGGTCATCTGCTCTTCTACATTAGATGTAATGGTGTTTAAAGCCAGATTTTTCCCTAATTTCTGCAAATCTCTATTCATTTTTCTATATGTTTCCTTTGCATATTCCTGACACTTAAGGCTTGATTCTTTTCGTTTAAACGAGTAGAATATATTTACATTGACGAAAGCGGGTGACGCTATGGAATACATATCGGTCAAGGAGGCCGCGGAGCGCTGGGGTATACAAGTCCGCAGCGTACAGGAGCTGTGCAAGGCGGGGCGCATCCAAGGCGCGTTCAAATTCGAACGCTCGTGGATGATACCGGCATCGGCGAAAAAGCCGAAGGATCACCGCAGAACCGCGCGAAAAGATTCACGCACGGTCTCGTACGGCGACTATCCGAGCCTTATAGCGTACTGCACGCGCATGTCCCCCGGCAGTCTCAGTGGTATACCGATTGGTATAACCAGTCCCGCAGCCATACGCCAATTCAACGCTGAGCAGCTGTATTACACCGGCGAGCTTGACGCCTGCCATGAAATGCTTCGAAGCGGCGGCGCTGATCCGGAGACGCTTCTCAGCCGCCTGTCCCTGATGCTGCCGCTGAGCATCTGCCTCGGCGAGACGCAGACCTTCAACGACACGCTAGCGGCGCTGCACGGCCTGATAGATCAGGATTCCGGCAGTGTCTGCTCCCGCGCGGCGCGGCTGCTGCACTCATGCACGGCGCTGGGACTGTACATGCCGCACTTCGTGCCGGAGTGGATAAAGGACGGTCAGTTCGAGGGGCTGCCCGCGGAGCTTATACCATTTGCGATCTACACGCGCTGCAAATATCTTCTCGCCGTGAAGCGCGAGACCGAGGCCAAGGCCGCGGCGGAGACCGCGCTGAGCTTCTTCCCGCCGGACGAGGGCTTCAGCCTGATACACGTATACCTCCGCCTCATATGCAGCGCCGCGCTCTGCGCGACCGGCGACATGCACGGCTGTGAGGAGCACCTGCGCGAAACGATGGCACTCGCTCTGCCGCGCGGCTATATCATCCCCTTCGCGGAATTCCTGACGCTGCACAGCGGACTTATAGAATCCGTATCGCAGCAGGAATTTCCGGAGCAGAACAAACGCATTCTCCAACAGTGGACGCGCTGCTGGAAGAACTGGATGGTCTTCCGCAGCCGCCTCACCATATCCAACGCCACCGCCATTCTCTCGAACCGCGAGCACCATCTCGCCCGCCTGCTGGCCGCCGATCTCACCTACGCGGAGGCGGCGGCGCGGCTCGGCATGAGCGTCGGCAGCGTGAAAAATATGGCCTCGGTAATATACGCCAAGCTCCATATCGGCAGCAAAGCGGAGCTGAAAGATTACGCTTTGTAATTTTTTCAACCGCCAAAAAACTTCCAAAACGGCACTTCAAAATTTGACCAATTTCGTCTATTATAAGCGTGTAATATAGTTATGCGAAGCGTGTGCCGTGCGGCCGTCCGGGGGCGTCTCAGACTCCGGGCGTTGAAGCGGCGCATGGTTGTCCATGCCCCGGCGGGGTGCGTCTCAGTCCCCCATCGGCTGCCTGCGGCGGCAAAGCATACTTATTTATATGGTATTTTATTTGGGGAGGTTTATTCGCAGAAATGAAAAAAAGACTCTTTGCACTGTTTCTGTGCCTGTGCATGGTGATGACGCTGCTGCCTGTCAGCGTCTTCGCGGAAGGCACGGAAGCCCAGTACGGATTGGTCGGCGGCGGAGCATCCGTCACGTCCGTCAATCCTGTCGAGACGCCCGATACGCATATAACTTTCAAGTTCTATAACGGGAAGACGCTTCTCGACACGCAGGTCGTCAATGCCGACGGCCAGCTCACCGCTCCGGCGACGCCCGCCATCGGGAGCAGCCGCAAGTTCCTCGGCTGGTATGCCGTTGATGACAAAGGCCAGCTTGAGGCACAGGAGTTCGACTTCAGCAACGCGTACACCACGTACAGCGGCCGCAGCGAAGTCAAGGTCATGGCCAAGTTCGAGGCCGTGTACTACGTGTACTTTATGACCGTTGACGGGCAGGTGCACTCCACCGCGATCGCCAACGAGGCCAACGACTTCAAGGTCACCCCGCCTACGGACTATGAGCCGAAGGGCAAGAAAGTCACCGGCTGGGTCGTCGGCGACAATGAATTCACCGCCAACACCGTTGTCAGTGCAGACACCTATGTCTACCCTGTCACTGCGGACTGCTACTGGGTCACCTTCAACACCACCGGCGGCAGCATGGTACCCTCCAGCTCCGTCACCAAGGGCGATACCCTTGAACTCAGCGGCGTCACCGCTCCCACCCGCACCGGCTACACCTTCAAGGGCTGGAGCCTGAGCGAGAACGGCACGCTTATCACAAGCATAACCCCGGCTGCTGATACTACGCTCTATGCAGTATGGGAAGGCAAGAACGTCAATTATACCGTTGTCTATTGGGGACAGAATCCTGATAATCCCTATGTGTATGACACGCTGCTCGGCTCCGACGCCAGCAAAACCGCAAAAGTCGGCGAGACGGTCACCGGTTCGTCCACGATTCCGACCTCAATCGCAAATCGTCAGTACTTCACATACAAGGACAGCGACAGCGCGGTTGTCAGTGCTGACGGCAGCACGGTCATTAATGTACGTCTCAACCGCAAAATATATAAGGTAACCTTTGATCTTGGAAATAGCTCCAAAAATTCGATGACGGTCAACGGCAAGACTTATTACGGCGGTCGGAATGCCGAAAAATATGTCCTGGAAGCAAGATATGAGCAGAACATTGAAAGCCTGTGGCCGACTGCTTCCAACTTTAATTCCGACAGCGGATTCCAAGGATGGTCCATAACCGGTATAAAAAATATCGCCACATCGAAGCGCATCACCATGACCGCCGACCTATGTTCCTCCAGCGGTAAGACCGCAAAGGCAAACTATAATGCTAGTTGCCTTGATCATCTCTACTATATGTTTGAGAGCTTTGATCAGACAAGCCCCATAAACGAGAATGAGCGTATGTATTTCAACGGTGTCTACTACGATAAGAGCACCGAATATTCTCAGGACGCAAACTCCGGCGGCGGCGATTGGGATCAGAAAGCTATCACCGGCATGAAAGCCAGCGGAACTCAAACAACCGTATTACAAGATGATGGGTTATGGTTTAACCCCAACCCCAAAGAGCGTAACGTTTTCCTGTACTACACCCGCAACGAATACAAGCTTATCAAGAGCAACTACGGCACACAGACCACTGAATCCATGAAATACGGTGCGCCGCTCGACGACAAGGGTGCGGCACCTGCCCGTCCCGCCGGTTTCAGCGAGAGCGCAGTGTTCAAGGGCTGGTATACGGTTCCCGTTGCGCAGATAACCGACACTACGCTGCCCTACGACTTCAGCGGCAAGACTATGCCGCTCGACGGTCTGACGCTCTACGCCTACTGGGTTAAGCAGCCTGTCACACTGACGGTGCAGGTTCCCTCCATCGGCTATGACAAGTCCAACAGCGAGGTCGCCATCGGCACGGTCATCTCCGGCGTAGACGTGTTCAAGGATGCCGAGGCCGAGATCGCCGAGGCAGGCAGAACCGTTCTCAAGTGGGTATACGAGGACGGCACCGCCGTTGACGTCAACAGCGCCATCGACCGCAACACCACCATCAAGGCAGTCCTTGAGGGCGAGGTCTACAATCTGACCTACGACACCGGAACCGACGCCTCGATAACCGACGAAAACCGCTACGAATATGAGGCGCTCGCACAGGTCAAGGACGGCAGCGGGCTCAAGAACGGCAAGCAGATGTTCGCATACTGGACCGACGATGCCGGCAACGTCTACTACCCCGGCAGCTACGTCACCATGACCCGCGACATGACCCTCACCGCGCACTACGTCGACCCCAGCGTCAAGGTCATGCTTACATACCACGCAAATTACACCGGCAATGATGAGACCTTTACCACTGACGCCGTTCCCAACAACGACAAGGTCACCGTCATGGCTTACGACGCAACGGGTCTTCCCTCCCGTCTCGGCTACCAGTTCAAGGGCTGGGCAGACACGGCTGACGCAGATACGGCTAACTACCCCGCAGGCTCCGAAGCCCGTCTGGACAACAATGGCTCCAACGACCTCTACGCCGTCTGGGAAGCCATCGACGTGAACTACAAGGTCGAGTTCTACTATCAGGATTCCAAAGGCAATTACCCCGACAAGGCAAATGACGACGATATCGTTACCCGTCAGGGCGAGACCGACTCCACCGTCTCCGTCACCGATGACGACAAGCTGCCCAAGCAGAACGGCAAGTACGTCTACGACGAGTCCTACACCGGAAACGTTGAGAGAGGCATCGTCGCCGCGGACGGCAGCCTCGTCCTGAAGCTTTACTTCAAGCTCAATCAGGCAAGCTGCACTGTCAGATATCTCTGGAACGGCACTAATGAGAAGGTCGCCGAAGATGATGTTTTCGACAGCCAGACCGTCAGCAAGACTTTCACCGCGAACCCCAAACCGATTGCCAACTGCACTATCGTCCCTGAGCACGATGTTACCAAGAGCATCCCGGTCAATCCCGACAGTGACAATAACGTAATTACCTTCTATTATTATCAGAACGTCACCCTGACCGCGAACAGCGACAGCAAGCCCTATGATGGCACGGAGCACTCCGTAAGCGGCTTCACCGGAGCACCGGAAGAGGCTGACTTCTCCGCCATCACCGTCGGCGCGTCGGGCACCGATGCAGGCACCTATCCCGCAGCATTTGCGGAAGGCACCGTCGGCACAACTGACGCGGCAAAGAAGTACATCGTCGTCGAGGCAAACGACGGCCGCCTCGTGATAAGCCCGATATCCGCAGTCATCACCATCGAGGCAGCCAGCGACAGCAAGCCCTATGACGGCACCCCGCTCACCAAGGACCGCTACACCTTCACTCAGGGCGTCCTCGTAAATGGCGACATACTGCACGTAGTCGTCGAGGGCAGCGTGATTGATGTTGACGAAGGCAAAGTTGTGAACGAAATCACTCGCTACTACGTCACGACTGCTGACGGCAGCAGAGACGTCACCAAGAGCTACACGTTTGGCGAGATTGTCAACGGTACGCTTGAAATCACCCCGCGCGAAATCACTCTGACCTCCGGCTCCGACGAGAAGATCTACGACGGCACTCCGCTCACCAAGGACGAAGTCACCGTCTCCGCCCCCGGCTTCGTTGACGGCGAAGGCGCAACCTACACCGTGACCGGCAGCCAGACCAAAGTCGGCGAAAGCGACAACAGCTTCACCTACAAGCTGAATGACAACACCTATGCTTCCAACTACACTATCACTCCGGAATACGGCAAGCTGAAAGTTAAGCCCGTTACCGCTGAAGTGGTCGTCACCATCACCGAGCACAGCGGCAGCGCAAAGTATGACGGCACCGAAAAGACCGTCACCGGTTACGACGTCACCAGTATCAGCAACCCGCTCTACACCGTGAACGACTTCAACTTCAGCGGCGACGCCACCATCAAGGGCACTGACGCTGATACCTACGCCATGAACCTCGTTCCCGGCAACTTCGAGAACAACAACCCGAACTTCAAGAACGTCCGCTTCAATATCCTCGACGGTACGCTTGTGATCACCCCGCGCGTCCTGACCATCACTTCCGGCTCTGACTCGAAGGAATACGACGGCACCCCGCTCACCAACAGCAAAATCACCGTCACCGGCGACGGCTTCGCTGAGAACGAGGGCGCGACCTACGATGTCACCGGCAGCCAG
>URPD01000027.1 GCA_900549645.1 uncultured Eubacteriales bacterium
AGGCTCCTGAGATCTGCCCTGTCTGCAAGCATCCTCAGGCATTCTTCGAAGTGCGCGCGGAAAATTACTAAGAATAATATTATTCTCGTCATGTCAGATGCACCCCACAAAACAAGAAGTGCACCCCACGTGTAGAATTGTATCAAAATGGCCTACCTTTTCCACATCAGAACAAGCTCGCACCGTTCCGTTTTCGCCTGTCGGCGAAAACTGTACTTTGCTCCCTTGTTCTTCCTTTCAAACTCGAAGCGCACAGGCTTCGAGTTTGTTTTTTGACGCAGGTGTTTCTCTGCTGGTACAAATCCAGCGAAAACACGGTTTTCATATTGTGCCCTTGAGACAACACGGAGAATAAATCGGAACCGAAAAGAAAGACCGAATAAAAAAGACTATACATTTTTGGGATAATAAAACAGAAAACGCAAACACGAGGTGAAACGAAGTGGATCGAGATGTGCTTGTTCAAGCGGCCTAGGATTTCGATGCTGATCGGGCAGCGCTTATCGCCCCATCACAGCTGGTTTGCTCTGACAGATTCAGGGCATACTGCGAGGACAATGTCTGCGGCTTTTACGGCAAATGCTGGTCTTGTCCACCGGATATTGGCGACATAAATGTGCTTATCGCGCAGCTGCGGACATTTGATCACATTGTGATGTATCAGGTCATTTCTCTGGTTAAAGACTATTCGGATACAGAGGGAATGAACGCTGCCGGGGAAAAGCTTTCGGAAATATCACAGAAGCTGTAAATCTTCCTCCGGACTTTCCTCAAAAAGCCCTTTCTCCACCTGGGGGGTTCGTGTCATCTTTGCCCGGAGTGCGCAAAAATAATCAATGAGCCTTGCAGGTACCCGCATAAGATGCTGCCGTCTCTGTCGGCATACGGTGTCGATGTATGCAAAACCTGTGAGGGCACTTCGCTTGCGTATTGGAACGGCTAAAACACGGTAACCAATTTCGGCATGGTTCTGTTTAATGAATGAAAAGCCTATATTAAACAGCCGTAAACACGGGAAATATGCAGGCTTCCATCCCCGAAATCCTTGAAAGCCCGGGAAAAAACTGATATATTTAATATAGTAATAGTAGTTTTTTCAAAATACAGTGCAAAGGAGGCAGCTTATGAAAGTCTATCAAGGCAATGTTCTGAGCGTGAACAGCAAAAACGAGGTGTTCCGGTTTCTTGTGGAGGACAAGGGGAAAATCCTTTTTGTAGGGGACGAGTTGCCTGAGGAGTACCGTTGCTGTGAAATCGTTGCGCTAGGCCAGCGTGCCTTAATCCCCACGTTTTGCGACACACACCAGCACTTTGCATCCTTTGCGCTTTTCAATGCGGGTCTGAATGTGATGGAGGCAAAGTCCAACACAGAGATTCTGGAAATGGCTTCCCATTTCTATCAGCGTTCCCACGCGAAAACACTGATTGCTTTCGGCGCTTCTCCCTATTCGGTTGAAGAGCGGCGCCTCGTTTCCCGGGAGGAGCTGGACCGGGTATGCCCGGACAAGCCTTTCTTCATGGTGAAGTACGACGGTCACGCCTGCGTTGTCAACACCGTGCTTCTCCGGCAGATTGAGGACAAATGCAAGGGGCTTCGGGGCTATCATCCGGACAGCGGAGAAATGAATCAGGAGGCGTTCTTTGCGGTCTCCGACCATATTACCGCCAGCATACCCGTGCCTGAGCTGATTCATGATATGATGCTGGCCGTAAACTACGAGGCGTCCATGGGCATCGGCATGGTGCACTCCGTTTCCGGCGTCGGTTTCCCGAAGGATCTTGACATCCACATGGAAACCTGGTTTGCCAGAGGGCTGTCCTCTGGTTTCCAGCTTCGTGTTTTCCCGCAAAAATTTGACGCGGAGAAGGCCGTGAAATTCAAGCTCGGCAGAGTCGGCGGCTGCTTCCAGTGCGCGCTTGACGGCTGCTTTGGCTCAACGGACGCCGCGCTCCTCTCCCCCTATGCAAACGACGATTCCAATTCCGGCGTCCTTTACTACACCGATGAACAGGTGACTAAATTCTGCAAAGCAGCAAACCGGGCCGGAATGCAGATCGAGCTTCACGCCATCGGCGACAGAGCCTTCGCTCAGGCGGCAGCCGCCCTGAAAGCCGCCCTGGATGATTATCCCCGGGATGACCATCGTCACGGGATTATCCATGCCTGCCTCACTACCGAAGAAAGCCGTAAAATCTGCGCTGATTACCACATCCAGCTCCCCATGCAGGTGTCCTTTGATAATTGGAGGCAGGAGCCTGCCGAATATACGGAAAGGATTCTCGGTAGAGAGAGAAACACGGCGCTCAATCCCGTCCGCACAATGAAGGATTTGGGCTGTACCATCGGCTTCGGCTCTGATGGTCCCTGTACTGACCCCAACCCCATCGTCTGGCTGTACAAGGCCGTCAACCACAGCAATCCCAATGAGCGGGTTTCCATTCAGGACGCGCTTCGCATGTCTACCTATAACGGCTATTGGATCAGCTTTGACGAACAGGAAAGAGGTTCCCTGGAGGCCGGCAAGGTAGCGGACATGGTGATTCTTTCCCACAACCCATACAAGCTTGCGCCCGAGGAGCTGATGAAGCTCAGGGTTGAACAAACCATTTTGCGGGGCAAAGAGTTTTTACCCGAAACGGGAAGCTTTGTGCGTCCGATTCTCAAAGGCATTTTCAGCTCAAACAAGGCATAACAGGCGGGAAGAACGATGAAAACAGTAGCAGTCGCAGAGGATGAACCGATCACCCGGATGGATATTTACGCCATGCTTGAGGACCTGGGCTTTTCTATCGCCGGGGAAGCCTCCGATGGGTTTGATGCAATAGAGCTGTGTCGGCGCACAAGGCCGGATGTGATTCTGATGGACGTGAAAATGCCGATTTTTGACGGTCTTGCCGCGGCGGAAACCATATGCAGAGAAGACCTTGCCGGCTGCGGAAGATTATAATGGGTACTATCAAAATCCCGTGTCTCTCCAGCACCCGCTTTCCTCGGTTGAAATTGTTCCTTCTGATAGTTCATAGACTCTTGTTATCAGCAAAGACAAGGCAATCACCGACAGTTATCTGAAAATCTATCCAAAATGCGAAGATTTGTCTTTGTTTAATCAATCATAACCTACAAAGCATTCAGTATAGATTACTGGGAGACAAAAGATAAAATATTTTCTTACCTCATAGAACTGACCAAGCAAATTGAAACTAAAATATTTTCCACAGCCATTCCTACACCAGAAACGAAACAGTCTGTTTAGCTAAAAACCGAATAGGAACTGGCTTTGAACACATGAGTAGAAATTTGAAACGGTGGTGTACGCGCATGGGAAATAACGAAAAATTAGAATTATACGAAGATCAGCCGATCCGGACTGCTTGGAACGAAACTGAGGAAGAGTGGTACTTCTCAGTCGTTGATACCATACGTGTGTTGACCGACAGCAAAGATCCACTGGCATATTGGAGAAAACTGAAACAGCGGTTAATCAGCGAAGGAAATGAAACCGTGACAAATTGTCACGGTTTGAAGATGACCGCAGCAGACGGCAAGCGCCGTCTTACCGACGTCGCCACAACGGAACAGCTCCTCCGTATCATCCAGTCCATCCCCTCCAAGAAGGCGGAGCCGTTCAAAATGTGGTTGGCGCAGGTTGGACGCGAGCGGATCGAGGAAACCATCGACCCGGAGCTGACGATTGAGCGGGCACTGGAAACATACATCAAAAAGGGATACACTCGGGAATGGATCAACCAGCGCCTGCAGGCCATTCAGGTGCGCAAGGAGCTAACCGACGAATGGCAAAACCGCGGCGTCAAGGAAGGCGTGGAGTACGCGATCCTGACCGATGAGATCACAAAGGCATGGTCGGGCATGTCCACGCGGCAGTATAAAAACCTCAAAGGGCTGAAAAAAGAAAATCTGCGGGACAACATGTCCACGCTAGAGCTCGTGCTCAACATGCTTGCCGAAGCCACCACGACCGAGCTTTCCAAGAGCCGCGAGCCGCAGGGACTTGTGGAGAACCAAAGCATCGCCCGTCAGGGTGGCCAGATCGCCGGTAATGCACGAAAAGAGATCGAAGAAAACACCGGTCGGCCCGTGATTACATCAAAAAACGCAGCAGAGCTAAACGCCGTGGTGATAAAGCTGATCGAAGAAACCAGTAAGGAATGATGTGCTTGTTACTTTTTTCTTAACATTGCCTGTTTCGAGTAGCTATTTCCGACCTTCTCTGGTATGTTTCGTGCTGCCAAAGGAGGCGGTATAATGGAAAGCATCATAGAAGAGCTATACTACGGCAATATCACCCCGGCGGAGCGCAGCTTCCGCAGAACCGGAGAATACGCACATATCCTGCAGCTCGTCACCCAGAATGAAGAAAAGCTGACAGAGACGCTGACCGAAGCGCAGAAAGAGACCTTCGAAAAGTTCAAGGACAGCACATCGGAGATCAGTAGTATGACAGAGGTAACAGTATTCACTCTGGGCTTCAAACTGGGGCTATGTCTGACCGCTGAGGCGTTTATCGGCGGGAATGATGAGCAAAAACTAATCAGCGAATAATTACACACGCGTCGCATCTAACGGATGCGATTGCGTTTTACAAAGAAGGAGATACACCTCATGCAGTTTATTTGTTATCCGAAATGCACAACCTGTCATAAGGCCAAAAAGTGGCTGGAGGAAAGCGGTATCGCATTCGACGAGCGGCACATCAAGGAAAACAACCCGACTGTCGAAGAGCTGATGGCATGGCATAAGCAGAGCAATCTGCCGCTGAAGAAGTTCTTCAACACCAGCGGCCTGCAATACAAGGCATTGCAGCTCAAGGACAAGCTGCCGACCATGAGCGAGAACGAGCAGTTTGAGCTACTGGCCTCGGACGGCATGCTGGTAAAGCGCCCAATTTTGATTGGCGATGATTTTGTCCTTGTCGGCTTCAAGGAGGCAGACTGGGCAGCCGCGCTCGGAAAGTGAGTAAATATTATGAACAACAAACTTGTAAGTTCCTTCTGCATGGCTTTATATCTTATGGTATAGCGATAATGCGACATTGCACCAATACAGAGCACCGTTCAGGATAAACACGGTGCTCCAAGTTTTTGCATAAGATAACCTACAAATCCGCAGATTGCATTGCATAGCAGGTTGAAACATGGTATACTATTATCAGAAAATTGGAGGTGATTTTATGGATTATTCCATTCAGGCTGAGTATGGCAGCTTGCTTGCGCGGGAACAGTTTATCCGCGTGCAGCTCAATGAACTGCCGATTGGCTACATCTCAAAAAAAACGATCAAGGGCAATCCACAATATTATATTCAACGCCGGATCGGAGAAAAGATGACCGGCGTATATATCCGAGCAGATGAAGTTCAAAATGTACGAGAGGCACTGGAACGCAGATCGCAGTATGAATCTGAAAAGAGGCAGATCGCAGCACGGCTCGAACAGTTGGAGCAGGCAGCAAAGCTGATAGGACAGGGGCTTCCTTGCCGTTTCATGGTGATGAAGCTCAGTACCGGCATGGACGAATTGCAGCCGGAGCAGCGAAAGCATTGTACCTCTTTCGCCTCTGCCATGAACGCGGTAGAGGGCGTTATGGTCAGCGCAGAAACTGCGGAGGAAATCCAGCAGTGGCACAGTGGAGAAAAAGCCTTTCAAACGGTGTTTGAAAACACACTCCGGCGCTATGGATTTCCGATGGAGGGAACGGTATGAGAGACCCATATTTGTACGACGACGCAAATGTGCTTATTAACCGAGCCGGGATCAAAGACGCAGATCTGCTTCGCAAGGCAGAGGCGGACATCACCAATTTGACAATGACGGCGATCTACGAGCAGAAGTATGATAAGTTTAACACAGATACCCTCTGCGATATACACAGGATGATATTCGGTCAGATCTATGACTGGGCAGGAGAATTCCGTACTATCCAGATGGTCAAGTATGAAGATGTGCTGGGTGGTGACACGGTACGCTATGCGTACCCGGCCGAGATCAAAAAGCAGTTGGCAGACTCTATGAAAGAGATCGCAAAGCTGAAACGAACCGGTAAAAACGACCGGGATGTTGTGTTCCGTATGGTTCGAATTATCTGTGCAATCTGGCAGACTCACCCGTTCCGTGAAGGCAATACCCGCAGTATTATCGTGTTTGCCGTTCTGCTGGCAAAGCATCTCGGCTTTGAGGTGGACCATGAATTGTTCCGTGTAAATGCTGCCTATGTGCGAAACGCGCTGGTGTGGGGCTCGCAGGGAATATATTCAAAGTATGAGTATTTGGAACGTATCTTCTTTGATGCTGTTCTGCATGAGAACATACAGGATGCAGAACAGAAAGCCGAAGAAAAGGCCGGCCAGTATGAGAAGATCGGCGATTATACGGTCAAAAACTATGTTGAGCGGCCACATGAGTATGTGAAATGATCTAAGCTCTTTATACGTGCCACTATTCCTACTGGAGAACTGAGTCAGTCTGAGGCGATTTTTCCTATCTTTTTCTATATATTTTCATACGCGCGACTTTATAAGAAAAAGAATCAGTAATACTCAGAACCTCAGTAAATTAAGGGCACTTTGTGCCCTTAATAAAAGCCTTTAATATGTATAACGGCCATGGCCTTCAAAACAGTTGGAGACCATGGCCGTTTGCTATATAATACCCTCGGAGGTGGTGTGTATGATTGTGCGCAGCTGATTTGGAAATCAAATAACGAACAAAGGAGGTAAATGACCTTGATTTCCAAAGATCAGTTTTTAGAGCTAAAGCACCTGAAATCACTGGGTGTACCAACAACTACTATCGCAAAGAAAATCGGAATATCCGTGCCAAGCGCAAACAAATGGCTGCGGCTGGACGAGGAAGCCTTCGAGAATTATCTGCGGAACAACACGCCGTATCTCGAACAGTACCGCGCCTTCATCATCAGCATCCTGAAAATCTGCCCACAGACGCCGGCAACCAATATCATGTATCGGATCAAGGACCAGTTTCCGGACTTCAACTGTAAGAAAACGACCTTCTTCAGATACGTGAAAGATCTGCGGGAGCAGACCGGCTACATTAAGCCATCGGAACGTCCCACATCCTTCCGCGAGGAAACCCCGCCCGGTTACGAAGCGCAAGTGGACTTCGGGCAGTTCAAAATGAAGGACATGTACGACCGCAACATCCGCGTGTACTTCTTCTGCATGGTGCTGTCATACAGCCGTATGCGCTTCGTATATTTCAGCCGGGAACCATTCAGAACAAAGACCGCCGTTGACGCCCACAAGTTTGCCTTCCGGTATTTTGGCGGCAGGACTAGGACATTACCGTTCCATTATCCATTTCTCGTAAAGCGCAAAGGAGGAGAACGGTTATGATGATTAGCCCAGAAGGCTTTTACGAAAGCGAAATAAAAGGCAAAGACCGCGACGGCATCCTTCGTGTGATCAGCAGACTGAAACGCGAGATCGCCCAGCTCAAGCATACAATGGAGCATCCCGATTACGGCACAGAGGTTATCATACACCCCAGCGAATCCACGCGGCTGTGGTGTACACGGCTATATTTAGAACGCGCCAAGGAAGCGCTGGCAGAGGTCGGTGCGCCTTATGAGCCGACCGTAGCGGAATTGCGCGTCATGGATTTCGATGCAAACATCGGCAACATCAGTAAGATCACGCTCGGCATCGGTGGTTTCTTCAGCGGCCACTGCACATACACCGTGCGACTGGATGAGCAGCTGCACTTTTGGGTGGAGGATATGCTGAGACCTACACCGACGAATTTTGATATACCGGCAGATTACCCGATGACGAAAGAAGAATTCATCGACAGCTTCGCAGAGCTGCATGTAGGCGAATGGCGCAAGTACTACAGTCCCGAGCGCTTCGGTTATGTAGTGCTGGACGGCACACAGTGGGAATTGACCATAGAGTACAGCAATGGACGCAAGGCATTTACCAGCGGTGGCAGTAACTCATATCCGTACAACTTCCAGAAGTTGACCGAGCTGTTCGGCATTGAGGAAGAAGACGAAGACCCGGAGGAAGACGAATAAGCGGCAGGTTACGCACCTAATCGCTTTTTTTACCTCCATTTACGCACCGTTATACTGCTCTTTGGCACGAAAACCACTCTTTTGTCTATCTGACAAAAGAGTGGTTTTTCAATGATATCCGTTCCTGTCGGAACAGGTGATATATCTTCGAGCAGACTGCTGATTGCTTCCTGCAAAGCGGCAAAGGAGAACTCACAATGAAGCGCGTAATAGTAATCGGATGCCCCGGAAGCGGCAAGACCACCTTTGCGGAAAAACTGAATAAAATAACGGGTCTGCCGTTATATTACCTTGATGCCATCTGGCATAAGCCCGATAAAACGCATATTCCGAGAGAAGAATTTGACCGAAGATTATTGGAAATATTAGCAACTGACGAGTGGATAATTGACGGCGAATATGGAAGAACAGTTGAAATGCGGCTCAAGGAATGCGATACGGTCTTTCTCTTCGACTTGCCGGCCGAGGTCTGTTTACAGGGAGTGACCAACCGGCTCGGAAAAAAACGTTATGAAATGCCGTGGATAGAAAAAGAATTGGACCCGGAATTCGAGACATATATCAAAGATTTTGCCAATGATTCTTTGCCGAGACTATATGAGTTGATTGAAAAATACGGGACGGAAAAACAGGTCATAATTTTCAAAAGCCGAAAAGAAGCCGATGATTTTTTGAACAAAATGTAGTATCGGTTAACAAGGGCAGACACGCCTGACAGTGCGTCTTTTCGCGGCTCGCCGTCTTAAGAGTTCTTATATTGAACGTGTGGCGGGGATATGGTATACTTTTCTTGGCAGATTGTACACAATAAGGAGGTATACCCCCATGAAAAAGCGTTTTATGCTCCTGCTGGCGGCGCTGGCGCAGGTGCTCGCACTGGCCGGATGCGGCGGCGGGAACGTCGATAACGTCCAGATCGTCGAGTGGGAGCCGTCGGAGATATACTCCGACGCCGACATTGAGGCCGCCTTCCGGACGGTCGAGAGCTACTTCAAACGAGAGTTCAAAGGCTGCACACTGACGCAGCTCTATTACGTTGGCGACGACCACGCGGATGAGTTTGCCCGGATCGCGGAGCAATACGACTCCGATGTCGAAGCGATAGTGATCGGCTCATCCTTCGACGTCGATTCCTCCGGCGGCGATGGCTCGCTCAGTCCAAACTATACATACACCAGATGGCAGTGGGTCCTCGTCCGCAGCAACGGCGGCGCGTGGCGTCATGTTGACCACGGTTACGGCTGAAATCACCCCCCGTGAGCATTGCTCATGGGGGGTGATTTATCTCACGCGCTCGCGGTTATTCTCCGCGATGCGCTCAGTGAGCGTCAGCGCGTCCGGCCTGCGGCGGAGCTGTTCGGTGAACTTCGCGGAATAGGCCGCGAAGAAGAAGTACACATACGGCATACCTAGGTTGGTTTCCAGCAGGGAATTGATTATCAGCGTGTGCAGCTTGTCGCCGAAGCTTGCAAAGCCCGCACTGCGTATGCCGCCCAGCAGCAGTCCGGCCTCCCAGCCGAACTGAACCAGTATCCCGATGGCCAGTATCCACGGGATATTCACCCGCTTTTCGCGGTCACGCTGCCGCAGATTGTAGATTATCACGCCGAGGTAGCCGGCGAAGAGTATCAGCGCCATGTAGCCGTGATACGCGCCGGTCGTGCGCTGGATGATTATCGGCGCGGCATCGGGGGCGAAGGTCTGCGTCAGCAGCGGGCAGCAGAACCACCAGCCGAGTATCAGCAGCGACCACTCGAACAGGTGCTCGTCCTTCGACAGCCACAGCCATATCCACGTGAAATTCGTGAACCCGTAGCTGACCGACATCCACAGCAGCACCCAGAACAGGCTGTGCCCCTCGGAGATACTGCGCGAGTGGCAGACGAGATGGAAGATGCCGTAGTCGACCAGCATGTACACCACGCCCATCACAAGCCCGACCAGCACCGTCATATACTTCTTTTTCATCAGCAGCAGCGCCAGAAACACGCAGAGAAACGCGATGTCCAGCCAGATATACAGCGGCGCGAACTGCCGCCGCGCGATAATATCGGTCATGTTGAACCTCCTGAGACTCATATCTGCGGGCTAATGCGATTATAGCCCGCCGGGGGGCCGGAGTCAAGGAAGCGGCGGGGCGGAGTTTTTGAATTTCGTGATTGAAATGACGCAAATCTGTGGTACAATAAGTATAATCTTCGGAAGTCAAATATTTGGAGGTGCCCACCATGAAAAAATGGCAGATCATCGCGCCTATCGGCATAGCCGCCGCGGCGGCCGCCGCAGTGCTCGCTATGTGTAAAAAGCCGCAGGCCGCAGCCGACGCAAAGTCTGCACCGGCGGCGAATAAATCCGCGCCCGCGGCACAGCTCAAAACCGGAAGTTACAGCTTCGTCTCCGGCTACAAGGACGCGGCGACCGTAGAGGTCAAGGTCGGCTACGATCCTGAGCGCTTCAGCTTTGCTGTGATAGAGGACAGCTTCCCCGCCTACTCCAGCGACTCCCACGTCGCCGTTATATACGGCGAGGACTTCACCGCCCAGATAGAATACGCCGGATACTACCACGGCGAGGACTTTGCCGCAATGAGCGCGGCGGCGCGCGGCAAGTTCCAAGGCTACGGCGAGATCGAGTTCGGCGCGCTCCGCGGCATACGATATATCGACGGGGACTGCATATGCATGTGCTTCCCTGTGCCGGGCGACGAATACAGCTATCTGCTCGTGACGGTCATCAAGGCCGAGGGCAACGACGATACGCTCGACGAGCTTCAGGACGACGAGAACCTCGCGGCGCTGCTCGGAAGCGTCGAGATAAGCTCGGAAAAGTAAGCGAGACAGCGAAATCAGCTCAGAGCCGCCCAGAAACGGGCGGCTTTGTTTATGCCGGTTAGCTATTGATTTAACAGGGGAAAGTATCATAAACAGTTTGACTTTGTTCCTACCGTGGGGTAAAATATAAAATTGTGTATAAACATATCGAATAAGGTATGGAGGTAAAAGATGTATAAAGTAGTAACGAAGCGATTTTTGAACGAGGCGAAGACGATCTGTCTCTTCGAGATAGAAGCGCCGCTGGCGGCGAAGCACGCGCAGGCGGGTCAGTTCGTCATCTTCCGCCTTGACGAGCAGGGCGAGCGTGTCCCAGTGTCGATCGCGGGCTGGGATCGCGAGAAGGGCACCGTCACCGTCATGGTGCAGGCCGCAGGCCGCACCACCAGAATGCTCCACACCGTGGAGCAGGGCGACTATATAACCGACTTTGTCGGCCCCCTCGGCAAAGCAACCGAGATGGAAGGGCTGAAGAAGGTCTGCGTTGTCGGCGGCGGCGTCGGCTGCGCGATCGCATACCCCATCGCAAAGGAAATGCATAAGCTCGGCATCGACGTCACGTTCATCGCCGGCTTCAGAAGCGCGGATATGGTCATCCTCAAGGACGAGCTGAAGGCCGCTTCCGACAAGCTCATCATCTGCACCGACGACGGTTCCTACGGCGAGAAGGGCTTCACCACGAAGTACCTTCAGGACGAGATAGAGGCCAACATCAAGGAGGGCAAGCCGCAGTTTGACCGCGTCATCGCCATCGGCCCCGACATCATGATGAAGTTCCTCGCCGACGTCACCCGTCCCTACGGCATCAAGACCATCATCTCCCTCGACCCCATCATGGTCGACGGCACCGGCATGTGCGGCGGCTGCCGCGTCATCGTCGGCGGCGAGACGAAGTTCGCCTGCGTTGACGGTCCCGACTTCGACGCGCACGAGGTCGATTTTGACTCTCTGCTCAAGCGCGCCGCGTTCTATAAGGAAGAGCAGGATGAGGAAGCAAAGCATATTTGCAGAATGACGGGAGGACACCGCAATGGCTAATATGAGACTTGATAAAAACCCCATGCCCGAGCAGGATCCGGTACTCCGCGCCGGTAATTTCGACGAGGTCGCCCTTGGCTACACCCCCGAAATGGCAATAGACGAGGCAAAGCGCTGCCTCAACTGTAAGAATTCCCTCTGCCGCACGGGCTGCCCCGTAAAGGTGCGCATCCCGCAGTTCATCGCAAAGGTCGCCGAGGGCGACTTCGACGCGGCGTATGAGATCATCACCTCCACCAACTCCTTGCCCGCCGTCTGCGGCCGTGTCTGCCCGCAGGAGAAGCAGTGCGAGAGCAAGTGTGTGCGCGGCATCAAGGGCGAGAGCGTCGGCATCGGCCGCCTCGAGCGCTTCGTCGCGGACTACCATATGAATAAGGAAGTCAAGGACGAGGTCAAGGTTCCGGAATCGAACGGACACCGCATCGCGGTCGTCGGCTCCGGCCCCGCGGGTCTTACCTGCGCGGGCGACCTGAGAAAGATGGGCTACGACGTCACCGTTTACGAAGCCTTCCATAAGTCCGGCGGCGTTCTGGTGTACGGCATCCCGCAGTTCCGTCTGCCGAAGGAGATAGTCGCAAAAGAGATAGATAACCTCAAGGCCATGGGCGTCAAGATAATAAATAATGCCATCGTCGGCAAGTCCGAGACCGTGGACGAGCTGTTTGAGGACGGCTACGAGGCAGTCTTTATCGGCTCCGGCGCAGGTCTGCCGCAGTTTCTGCATATCCCCGGCGAAAATCTGCTGGGCGTTTACTCCGCAAATGAGCTGCTTACCCGTGTAAATCTCATGAAGGCCTACCGTGACGATTACGATACGCCGATAAAGCACTTCCACCGTGTCGCCGTCGTCGGCGCGGGCAACGTCGCCATGGACGCGGCGCGCGTGGCAAAGCGTCTGGGCGCTGAGCATGTCTTTATCGCATACCGCCGCGGCAGAGACGAGCTGCCCGCACGTAAGGAAGAGGTCGAGCATGCCGAGGCCGAGGGCATCGAGTTCCAGCTGCTGAATAACCCAACCCGCATCCTCGCGGGCGAGGACGGCCACGTCACTGGCATCGAGCTTCTGCGTCAGGAGCTGGGCGAGCCGGACGCGAGAGGCCGCCGCAGTCCTGTACCCGTGCCGGGCTCCGAGTGGGTGCTGGATGTTGACACGGTCATCATCGCAATCGGCACCAGCCCGAACCCGCTGATCCGCAACACGACCGAGGGACTGACCTTCACCCGCAAGGGCGGCATCGAAGCCGACGAGGGCGGCCGCACGGCGCGCGAGGGCGTGTTCGCGGGCGGCGACGCTGTCACCGGCGCTGCTACCGTTATCCTCGCCATGGGCGCAGGCAAGGCCGGCGCCAAGAGCATCGACGAGTATATCAAGAGCAAGAAATAAGATATGAGCAAAGAAACCGCCGCAGCGTTTATCACGCCGCGGCGGTTTTTCCGCGCGATGAAGGTTCCTGCTTTACACGCCGTCGGCTGCGCGATCCGCATTGCGAAATGCCACAGATAGTTACAGATGGCGTTAAAAACCCGTAAATTTGGTAACATATATAACGTGAAAACGCGTTATTGATTTATTTTTGTCAAGGTTAAGCTTGCTTTTTTTGAGGACTTGTGCAATAATTAGTGTTGCATTTGGGGCAGGGGAGATTTTTTGCCGAGAATTTAGGCAGATGGGCTAATTTGCCGATTTAATAATCGATTCTCCGGGAGTAAACTCTCTTGTACGCAGGGATACTGCGGACAAATGCAAAGATTTTTAGCAAAAACGAGGTGATAATTTTGGAGCATACAACAGGCGCCTTGTTCAGTATAGGGCCGCTTGAGGTCACGGGTACCGTCACGACGACGTGGGCGATAATCCTTGTGCTCACAGTGCTCTCCATACTTGCAACAAGAAATTTGAAGGATGTTCCGGGACCGCTGCAGAACGTGGCGGAAATGGCCTTGGACAGCCTGCAAAATTACTTTGCCGGAAACCTCGGCTGGGAGAAGATGAGAAGGTATTTCCCAATGTTCGCAACCTTCTTCATTTTCATCATCGTCAGCAACTACTCCGGGCTGCTGCCCGGCGCGGGTCACCTGACCGGTTTCTCCGTGCCTACCGCGTGCCTTTCGGTCACGGCGGCGCTGGCGATAATCGGCTTCTTCACGACCCACACCATCGGCATCCGCGAGCAGGGGCTTGGCCACTATCTCAAGAGCTTCCTCAAGCCGGTCGCAGTCATGTTGCCGCTGACTATTCTTGAGCAGTTCGTGCGTCCGTTCTCTCTGGCTCTTCGTCTTTACGGCAACCTCTACGGCGAAGAAATGGTCACGGAGAACCTGTACAACATCTTCCCGATAATCGTCCCGCTGGTCATGCAGGTGCTGAGCCTTCTGTTCTGCATGATACAGGCTCTGGTGTTTACGATGCTGCTGTCCATCTACGTGGCGGAAGCAACGGAAAGCGACTAATCAAATTATAATAGTAGAAAAAATTTTTCAGGAGGAAACAAAAATGGCATCATCTGGTATTATCGCACTGGCGGCCGCACTGGCCATCGCAATAAGCACTCTCGGCCCCGGCATCGGTCAGGGCATCGCATCCGCGAAGGCAATGGAAGCTATCGCACGTCAGCCTGAGGCTGCCGGCACCATCCGCTCCACCCTCATCCTCGCGCTCGGCCTTATGGAAGCTCTGACCATTTACGGTCTGCTTATCGCTTTCATGCTGGTTTCCAAGATCGGCTGATACAAAAGCCGCACTATTTGAGAAGAGGAGAAAGAAGTCGTGTTAAGTATCAACTTTTCAGAGCTTTTCTGGGGAATCTTCAACTTCTTTCTGCTGTTGTTCCTGCTTAACCGCTTCCTGTACAAGCCCCTCATCAAGTTTATGGACGACCGCAAGGCGCGCATAGACGCGGGACTTGACGAGGAGAAAAAGGCGCTCGAAGAGGAGCAGGCCAATAACGACGGCATCGAGGCCGCGCTCGACGAGAAGCGCGTCGAGGCCAAGTCGATAATCGAGAAGGCCGGAGCCGAGAACAAGGTCAGCCATTCTCAGGCCATATCCGAGGCGCGCAGCGACGCGGAAAAAACCGTGCTCGACGCGCGTGAGAACGCCGCAAAGGTCGAAAAGCAGTTGGAGGAGCGCGTCAAACAGCAAAGTCAGGAGCTTGCCCGGCTTCTGGCGGATAAGCTGCTGTGACCGTGCGCCGGAGAAATGTGTATGAACATAAACAGCGGAAGGGGAGGTGACTCCTGAATGGGCGGTTGGAATATATTTTACGGGCTGCTGAACTTTGCCATACTTGCAGCGGCGCTGTACTTCATCGGCTGGAAGCTGGTCGTCAAGATGTTCAAGAGCCGCCGCGACCGTATCGCGGATGAGCTTGAACAGGCAAAGCAGGCCAAGGAAAAGGCCGAAAACATAAGAGCGGGGCTTGAGAAAGCCCGCGCCGACGGCGACGCTCAGGGCGAAGCCATCATCGCCAAGGCGAAGGAAACTGCGGAGCGCAGCAGCGAGGAGGCGCGCCGCGCGGATGAAAAGTCCGCCGCGGATATCGCCGCCGGTGCGCGCAGCGACGCCGAGCAGATAGATTACGAGCTGCGCCGCAAGCTCACGAACGCGGCGGCGGGCGAGATAACCGAGGCCGCGGCTCAGCTTATGAGCGCTCCCGAATACGGCGAGCGCCGCGCCGCGCTGACCGAGAAGTTCGTCGCGGAGCTGAAGGACGCGATACAGGTCACACCGGCGGACAAGGTTCGTCTTTACGAGACGGGCGAAGTGAGCGCCGTGCTGTGGTCGGAGCAGCCTCTGGAGCAGGAAACTGTCGACGAGATACGCGATATCATCGCGCAGGCTTTTGACGACGACGAGGTCAACATCGAGACCGACGTCGACGCGAGCCTTATCGGCGGCCTGCGTCTTCAGGTGGGCGACACCGTTTATGACGGCAGCCTTGCCCACAGACTTAATGTCATCAGAAACAGCATCGTGAGCGAAGCCGTCCCCGAAGGCGACGTCGCCGAGGCTCTGCGCGGCAGACTCAGCAAGGAGCAGAGCAAGCTCGATGCGTTCCAAGTCGGCACGGTCATCACGCTGTCCGACGGTATATGCCGTGTTTCCGGCCTGTCGGACGTCATGGCGGGCGAGATGCTGGAGTTCGGCGGCGGCCTTCGCGGCCTTGTCATGGACCTTGAGAAGGACAACGTCGGCGTCGTCATGCTCGGCAACTACGACAACGTGCAGGAGGGCGACGAGGTTCGCCGTACCGGCAAGATCATCGAAGTCCCCGTGGGCGAGGCGCTTATCGGCCGTGTCGTCGATGCGCTGGGCCGTCCTGTCGACGGCAAGGGCATCATCCACGCCACCGAGAGCCGCGCCATCGAAAGCCCCGCGCCGAGCGTGCTTATGCGCCGCCCGGTCAGCGTCCCGATGCAGACCGGTATCAAGGCTATCGACGCGCTTGTTCCTATCGGCCGCGGCCAGCGTGAGCTGATCATCGGCGACCGTCAGACCGGTAAAACGGCCATCGCGCTCGATACCATCATCAACCAGAAGGGCAAGGATCTTATCTGCATTTACGTCGCCATCGGCCAGAAGGAATCCACCGTGGCCAGCTTCGTGAACAAGCTGCGCGAGCACGGCGCGATGGACTACACCATCGTCGTCTGCGCGAACGCATCCGAACCCGCGCCCATGCTCTATATCGCGCCGTACTCCGGCGCCGCGATGGGCGAATACTTCATGTATAACGGCAAGGACGTGCTCATAATCTACGACGATCTGTCCAAGCAGGCCGTCGCCTACCGTGAGATTTCCCTGCTGCTCCACCGTCCGCCCGGACGCGAAGCGTACCCCGGCGACGTGTTCTACCTCCACTCCAGACTTCTGGAGCGCGCCGCGCGCCTCAGCGAGGAGGCCGGCGGCGGCAGCATGACCGCCCTGCCCATCATCGAGACGCAGGCGGGCGACATCTCGGCATACATCCCCACCAACGTCATCTCTATCACCGACGGCCAGATTTTCCTCGAAACCGACCTCTTCAACTCCGGCGTGCGCCCCGCTATCAACGTGGGTCTGTCGGTGTCCCGTGTCGGCGGCTCGGCTCAGCTCGGCGCGATGAAGCAGGTGGCAGGCCGTCTGAGAATGGATCTCGCGCAGTACAGAGAGCTGGCGGCGTTCTCGCAGTTCGGCTCCGATCTGGATAAGGCGACGAGAGACACGCTGCACCGCGGCGACAGAATGACCGAGCTTCTGAAGCAGGGTCAGTTCGCGCCGATGGAGGCGGCCGATCAGGTCGTGTCCATATTCGCGGCCAGCGAGGGCTATGCCGACGACGTTGAGCTTGCGGACATTGCCCGCTTCGAGAAGGAGCTGCTTGACCATGTCCACAGCAGCTACCCGGAGATAAAGGATCAGATAATGACCGGCAAGAAGCTCAGCGCGGAGCAGCTTGAGAAGCTGCGCTCCGTGATTGCCGAATTCAAGAAGAACTTCAGATGAAATTTTGCAGAAGGGAGGCATAGCGTATGGCAAATATGCGCGCCATCAGAACACGCATAAAGAGCGTTGAGAGTACCCGGCAGATAACCAAATCCATGAAAATGGTGGCGGCCTCCAAGCTGAGAAGGACTCAGGATTCCATGGCGGCGCTCCGCCCCTTCGCGGAGACGAGCCGCAGGATGCTCGCGCATGTCGCGGCCAGCGCCTCCGGGGCGGAATGCCCGCTGCTCGTGCCCCACGAGGGCGAGAGAATATGCTATGTCCTGTTCGTCGGGAACCGCGGACTCTGCGGCATGTACAACAGCGCCCTCGTCAAGTATCTTGAGGAGCTGGCGAAGGGCAAGGACTGCTTCCTCGTCGTCAGCGGCCGCTGGGGCAGGGAGGTCATCGCGGCCTCCGGCATCCCCGTGAAAAAGACCTTCGACGCCGCGAGCGATACCCCCGACTCCGCCGAGGCGCGCGAGCTTGCGGGCTATCTGCGCGAGCTGTATCTCGGCGGCGAGGCGGACAAGGTCGTGCTGGTGTACGAGCATTATAAATCCGCGCTCGCTCAGGTGCCGGTGAATATGCAGCTGCTGCCCGTGGTTGCGGGCGAGGCGGAAGGCTCGGCAGGGGATTATATCTTCGAGCCGGACGCGGCGGAGCTGCTTGACAGGCTTGCCCAGCTGTACCTGGACAGCACGATGCTTTCCGTGCTGCTTGAGGCCAAGACCGGCGAGCACACAGCCCGCATGACCGCCATGACCTCCGCCACCGACAACACCGACGAGCTGCTTGACGAGCTGCGCCTGCGGCTCAATCACGCGCGCCAGTCGGCGATCACGACGGAGATATCCGAGATAGCGGGCGGCGCTGCGGCGCTACAGCGCTGAAAAACAACAACTAGTAAGGAGCTCAGCTATGGAAAGAGGCATAGTAAAAAAAGTAATAGGCCCGGTAGTTGACGTTCATTTTCCCTCCGGTAAGCTGCCGGATCTGTATAACGCGGTTGAGATAAGTCTGCCGGATCGCAAGGTCACGCTTGAGGTCGTGCAGGAGATAGGCAACGGCACGGTTCGCTGCATAGCCCTCGCCTCCACGGACGGTATTTCCCGCGGACTTGAGGCTGTCGACACCGGCGCGCCGATAAGTATGCCCGTCGGCGAAGCGACGCTGGGACGTATGTTCAACGTCGTCGGAGAGCCGATCGACGGCAAAGGCCCCGTCAATGCGGATCACCATCTGCCCATCCACCGCGATCCGCCCCCGTTTACCGACATCCTGCCCTCCACCGAGGTGCTCGAAACCGGCATCAAGGTCGTCGACCTGCTCGCCCCGTATTCCCGCGGCGGTAAGATAGGTCTGTTCGGCGGCGCCGGCGTCGGCAAGACGGTGCTTATCATGGAGCTTATCCGCAACATCGCGTATGAGCACGGCGGCTATTCAGTATTCGCCGGCGTCGGCGAGCGTAGCCGCGAGGGCAACGACCTGTGGAACGAAATGAACGAATCCGGCGTCATCAACAAGACCGCATTGGTCTTCGGCCAGATGAACGAGCCGCCCGGAGCGCGTCTCCGTGTGCCGCTCTCCGGCCTGACGATCGCGGAGGACTTCCGTGACCGCAGCGGACAGGACGTCCTGCTGTTCATAGACAATATCTTCAGATTCACTCAGGCCGGCTCCGAGGTTTCGGCTCTGCTTGGCCGTATGCCTTCGGCAGTCGGCTATCAGCCGACGCTGGCTACCGAGATGGGCGCTCTTCAGGAGCGTATCACCTCCACCCGCAACGGCTCCGTCACCTCCGTTCAGGCCATCTACGTCCCCGCGGACGACCTGACCGACCCCGCCCCGGCGACTGCGTTCGCGCATCTGGACGCTACCACAGTTCTGTCCCGTTCGATATCGGAGCTGGGCATCTATCCCGCGGTCGACCCGCTGGATTCCACCTCCCGTATCCTCGACCCGGCCATCATCGGCAAGGAGCATTACGAGACGGCGCGCGCGGTTCAGGCTGTGCTGGAGAAGTACAGACAGCTTCAGGACATCATCGCTGTCCTCGGTATGGACGAGCTGAGCGCGGAGGACAGAGCGACCGTCGCAAGAGCGAGACGTATACAGCGCTTCATGTCGCAGCCGTTCCACGTTGCGGAGAACTTCACCGGCACGCCCGGCAAGTACGTCAAGCTGGAGGACACCATCCGCAGCTTTCAGGCGATACTCGGCGGCGAGGTGGACGACCTGCCTGAGCAGGCGTTCATGCTCTGCGGCAGCATAGACGACGTTATTGCAAAGCGCGGCACGTTCTGAGGTGGAACCGATGGAGAACATGATTCATCTCTCCGTGGTCACGGCCGACGGCGTCGCGCTCGATACGCAGGTATCCTACGTCAACATCCCGACCGGCTCCGGCTCTGTCGGCGTCCTGCACGGCCACGCGCCGATGCTGTGCGCGGTGAGCGCGGGAAAGGTCAGATACACCACGGCCGACGGCGGCTCCGGCGAAATCGAGGTCGGCGACGGCGTGGCGAACGCCGGAGGCAGCGAGGTAACGCTGCTTGTAAGCGAGACAAAAAGTTAACAACATTGATTGAAACAGATCGTCACCGGTGATTTTTATCCCCGGCGGTGATCTGTTTTTATATCCGCAAATGCAGCACCGAAAAGTTTTACCTTAAAATAAATGCAAAAAAAGCACGAGTTCGAGAAAATACAGAAAATCAAGAACAAATGATTTTATAATTCGTCATTTTGCAACCAGCAACGGGGCAAAAATCGTCATTATTATTCATTGACGCATATACGCCATGGTGATAAAATGATAGTCGTTAGAGAATTATTAGTGAGGCGAGCTATGAAAAAGGTCTATGTTCTTATTGGAAATTACGGCAGCGGAAAGACGGAGCTTGCGCTGAATTTCGCCATAAATGCGGCGGCGGAGGGCGGACGCACGGAGCTGCTGGATCTTGACATGGTGAACACCTATTTCCGCCTGACCGAGCACGGCAAAATGACAGAGATGAAGGAGATCCGCCTCGTCTCGCCGAACTATGCCTGCTCCGGCATCGAGACGCTGTCCCTCCCGGCGGAGGTCGCCTCCGCGTTCGACATGGATTGGGACACGGTCGTGTTCGACGTCGGCGGCGACGCCGTGGGCTCCACCGCGCTTGGCCGCTACCATCAGGACTTCATCGACCTCGAACCCGGCTCGCTTGAGGTGCTGAACGTTGTGAACATCCGCCGCCCGCTGGCCGGGACGGTGGAGAAGATAATCCATCTTCAGGAGGAGATGCAGATACACTCCCGCTTGAAGATAACCGGCATGATAAATAACACCAACCTTGCCCAGATGACGACTCCCGCCGAGCTGCGCGACGGCTATGAGATGATAAAGCAGGTGTCGGAGATAACGGGCGTACCGGTGCTGTATACGTCCGGGCGCAAGGAAATGCTGGACATTTTCCTCGCCGAGGGGCATGACCCGAAGTATATCGGGACGCCGATGCCCATAGATACATATATGCACCGCGACTGGGACAGCTGGATTAAAGGGCTGGACGAATAATCGGACGAATCCGCTTCGGCGGTTTGTTATAGGAAGTAAACAAGCAAAATTTTTACAGAAAAGAGGTTATCTCATGGTTAAGGTGACGATCAACGAGCTTGTCTGCAAGGGCTGCGGCTTGTGCGCAAGGGCATGTCCTAAAAACGTGCTCGCGCTGTCCAAGACCAAGCTCAACGCAAAAGGCTATCACCCCGCAGAAGTAGTTAACCCTGAAGCCTGCATAGGCTGCGCATCCTGCGCACGTACCTGCCCGGATATAGCGATCAGGATAGAGAAGGAATAAGGAGGAAAAGAAAATGGCATTGACTCTTATGAAGGGTAGCGAAGCAATCGCGGAAGCCGCTATTCGCGCAGGCGCCCGTTTCTTCTTCGGCTATCCTATCACCCCGCAGACAGAGATACCTGAGTACATGTCCGCACGTATGCCTGAGGTCGGAGGATGCTTCCTTCAGGCCGAGAGCGAAGTCGCGGCAATCAACATGATCTATGGCGCAGCCGGTACCGGCGCCCGCGCCATCACCTCTTCTTCCAGCCCCGGCGTCAGCCTAAAGCAGGAAGGTATATCCTACTGCGCCGGCGCACAGCTGCCCTGCGTTATCCTCAACGTCATGCGCGGCGGCCCCGGCCTCGGTAACATTCAGGCCTCTCAGGGCGACTATTTTCAGGGCGTCAAGGGCGGCGGCAACGGCGACTACCATCTGCTGACCTACGCTCCCGCCTCCGTTCAGGAAGCTATCGACATTATGATGTTCGCCTTTGACAAGGCCGAGCAGTACCGTGTTCCCGTGCTGTTCCTCGCCGACGGCATCATTGCCCAGATGATGGAGCCTGTCGAAATGCCCGAAATGGTCGATTTCAAAATCGATCCTGAGAAGAAGCCTTGGGCAGCCACCGGCTGGAAGCCCGGCGACGATCCCGCAAAGCGCGCCCAGATCAACTCCATCTACATCAACACCGAAGATTTGTCCGTTCATAACGACGAGCTGCAGAAGGTCTACCGTGAGATCGAGGCGAACGAGTGCCGCCACGAGGAGTACATGACCGAGGACGCTGAGTTTGTCATCACCGCCTTCGGTACCGTTGCCCGTATTGCCAAGTCCGCAGTCGATGAGCTGCGCGAGAAGGGCATCAAGGCCGGTCTCTTCCGCCCCATCACCGTGTGGCCGTTCCCGTACAAGGATCTCGCAGACTGCGTCTGCCGCGACGGCGTCAAGGCAGTGCTCGACGTAGAGTGCAACGAAGGCCAGATGCTTGAGGATGTCAAGCTCGGCCTCAACGGCGCAAAGCCGGTTGACTTCTTCGGTCACTGCGGCAGCCAGATGCCTACCACCGCAGAGATCGTCACTAAGATCCTCGCAATGAAGGAGGGTAAATAAATGTCCGTAGTATTTGAAAAAACCAGCCTGCTGACCGACAAGCCGTTCCATTACTGCCCCGGCTGCAACCACGGCATTATTCATCGTCTGGTCGCTGAAGCTATCGACGAACTGAAGCTCGACGGCAACGTCATCGGCGTCGCGCCTGTCGGCTGCTCCGTTTTCGCATATCAGTATTTCAACTGCGACATGTACGAGGCCGCGCATGGCCGCGCCCCCGCAGTCGCAACCGGCGTCAAGCGCGTAAAGCCCGACACTCTGGTCTTCACCTATCAGGGCGACGGCGACCTCGCCTCCATCGGTACCGCCGAGATCGTTCACGCCGCACACCGCGGTGAGAAGATCACCACCATCTTCGTCAACAACGCCATTTACGGTATGACCGGCGGCCAGATGGCCCCGACCACTCTGGTCGGCCAGAAGACCACCACCTCTCCCTATGGCCGTGACGAGAACTGGTGCGGCGCGCCCATCAAGATCGCCGAGATGCTCGCGGCGGTTCCCGGCTCGTACTACATCGAGCGCTGCGCTGTCAACAACAACGCCAACATCATCAAGACCAAGAAGGCCATCAAGAAGGCTTTCCAGTATCAGCTTGAGGGTAAGGGCTTCTGCCTTATCGAAGTGCTGTCCACCTGTCCTACGAACTGGGGTCTCAATCCCATCGAGGCTATGAAGTGGCTGGAAGAGAACATGATCCCTTACTATCCTCTCGGCGTATATAAAGACAAGGGGGCTGCTGAATAATTATGATGAAACAGTTCATTTTTGCAGGCTTCGGCGGTCAGGGTATGCTCCTGATCGGTAAATTCGTTGCCATGGCCGCAATGCTGGACGGCAAGCATGTCTCTTGGCTGCCCTCCTACGGCCCCGAAATGCGCGGCGGTACCGCGAACTGCTCCGTTATCGTCAGCGATAAGGATGTCGCCTCCCCGCTGGTCGACAAGGCCGACGTTATCGTTGTGATGAACCTGCCCTCTCTCGATAAGTTCGAGGAGCATGTCAAGCCCGGCGGACTGCTGGTCATCAACAGCTCCATTATCGATCGCAAGTCCACCCGTGACGATATCACCGTTGTCTACTGCGACGCTAACCGCATCGCCGAGGCAGTCGGCAATCCCAAGGGCGCGAACGTCGCTATCCTTGGCGCAATGCTGGAGAAGGAGCCGATCGTCGATCTGGATAAGATGACCGAGGCTATCCGCATTGAGCTGGGCGAGCGCAAGGCTCGCTTCCTCGAAGGTAATAAGAAGGCTCTTATCGCCGGTATGGAAGCTGCAAGAGAGCAGTAAATATTTGTTTTGAAAAAGCCAAGCGGCATCGCCGCTTGGCTTTTTTGCGTTCAATATCAATTCGGAGTTCATATCCGTGCCCCGATACGCCCGCAGGGAATGTGTCGTTCCGCCTGTATAACCGGCGGAAATTATTGGCATAATACTACCGAACATCTTTTGCTTGGGGGCGGGGAAATGAAGAAATATTTTACTGCGGCGCTGTCGCTGCTTGGCGCAGTCGCGCTGATGCTGGCGGGAATGTACGTGTATTCACAGCCGGATAACGGCGGCGACGAGGCGCTGGTGACGAAGAATATAATCGTCGGCTCGGTCGAGATCGAGAGCTGCGGCGGAGACAGCTTCTATGTCCTGCGCGATAAGTTCGGCTCGGAATATATCTTCAACCGCCTTCCAGAGCGTATGCGCAGCGAGAGCTACGAGGGGCGGAGCGCGCAGGTGCGCTGCACCCCGGCGGACAGCTCCGGCAGACGGGTCCTGCGTGAGCTGAGCATTGACGGCAAGGTGCTCATCAGCAGCGGCGACGCGGGCGGCTCCGGCCCGGAGCTTGCGCATATCATGGGCGCGGTGATAATCACGGCGGGCTTCCTCCTGCTGTGGCTCTTCGTGCGCCGCGTGATACGCATAGCCGCCGAAAAGGACAGAAGGAAAGACGGGTTTTGACCCGTCTTTCTCAGCTTGTCAAAAAAGTCCTGTGAGGACTTTTTTGACAAGCTTCATCCGCCG
>URPD01000028.1 GCA_900549645.1 uncultured Eubacteriales bacterium
GCTTGCCGCCTGCAATTCACAGACAGCAAGCCCTTTCGGCTGCTTGAACAATTTTCTCTATAAATATTTGTCTAACTTTTCGGGGTCACTTCATTCAAAGGTGGGGATTATTTTTGTGCTTACTTTGCGTAATCGACGGCCTTGGTCTCGCGCAGGACGTGGACCTTTATCTGACCCGGATAGGTCAGCTCGTCCTCAATCTTCTTTGCGATGTCGCGGGCAAGCAGAACCATCTGATCCTCGCTCACCTCTTCGGGCTTGACCATGATGCGGATCTCGCGGCCGGCCTGAATCGCGTAGGAGCTTGCGATGCCGGGGAAGCTCTTGGAGACCTCCTCCAGCTTCTCAAGACGCTTGACGTAGCTCTCGATATTCTCGCGGCGCGCGCCGGGGCGGGAAGCGGAGATCGCGTCCGCCGCCTGAACAAGACAGGCAACAACGGTATGCGGCTCCACGTCGCCGTGGTGCGCCTCGATGGCGTGAATAACTGCTTCGGATTCCTTGTACTTGCGGGCGATATCGACGCCGATGGTGACATGGCTGCCCTCGACCTCATGGTCGATAGCCTTGCCGATATCGTGCAGCAGGCCGGCGCGCTTCGCCGTCGCGACATCGACGCCCAGCTCTGCCGCCATAAGTCCGGCGATGTGGGAGACCTCGATGGAATGGTTCAGCACGTTCTGGCCGTAGCTGGTACGGAACCTCATGCGGCCAAGGAGACGGATAAGTTCGGGGTTAAGGCCGTGTATATTAGTCTCGAACACGGCGCGCTCGCCCTCGGCCTTGATAGTCGCGTTGACTTCCTTCTGCGCCTTTGCAACCATCTCTTCGATGCGGGCGGGGTGAATACGGCCGTCCTGAATAAGCTTCTCAAGCGCCAGACGCGCCACTTCGCGGCGCACGGGATCAAAGCTGGAGACGGTGATGGCTTCGGGGGTATCGTCGATGATGAGGTCGCATCCAGTCAGCGTTTCGATGCTGCGGATATTGCGGCCCTCACGGCCGATGATGCGTCCCTTCATTTCGTCGTTGGGGAGAGGTACGACGGAAACGGTGATTTCGCTTGCGTGGTCGGCGGCGCAGCGCTGGATAGCCGTGGCGATGATGGCGCGAGCCTTTTCCTCGGCCTCATCCTTGTACTGCGTCTCGATTTCCTTGACCTTCATCGCCATCTCGTGCGTCACGTCGTCACGAATGTTGGCGATAAGGTACTGCTTTGCCTCCTCGACGGAGAAGCCCGAAATCTTTTCGAGCATTTCAAGCTGGCTCTTCTTGACGAGCGCGACCTCCTGCTGCTGATTCTCAACAGCGGCGATCTTGTTGTTGAGCGTGTCGCTCTTGCGCTCGACAGCGTCCATCTTCTTGTCGAGATTTTCTTCCTTCTGCTGGAGGCGGCGTTCCTGCTTCTGCAGCTCTGAACGGCGCTCCTTGACTTCCCGCTCGTACTCGGAGCGGCTTTTGTGTATTTCTTCCTTTGCCTCTACGAGAGCTTCCCTCTTCTTGCTCTCGGCGCTCTTTATTGACTCATTTATTATTCTTTTGGCTTCTTCCTCCGCGCTCATTATCTCACGCTCCGCAACCTTTTTGCGGTACTGCACGCCAAGGAAAAAGCACACCGCCGCCACAACGACGGCAATTATTATAACGACCCATAAAGGTAAAGACATAGTAAGCAAACACACCTCCATTCTTTTTAGAATTTTGCGGTGGTTCAAGACAATTCTTTACAGCAACCGTTGGTCAAAACCGGGCATGGAAATCCCCGTCTGATAAAGGAGGGCGTTTTCGGAAAACCTCCGGTAATCAGGCGGAAGGACGCCCCGGACGCCGGAATTCATCCGCGGCTATTGCAGAATTTGATCTAAAGCAAGACGGGTCATAAAACGCACCCGTCGGAATTGAAAAGAAATATTCAGCCGGAGCCTCCCCATGGCTCCTTAAAATATTATCTGATCTATTTTAGCCCGAAAGAGGTGTTATGTCAAGTGAATTACTTAAATATATTTAATATTTGCTTAATGATTTGCTTAATGTTCACCCTAAATGATTTCCTGATAATGTCTAGCCGCAAAACTCACGCCGCTTTCTGCTCCTGCATCAGCAGGCGCATATCGTCCGCGACGCGCTGCACGCGCCCGCTCTCGAAGGGGCTTGTGAACCCGGCTTCCTCGATGTTATCCAGAAATCCGGTATACTCGCGGCTTAGCAGCTCGTTATATTTATCAAGCCCCGCCGTGCCGCCGTCCTGCGACAGCTCGTATATCTGCATGGCAATATCGTTGGAGACGGGGTAGGTTATCACGTAGAAGGGATACTCAAAGAAATGTGCGATATCCGACCAGCTCATTGCATAATACTTTGCGCGGCTCTCGTCGCAGTAGCCGTAATCGCGCGCAAGCTGAAGGGACAGATCGTTCAGAACCTCGGCGGAGAGTTGGTCGGGATCCATGGAATACACCGTACTCTCAAACTCCGCGAACGACGTCTGCTGAACGTATAGATCAAGCGTATCGAGCAGCTTCATGCGGCGCAGATTGTCCGCCTCGTCCTCGCCGAGGACTTCGTCGTAATAGCCCAGCGCCAGATACTCCATCGCCTGAGAATAGCACTCGGACATATCTATCGTCTCGCTGGCATTATAATTTACAAAGGCGTCCACATAATGGCCGAACTCGTGAGAGAGGGTCAGGATGTCCTCAGTATCGCCGTAGGGGTCGAGGAACAGGAACGGCGCCTCGTAGTTTGAAAGATATGTCTGGAACGACATGGTCGCCTTGCTGCTGTTCAGGGACACGTCGCACAGCTCATACTTCGTCATAAAGTCGAACGCCGCCTTGACGTCCCCGCCCATAAGCTCTGTGACGCTTCCGAGAACGCTGAGAAGTTCGTCTTCGTCGAGGTAGTCGTAATAAATATCGTCATACGGGGAAGCTTCCATTACCTCCTCGTACACGGGAACCATATAGCTCCGGATATCCGCGACATACTGCGCCGCCTGCTCCGGAGTGTAGTCCCGCTCAAAGTAGAAGCTGTACTGCATCTGCTCGTAATCCATCCCGAACTGGGCGGCCAGCTCCTGCCGCACCCGCACAAGCTCGATGTAGATGCGGGCAAAGTCCTCGTTGTACTTCTCGTAGTTCCGGATCGTCTGCATATAGCTCCCAACGCCGCTCGTCTCTCCGAGGCTGGCGGCGGATTCGGCGGCGAGCGCGCGGTATTCCGAGACGAGCGCGCTCTCGCGCTGCATCAGCTCCACCGCCGCGTCGTTATAATAGGACTGGCTCCAGTCGGAATAATCGTCCGTGAAGCCCTCCCAGAAATAGTTCTCCTCCAGCTCCTGCGCCAAGTCGGACGCAGCGCAGGCATAGAACATGTCCTCCATCTTCTGCTGCACCGCCGCGAAGCTCTCCCCGCACCAACTCACCTCGTCGGCGTAGTAGCTGTCGTACACGTCCTGACACGAGCGGATGTCCGCAATCGTGTACATGGTGTCGAAATTATAATAGTCGAGATAGCAGGCGTCCAGTGCGTCGGAGACGGCATCAATATCCCCGCCGTCCAGCGCATCGTTCACAGCGTCGAAGTCGGCGCTTATTGCGCTCATGTCCGGGCGCAGGTACTCCATCTCGTCGAACGGGACAAGATTTCTGTCGGCACTTATGAAATTCCGCTGCAATGCGCGGTAGGCGCTGTCAAGCTGATCGTTAAGAATCGACGACGAGCAGCCGGTGAGCATAAGCAGCGCCAGCAGCATACTCAGGAGGCGGATGGCTCTCTTTTTCATGTCGCACCTCAATTTTTGTTTTTTATTACAGTTTAACACAGTTAAGATGTTATTAAAAGAGTATTTTTACGGATTGAAATTATTCTCAATATCGCCTATAATCATATTAAAAAGGGGGCATTTCACATTGAATGATATATATGTAACAGGCCACCGCAATCCGGACACCGACGCAATAGTCGCGGCGATGGCCTACGCGAACCTGCGCAACGCTCTGGGCGATCGCGAGTACAAGGCGATACGCATCGGCCCGATAAACGATGAGACTCTCTCCATGCTCAACCGCTTCGGCTTCGAGCCGCCGATGTTCATCAAGACCATGCGCACGCAGATAAGCGACATTGAGTACGACACTCCGCCGGAGCTGAACTGCGGCGTGTCGATGGATCTGGCATGGCGCATCATGCGCGACGGCCAGATCGCCACGATACCCATCGTGCGCGACGACGGCACCCTGCACGGGATGCTCTCCGCCGGAGACATCGCGTCCTACGATATGCAGACCATTTACGACTCACACATCGAGGCGCTTCCGGTGTTCAACCTCCTGAGCGTGCTTGAGGGTCAGCTCGTAAACGAGTTCGGCAGCAATGTCGAGACCATCACGGGCGACGTTGTGCTCGCCCTGCCGCAGACCTACGGCAACCCACAGCTCACGGAGCCGGACAGCATCGTCATCTGCGGCGATCAGCCGGAGATAATAGACGCGGCGCTCAAAGCGGGCGTCTGCTGCCTGATAATCTGCCAAGCCGATGTTGACGTACACCTCGCCGACTATGACGGCGGCACCTGCATCATCTCCACCCCGCTCGACGCGCGGCGCGTAGGACGGCTCATCTTTCAGGCGATGCCGGTCGAGCATGTCAGCAAGACCGGGGACATCATCTGCTTCCATCTGACCGATTATCTCGACGACGTGCGCGAGCTGATGCTGAAAAGCCGCTACCGCTGCTATCCGGTTCTGGACGAGAACGACCGCGTTGTGGGCACGCTGTCGCGCTTCCATTTGCTGCGCCCGAAGCGCAAGCGCGTCGTGCTCGTGGATCACAACGAGGCCGCGCAGTCCGTGCACGGGCTGGATCAGGTCGAGATACTTGAGATAATCGACCACCACCGGCTCGCCGATATCCAGACCGGGCAGCCCATCTCCGTCCGGAACGAGCCTGTCGGCAGCACGAACACCATCATAACCGCCATGTATCAGGAGCACGGGGTCACGCCCTCGCCCAAGATGGCGGGGCTTATGGCCGCGGCGATACTCTCGGATACCGTCATGTTCAAGTCCCCGACCTGCACCAAGAAGGACATCGCCATGGCGGAGCGCCTTGCCCGCATCGCGCGCATCTCGCTCAAGGAGCTTGGGCGTGAGCTGTTCTCCTCCACCTCCGACGGCAAGCGCGCGGAAGAACTGCTGGGAACCGACTACAAGGAGTTCCACATCTCTGGTCAGACCATCGGCGTCGGGCAGATAACCTGCGTCGACTCGTCGAAGCTCGTGGAGCGCCGGGATGAGTTCATCGAGGCCATGGAGAAGGTCAAGCAGCGCAGTAATTGCGACCTTGTCATCCTTATGATAACGGACGTTCTGCTCGACGGCTCGCACATTTTCTACGTCGGCAGCGACGACGTGATGCAGGAGGCGTTCTCCGCCGTGCCGAAGGATAAGCACATGTTCCTGCCGAAGGTCATGTCCCGCAAGAAGCAGATCATCCCGATGCTGACCGCCATGTGGGGCTGAGCCGATGCGCTTCACCAAAATGCACGGAGCCGGAAACGACTTCATTATTATAAACAATATCGACGGCGCGATACCGGAACCGGCGCTGCCGGGGCTTGCCGCGGGGCTGTGCGCCCAGCACGTCTCCGTCGGCGCGGACGGGATGATGGTCGTCGCCGCGCCGCGGCAGGGCGGCGACTTCCGCATGATCTTCTATAATTCCGACGGCAGTCTGGGCGAGATGTGCGGGAACGGCGCGCGATGCATCGCCCGCTACGGATACGAAAACGGCCTGTCCGGGGAGATTCAGCGCATCGAGACTACCGCCGGGCTCGTCACCGGGCAGCGCATGACAAAGCGGCTGTACAAAGTGCGGCTCAACGACCCCAGCGTGATAGACCTGCACCGGAGCGTGAGCGCCAGCGGCGCGGTGTACGACTGCGCATACATCGAGCTTGGCGACCCCGGCATCCCTCACGCGATAGTTCTCATGCCCGATTGGGATGAGCGTGACCGCGATACGCTTCGCGCGCTTGGCCGCGCCCTGCGGTTCGCAAAAGAGTTTCCGCGCGGGGCAAACGTCAGCTTCGTAAAGACTGTGGACAGCAGGCATGTCAAAGCGATAACCTACGAGCGTGGAGTTGAGGATTTCACGCTGGCCTGCGGCACCGGCTGCGGCTCGATCGCAGCGGCGCTGTGCCTGCTCGGTCTGAGCGGCGATGAGCTTGCGATATTCATGCCGGGCGGCGAGCTGACCGTGAGCCTGACCGCCGAGGTCGGCAGTGTACAGGACATATACCTCACCGGCCCCACAAACATCGTCTGCGTCGGCGATATTCTCGACGAGGACGTTCTGGGCTGATACGCTGCATTATTATAATTTATAATCCTGAGAGGCAGCACGTCTCTCAGGATTATATTTTTCATCATGTATATATTCTCCGTTTACAGGCAAGAATAGGGTCGTAAACCTATTTTTACAACGGAGGTTAAGACTATGAGCAGCAACAGCTCCGGCAAGAGGCTGGAGGGATTTTTCACGGGTAAGGGCTTCTACATAGTCCTTTTCCTGTGCGCCGCGGTTATCGGCGTGTCCGCATGGATGATGGCGGCAGGAGATGTGGCTATGAAGAACGAAGTCCCGGTAAGAAGCAATGTCAACATGGAGAACAAGCGGGTTGAGACGGTCATAATTCCGGCCGAGACTGCGGCTCCGGCCGCGGAAGCTCCGGTATTCAACGAGGCGGAGCCTGTCACCGGCGGTGAGGAAGAGCTCGCCGCGGAAGCTCCGGAGATCAGCGCCGAGGGCATCAACGCGCCGGTCAGCGAGCCGGAGGAGATTGAGGCGGTCGACGTCTGGAAAGAGGGCGACGTCATGGAGGTCGCGGCTCCCATGTATGTCTGGCCGCTGAGCGGCGAGCTGGAGCGGCTTTACAGCGTCGATACGCTCAGCTACGATGTCACCATGCGCGACTGGCGCACCCACGACGGGCTTGACGTCATGGCCGAGCTTGGCAGCACTGTCGTCGCCGCCCGCGCGGGCACGGTTGAGAGTATTGTTGCCGACTCGCTGTACGGCACGGTGCTGACGATAGACCACGGCGACGGCATCAAGACCGTGTACGCGAATCTCGCGGATGTGCCCGCCGTCAACGTCGGCGACTGGGTCGAGGCCGGAGCCACGATCGGTTCCGTCGGCACTACCGCGATATGCGAGATAGGTCAGGGTACGCACCTGCACTTTGCAGTCACCGTAAACGGCGTCCACGCCGACCCCTTGGAGTATCTTCCCGCATAAAGCACAAAAAATCGAAAAAAGATGTTGACAACTGGGCTTTGTTCTGGTAGAATTCCTATTGCTGTTTAAGGCATATGGCGGCATAGCTCAGTTGGCCAGAGCATTCGGTTCATACCCGAAGTGTCCCCGGTTCGAATCCAGGTGCCGCTACCAAACAAGGCGCAGCGTTAAATACTGCGCCTTTTATATGGCCCGTTGGTCAAGCGGTTAAGACACCGCCCTTTCACGGCGGTAACATGGGTTCGATTCCCGTACGGGTCACCACGTCGGAGCAAAGTCCGCTCCGCTCAAAATCCGGCAGCTCTTTTAGAGTTGCCGGATTCTTCGTCTGCGCTCCCTTGCTCCTCCTTTCCAAATCGAACCCACTTCGTTGGGCTTCGATTTGGTTGTTTCTTTATCCTCAAAATTAGCCGGGTGTTCCACGACGTCGCAAGCAATGCATCGCTTGCGACGACTTTTTATGTTCTGCATCAAAAGTCGTCCGCGCTTCCTTGCTCCCCTCCCCAACTTGAACCCGCCGCGCAGAGCTTCAAGTTGGTTTTGCTTTATCCCCAGTGCTTCAGTTTCCCCATGACGCAGAAAACGCAGACACATACGTGTCTGCGTTTTCTGCGCCTATGCGCGATTTTATTCTATTTCTTCATCCATGTCGTTGAATTCCGGGCAGTCGAAGAATTCCGAAAGCGTGATGTCCAGCGCGTCACAGAGCTTTTTCAGCGTGAATACGCGTGGGTTTGACGTCACGCCGTTCACAATGTCGTGGATAGTGGACGCTGTGGTTCCGGCCATGCTGCAAAGCTTGCCGACAGTTATCCCACGCTTCATGCATAGCTGCCGTATGCGTCGGGAAAATACCGTTCCCGCTTCCACTTCTCCACCTCGTCTGTGGGAAATCTCAAGATTATTCTTCATTAAACCCACCCTTGCTCACGGCAGCCAGCGGCAGCGAGGCATATCCACGCGCCCGTCCGGCAGGAAAGTTACACCCTCGTCCTCAAGCAGTATACGCCTGAACTCGGCGTGTTCGCCGCCCGCAATCTCGCCGCTGTCCTTGACCACACGCTGCCACGGGATATCGTCCGGGCAGCAGCGCATCGCCCAGCCGACCTGTCTGGCTGCGCGCGGGAAGCCCAGCAGCCGCGCGATCTGCCCGTAGGACATGACCCTCCCGCGCGGTATCTGCCTCACAACCTCGTACACTGCCGGGAAGAACCCGACCGAACCCTTATTCGCCATAAACGCGCCTCCCCTCGGTCATCTGATAATCAGCCCGATCACAAACAAATGCAGCGGGTAATAGATATAGAACAGCCACTTCATAACGCGGTTGACGCTCTGCGAGCGCCCGCGTTGACCGTTATACAGCCCTATCACCGGCAGCGCCAGCACGACGCCCATTTGCAGCAGACCGTAAACCCGGTCTATTGCAAAGAAGTAGACCGCCGCGTATATCGCAACGTAAAACACCAGCCAGAACGCCTGCTTTTTCAGCTCTCCCCTGTTGGTGCCAAATGCCAGAACGCACAGCGAAGCAATGCAGCTCCAGTCGCTCAGAAAGCTCACAAGGCATATCAGAATTATCACGAGCGTTTTCCCCGCCGCGCTCAGTTTATCGCTGTTCGCGGCGCGGAGCATCACCAACCCCCACGCAAGCGACCACATCACGCTGGTCTGGTTGAGCACATTCCCGCTGTAAAACGGGATGAATGAGCGCCAGCCGCTGAAATCATTCGAAGCGAAGATGTACGCAAAATGCGATATAACCGCAAACGCGAACAGCCGCGCCGTGTATTTGTTCACATCGCGGGTATAGTGATAACCCTCCGCGATAAAATAGCACATGACCGGGCAGGTTATGCGCCCTATCAGATGCATTGCCAGCGGCAGTGTCTCCCTCGGATACCCCGGAAACGCCGCCCATGCGATATGGTCGATCGTCATCGCAAGGATGGCGATAAGCTTTATCGCGTTTGAATCCAGCCCTTTTCTCTGCTCCATCTTCCGCCTCACCTGTGATATATCCGTCTGATTTCCTCCGTCTCGCTGCCGCCCGCTTCGCGGAGTATCAGCGCCGGTTCAATGCGCATCCCCGGCTTCGCGCCGCGCCGCCCCTCGACCAGCAGCAGATTCGGCGCCGCCCCGGCCATGTGGCACACCATGCGCATACGCTTCGGCTCCAGCCCATGCGCGCTCATGCAGCACATAAGCTCCGCCAGCCGCTCCGGCTTATGCACGATATAGAAGCTGCCGCCCGTGCGGCACAGGAACGCCGCCGCCGTGCAGACATCCTCCAGCGTGCAGCTCAGTTCCCCGCGCGCCGCGGCTCTGCCCGCGTCCTGCGGGGCTTTCCAGCTGCCCGCCGGAAAATACGGCGGATTCGCCACGACCGTGTCGAAGCTGCCCGCCGTGAAAAGCTGCCTGTGCTCGCGGATATCTCCGCATACGACGCGGCTTCGCTCGTCAAAGCCGTTGACGCGCATATTCTCGCGCGCAAGCTCCGCCGCCTCCGGCACTATCTCCAGCCCCGTCACATGCAGCTTGGGGTCGTTTGCGAGCATGAGCACCCCTATGATGCCCGATGCACAGCCCAGATCTATCGCGTTACGCCCGCGCGCCGCCGCAAAATGCGCAAGCAGTATGCTGTCCGTTCCTATGCGGAAATGCTCCGCCTGCGCGAACACCGGGCCTCCCGCCCACAGGCTTTCAAACTGCGGCATTGTTATTCCTCCAATAGTTCATATTAAAATAGATCAGGGGGCGATATACATCGCCCCCTGATCTATTTGAGCAGATTACTCGGCAACGATAGCCTCGGCAGGGCACTGGGCTGCGCATGCGCCGCACTCCAGGCACTTATCGGCGTCGATCTCGTAGTGAAGATCGCCCATCTCGATCGCCTCTGCAGGACACTGTGCTGCGCAGGAACCGCAGGACAGGCACTCGTCAGTAATAACAAAAGCCATGATGTTACCTCCGTTATGTATTTGACCTTTCGGCCATTGCACTGTCATTGTAACACATATCTTACAAAAATCAATTAAAAAATTATGACCGGAATATATTTCTTTGTTAACATGGCAATAATTTTTTGGAAACGTAAACGTTTCGTGCTTTTCAGCGCCCGAAATGGGCGATAATCAATGAAAAAGTCCATGAACGGGAGGGTATGTTCAGATGAGAAGCAACGAAAAATTCACTCAGCGGGCGGAATACGCCATCGAAAAAGCAGGAGCCGCCGCGGGCAATATGGGGCACAGCTATGTCGGCACGGAGCATCTGCTGCTCGGCATCCTGCTGGAGGACTCCGGAGTCGGCGCGCGGGTTCTGCGCCGCCGCGGAATAACCGAAAGCGCACTGCGGAAGGCCATAACCGCACTTGACGGCACCGGCGCGCCCTCCGCGCCTGAGCACCGGCTGACTCTGCGGGCAAAGCAGGCGTTTGAGCGCGCCGCCGCCGAGGCCGAAGCGCTCGGCCAGAACTACATCGGCACCGAGCACCTGCTGCTCGGCATCCTGCGCCAGTCAAGCTGCGGCGGGGTGCGTGCTCTGGACGAGCTGGGCATAGATATAAACGACATATACAGTGACATCATGGACGTGTTCGGCAATCCGTCCTCCCACGGCCGCGCGCAGACCGGAACCGCGCACGGCAGTCTGCGCCGCGCCGAGACGAAGATACTCGACCAATACAGCCGTGACCTGACCGAGATGGCAATGTGCGGCAAGATAGACCCAGTGGTCGGCCGCGGCAGCGAGATACAGCGCGCCGTGCAGATACTCAGCCGCCGCACGAAGAATAACCCCGTGCTCGTCGGCGAGCCGGGCGTCGGAAAGACGGCGGTAGCCGAGGGGCTTGCGATGCAGGTCGCACGCGGTCAGGCTCCGGCGGAGCTTGCCGGAAAGCGAATTGTCTCCCTAGACATCCCGGCCATGCTGGCGGGGACGAAATACCGCGGCGACTTTGAGGAGCGTGTAAAATCCGTCCTGAAGGACGTCCGCCGCGCGGGGGACGTGATACTATTCATCGACGAGCTGCACACGATTATCGGCGCGGGCAGCGCCGAGGGCGCTATCGACGCGGCAAACATTCTCAAGCCCGCGCTTGGCCGCGGCGAGGTGCAGATAATCGGCGCCACGACGCCTGAGGAATACCGCCGTCACATCGAGAAGGACGCCGCGCTGGAGCGACGCTTTCAGCCCGTACACGTCGCGGAGCCTGACCGGGCGCAAACCCTTGAAATGCTCCGCAGTCTGCGCCCCGCGCTGGAGCAGCACCATAAGCTGAAGATCAGCGACGACGCGATAAACGCCGCCTACGAACTGTCCGTGCGCTATATAAACGACCGCTTCCTCCCCGACAAGGCCATCGACCTGCTCGACGAGGCGGCGGCAGGGCTGCACGTCTCACGCAAAAGCGGCGTCCTGCGCAGCGGCGACATAGCGGAAATCGTCTCCATGTGGACGGACATCCCCGTCACGGGCATCGACGAGGACGAGTCGGCGCGTCTGCGCGATCTTGAAGCGGAGCTGAAAAAGCGCATCGTTGGGCAGGACGAGGCCGTCTCGGCTGTGGCGCGGGCGATACGGCGCAGCCGCATCGGCCTGAAGGATCCGAAGCGCCCGGTGGGCAGCTTCCTGTTCCTTGGCCCGACCGGCGTCGGCAAAACTGAGCTGTGCCGCGCGCTGGCGCAGACCGTCTACGGCGACGAGAACGCGATGATACGGCTCGACATGTCGGAATACATGGAGAAGCACTCCGTCAGCCGCCTGATCGGCTCCCCTCCCGGCTATGTCGGCTACGAGGACGGCGGCCAGCTCACCGAGAAGGTGCGGCGCAAGCCGTGGTCTGTCGTGCTGTTCGACGAGATCGAGAAAGCGCACGAGGACGTGTGGAGCATACTGCTCCAGATCATGGACGACGGGCACCTGACCGACTCCGCCGGGCGGCGCGTGGACTTCCGCAACACCGTTGTCGTTATGACATCGAATGTCGGCGCCAAGGCCATAACCGACAAGAAGCAGCGCCTCGGCTTCGGCTATGAGCCCCAGCGCAGTGAGGAGGAGATGCGCCGTCAGGTCATGGACGAGCTGAAAGTGACCTTCCGCCCGGAGTTTCTCAATCGCGTGGATGAAACCATCGTGTTCCACCGCCTCGGCGACAGCGAGATGCTCAGCATAACTCGCTCCATGCTTGCCGAGCTTGGGCAGCGCTTCGATAAGCTGGGCATCGCCCTGAGTGTGCCTGAGGACACGGCAAAATGGCTCGCAGCCGCAGGCTATGACGAAAACTTCGGCGCGCGTCCTCTGCGCCGCGCCCTCCAGCAGAACATTGAGGACGCCGCCGCGGAGCTTCTGCTCGACGGCAGTGTCCGCGCCGGGGACAGCCTTGAGGCCGTGATTGAGGACGGCAAGCCGCGGCTTAAAAAAGTGGTATGATCGCGCTTGACATGGCATGAAATATACGATAAACTTAATACGCTAAAGGAAGAAAGCACAATAAATGCGCATCGCTCCCGTCCTTATCAGCAGGACGGGAGCGTTTTCGCATACGGAGGAGAAAATATGAAAAAAGGCAACACTATCGCGCTTCTGCCCATAGGCGTATTTCTGGTCATATATCTCGGTCTCGGCATAGTTTTCGAGTACGTGCTGAAAATCAGCATGGGCTTCTATAAGATACCCATCGTCGTGGCGTTCCTCGTCGCGCTGCTCGTTGCCTGCCTGCAAAACCGCACCCTGAGCTTCGACAAAAAGCTTGAGCTTATGGGCAAGGGCATCGGAGATAAGAACATTGTCACCATGATACTCATATTCATGGCCGCCGGAATATTCGTCGGCGTCGTCGGCCGCAGCAGCGCGGAGAGCGTCGCGTATTTTCTGCTGTCGATAATCCCGCCGAAGTATTCCGTGGCGGTGCTGTTCGTGATAAGCTGCTTTGTGTCCACCGCGATGGGCACCTCCGTCGGCACCATCACACTCATCGTCCCCATCGCGCTGCCGATAGCCGCCGCTTCGGGGTACAGCCTCCCGTTGTGCATCGCGACCGTTATGGGCGGGGCAATGTTCGGCGACAACCTCTCCTTCATTTCCGACACCACCATCGCCGCATGCAACGGGCAGGGCTGCGCGATGAAGGATAAATTCCGCGAGAACTTCTGGATTGCGCTGCCTGCTGCGCTTGTGACGCTGGCGCTCATCCTCGTCCTCACGCTCGGTGCAGATGTGCACCCCGCGGAGCTGCCTGGCTACAACCTCGTCCAGATAATCCCCTACGTTCTCGTCCTCATCGGCGGCATCGCGGGCATCAACGTGTTTGTCGTCCTGCTCGTCGGCATAGTCTCCGGCTCGATAATCATGCTTGCGACTGGCGCCACCGCCGCGACCGATTTGCTCGTCAACATGGGTGCCGGCGCGTCCGGCATGTTTGAGACCACCATGGTTGCGATCCTCGTGGCCGCGATATGCGCCCTCATCCGCGAGCACGGCGGCTTCGACGCGCTGCTCTACGGCATCAAGAAGGTGTTCCGCGGCAAGCGGGGCGGCCAGCTCGGCATGGGTCTGCTCGTCGGCGCGATGGACATCGCGACTGCGAATAACACCGTTGCTATCGTCATGGCGAACCCCATCGCCAAGGAGATGGCCGAGGATTACGGCGTTTCGCCGCGAAAGACCGCTTCCCTGCTCGACACCTTCTCCTGCATTTTTCAGGGCATCATCCCCTACGGCGCACAGATGCTCGTCGCCATATCTCAGGCCGCCGTACTGGGCTACGAGGTCTCCGCCTTTGAGATAATCCCGAATCTGTTCTACCCCTACGCCCTGCTCCTCAGCTCGCTGGTGTTTATCTATCTGATCCCCGAACGGAATAAATAATGACAAAATCGCCGGTACAAAGTACCGGCGATTAATTTATCCTCTTCTGCGGCCGCGCTGTTTCCGATCGGAATACATGCGGTTATCCGCGATGCGGCTGTCCGACTCCTGCATGAACTTCTTGAGTCTGTCCTCGAAGCTCTGATCCGCCGATGGCGGATTCACCGTGCCGCGATTCTCAGGCTGGCGCTCCGTATGCGCGGGTCTCGGCCGCTGAGGCCGCTCCGAATAGTTCTGACGCTGCGGCATATCCTGCGCGCGTTTTATGGAAAGGTTTATCTTGCCGTCGTCCGTGATATTCAGGACGCGCACCTTCACCGTCTGCCCCATCTGGACGTGCTCATTGATATCGCTCACAAACGCGTTTGCGACCTCGGAGATGTGCACAAGTCCGCTTTTACCCTCAGGCAGCGCCACAAAAACGCCAAACTTCGTTATCCCAGTTACCTTACCCTCAAGGATAGCCCCAACTTCCAGCGCCATAAATTAATCCTCTCTGTCTGATATAAAATAGAATACGATCTCGCCCGGCATCACAAGCCCAAGCCGCTCGCGGGCAATACTCTCGATCGTCGCGTCGTCACGGCTGTGCGCCTGCTTTTCCTCAAGCTCCGTGTTCTGCTGCTGAAGCCCCGCAAGCTGTGCGTCCAGCTCTGCCGAACGCATATCCGCCCGCTTCAGCTCCAGCTGCACGGACGCAAAGCTCCACAGCGTATAGGCCAGCAGCGCGACCGCGACTATCTGCAATATTCGCTCTTTCGTGTTCATTTTTCATCCTTTATAATAAAACATTCTTTTGATTTTTGGAAGTAAAATTTTGCGGTTTTACAAACTTTTTTTGTAAAACTTTTGCCGCGCCGCGCGATCCGGCAGAAAAAGCCGAAAATCTTGTCAACGACCGGCTCAAAAACGCAGCTGAGCGTGTACTGGTACAGTAAAAATCCGCACAGCGCCGCCAGCAGCTCCCAGCAGCCGAGCCGCCCGTTGCCGGCGCTCATCGCAAACAGGAAGGCCGCCGACCCCGCCGCGGCGCAGAACAGTATGTCCAGCAGCGCGGCAAATCCCCTTCCCATACGTCTCCGAGGCGGGCGCAGTAGATCGTACAGCAGCCCCATAAGCCAGCCCCCGCAGTGTGCGATCAGGAGCGCGCAGCCCTGCGCGCCTATGTTCACCTCCACCTCAGCCGAACAGCTTCGACCAGAAGCCGCCGCTGGGCGCGGGTTCGTCGTAGCTCAACTCCTGAATATGCCCGTGCAGCTCAAGGCATCCCGCGTCAAGGTCTATGCGCTCTATATGCAGCCCCTGCCCGCGCACGGTGATATCCCCCTGCGACGAACACAGCACGACCATATTCTCGTCAAAGCCGGACACGTCGTCCACGCCCTGTATCTTCATTCTTTCCCGACCCTCGATACTCACGCTGTGCGCGCGCTCGGTTTTCGGCGGCAAACTTTCATACGGCATATCTCCACCTCCATGTTTTTCATATCAGTAAAATATATGCGTCTTGTCCCGAACTTAGGCATAAAAATAGCGCCGGAACTTTCGTTCCGACGCTATTCCCAAATATCAATGATGGTCTGTGCCCTTGGAGCCGATACCGAAATGCAGCTCCTTCATACCCTCGACTTCCTCGCACACATCCTTGAGCGCGCACACGGAGCAGTCCGTGGGCAGACCCTCAAGAATATGGGTCAGGGTACCGGTGACATCATTTGCCTTCTTGGCTTCCTTCTGCATGGCAGAATAATCCATGCCCTTCTCGGTGACAAAGATGACCTTCGCCGCAAGCACGTTCGGGTTCTTTCTATACTCTTTGATATAGCTCATGCCGATGCGCTTGAAGCTGACGCCCTTGCGAAGCGCGGTCTTGCTGACGCGAATCTGCTCGCGGTAGCTCTCCGGGGACATGCGAACCATGTAGCCTTCCGGGTAGACGTGGTACTTCGCAAACTCAATGTCCTTGAGTGTGCGGTACACTATCTCGTCGTCCTCGTCCAGCATACCGACGCGCAGGAGAACTATGCGGGCAAAATCGCAGTCGCCCTTGATATCCTTGAGGTCGGGGCCGTAAAGCTCGACTTCGTCATGCTCCACCAGCTCCGCATTAGAGGTGAAGAGCACGTAGTTTGCCGAACCCTTGCCCATCGCGCCAAGCTCATACGCCGCGTCCTTCTGGAGAACCAGCTCGCTGGAGCCGAGATCCGTCCAGCAGTCGCGCTCATTATAGCTCCAGCGCTGCGGATTTTTGCCGTCAAAGAAAGCCTTGGTATCCTTAATAAGAGAATTATAAAGTTCCATATTTTAGAATACCTGATCTACCTTCTTGCGATCGAATATCAGGTTGACCTGCTTGTAGGCCCAGCCGAGGAGCTTCTGGTCAAGGTTCCAGAAATATACGACAAACAGGACACCGACAGTGACGAAAAGCGCCTTTATCAGTTTCTTGAAGAATTTGCACATATTAGAAATATGCTCCTTTCGTTATATGGGCATATGCCGGAGCCGGTGGGTTCCGGCATATGCGTGGAGTAGCTGGAATTACTTCTTGGCGAGACCCTTCTGACGGGCATATTCGGCAGCGCCGAGAGCGCCCATGAGCTGGGGGTCAGTCTTGAGGTTGACGACCTTGAGCTTCAGAACGTGCTCGATCGCTTCCTTCAGACCGTCGTTCTTTGCACAGCCGCCGGTCAGGGTGATGCTGTCGGTTGCGCCGGCCTTCTTGGCCATGACGAAGCAGCGCTTTGCAACTGCCATCTCGATGCCGGCCGCGATTTCGTCCATCGGCTTGCCTTCGCCGACGAGGGTGATGACCTCGGACTCAGCGAAAACGGTGCACTGCGCGGTGATGGGGATGACGTTCTTTGCGGTAAGGCTCAGCTTGGAGAACTCGGGCAGGCTCAGCTCGAAGGAGCGTGCCATTGCCTCGAAGAAGCGGCCGGTACCGGCTGCGCACTTGTCGTTCATTGCAAAGTTCTTGACGGTGCCGTCGGTGTCGATGGAGATGCCCTTGACGTCCTGGCCGCCGATATCGATGATCGCCTTAACGCTGGGGTCGGTCACGTGAACGCCCATTGCGTGGCAGGAGATCTCGGAGATGTTTTCATCTGCGAAGGGAACCTTGTTGCGGCCGTAGCCGGTACCGATGAGGTACGCAAGTTCCTTGGAGTCCTTCAGACCCGCCTGCTTGCAGACTTCTTCCATAGCGGCGATAGCGCTCTGCTCGGAATTGATCTTGCTGCGGATAGTGGTATCGGCTACCATCTTGCCGTTCTCGTCGAGTATAACTGCCTTTGTGTAGGTGGAGCCTACGTCGCAGCCGCCAAAGTATTTCATTATGTATGCCTCCAGTTTAATTTTCTTTATAAGTCTTTATAAGAATGAATTATTTCCGAGGCTTCCGGGGCTTGCCCGGAAGCCCTTTAAGTTATGGGAATTGCAGAAATTACGCTGTACGCGCTGCGATTACATGCAGACCTCGTCCTCAAACTCAACCAGGGACGGATCAACAGGCTCCGCCTTCATGACGGTGCGCATGTACTCGTTGACCTTGTCGCGCATGGTGCGGCGGGAGACGGTACGCGGGTCCATAAGGTCGTGCTCGACCCAGATGAGGTCGTAGCCACGCTCGCGGCCCTGATCGTCCAGCACGCCCTGAACGGTAGCCATGTTCTTGCAGGCGACGTTCTGGTACATGATGATGAGCTTTGCGTTCCAGTCCTCGCACTGTTTCCACAGCTCGTCGACGACGTTCTGGTAGCCGCCGTTGGTGTGACGGCGCATAACCATACGCTCATAGAGGCGGGCGAGGTCGCGGAGGGCTTCTTCCTTGTCCTCGGTCTCAAGAGGCTTGGTGAAGTTCAGAGACTCCATCTCGACCAGGACGTTGACGCCCCAGCAGTTAGCAAGCCAGTTGGAGAAGTTGGCATAGTAGTGAGCAGGGCAGGACCAGACGATAGCACGATACTTCATCTTGCCGGGCCAAGGCTCTTCCTTGTTCTCGTAGGCCTTCATCAGGATGTTGTTGACCTTCTCGAAGGTCTTGATGACACGAGGATCCGCGCCGCCGTCCATCTCGTAGTTCCACTTGCGGAACAGCTCGTAGCAGGGGCCGAGAAGCTGCGGGTATGCAGACTTGTTGACTTCCCACTTCTGAAGCTCGTAAGCAGTCTCCTGATTGAAGCGCTTAATCATGGTGAAGTATGCATCCCAGTTCCACTTTGCGCCGGTGCGCTCCTCGATGAACTTTATGCAGGCTCTGATATCCTCGGCGCCCATCTGAACGGTCTCCTCATCCAAGTAGCGGACGGGGAAGCAAAGATGGAATATGGGGACGTTCGGGAAGCGGCGGGAGTAGTAGGAGGATGCCATGGTGGAGCCGTCGCAGGGCATGGAGGAGGAGAGGAAGCAGGAGCCCATGTGCGGCAGAGCGTCGATAACCAGTGCGCCGCACTCGGAGGAGGGAACGGGGCAGGTGTCGGAGGGCAGACCGTAGGACTCAACCGCATCGATGTAGGGAACGCAGGTGAGCTGGTCTATCTCGGAGACGAGGAACACGCCGAGAAGCTGATGGGGGAAGCCGTACAGGTCGGGGAAGCCGCCCATGATCTGACCCATGGTCATCTCGTCGAACAGAACGGTGCGCTGGTTGAGAGCGCCGCTGTTACCGTTCTTCTCGTCGGCCTTGGCGGAGAGAACGAGGTTCTCTGCGACGTAGCGGAATATATCATAGATGAGCAGATGGCTCATGCGCAGGTTGGAGCCGCGCAGACCCATGATGTTCTTATCCATGAAGCCGTGGCAGCAGAAGTAGGAGATCATCCAGCGGTAGTACAGTGCGCCGTTGAGCGCGGGGATGAGATCCTTGGAGAAGGTCATAAGGAGCATACCCCACATACGAGCCCACTCGTAGAAGTCGTATGCAGTGTCCTTGATGCCGCGCCACTCACGGCGGACGGTGGCCATGGCGCCCTTGCGGTAGAGACGGCCGAGGCTCTTCTCACCGTTGAGGATGCGATCCTTCTTGCCGGCGGCGTCGAGAGCCATGAAGTCCTTGTACTCATCCTTGACGCGCTCGAAGTCGGACTTGATATCATTTACACGATCCTGACCGAACTGCTTCCAGTCGGTAGCCTTGAGGAGATCCCAGGCAATGCCGCCAACCTCTTTGAGGTTTTCCCACTGGGCAGCCCAGTCTATCTCATCCTTGCATTTCCAGAATTCCGGATTCGGATACTGTATCTTTTCCTTCTTTGCCATTATGCTTTGCCCTCCTCTTTGTGGATACGCTTAATCTCAAGGGATTCAACGAAGGCCTGAACACGGGTGCGGAGCTGACCGGAGTTACCGTTGTTGTACAGTCTGTCGATGGACAGGACGGGCCAGCCGTACTCGTCGTGCATGATGTGGGAAACCAGAGCGCGCTCGAAGCCCCAGTAGTCGCAGTACTTCATCTGCTCGTAGATGATGCCTTCGGCGTTGTACTCCTTTGCGAGGCGGTCAGCGGTCTCACGGCGCTGATGCACCTTCTCGTCGGATATGTAGCGTGCGCACTCGGAGTGCTCCATTACGTGCAGACAGATCTGGCGCAGAGCGTCCTCGTCGTCCTTGAGCTCGATGACCTCGCGGCCGGGAGTGGAGCCGAAGCAGTAACGGTCGGACACGACCAGAGCGCCGCAGCCCTCGATGAGCTTGGTGAGCTGAGGATCGTCGATCTCGGAGCCGACTATCGCAACGCGGGCACGGAACGGAGACTTCTCGTCGGGCTTGCGCTTCTTCAGCTCCTTCAGGGTCTCACGCAGGTAAGGCAGGATGAGAGCCTTCGGACAGGTGTAGGAAACGAGGTTGATGACGTGGAACTCGTAGCCGGTGATAACGGGGTTCTCGGCCTTGCGCATCTCTGCCATCTCGGAGATGATGGAGCAGACCTCGTTGTGCTCCTTGACAGCCTGACGGATGGCGGCGTCGGAGGTGTCCACGCCGTAGACCTCGGTCAGCTTGTCGAGCACATGGATACGCATCTGCTTTACATAGGAATCGAGGGTGTAGTCGGTGATTTTGTAGGGGATGTCGCAGTGGGTCACGAAGAAGTTGGGCTTCTCGTTGACCTTCAGGATCTCAAAGTGCTCCATTGCACGGTTCATCATGGAGCAGGCGTCAACGCCTATCATCGCGTCGAGGAACTGGTAGCCGCCCTCGATGCCGCGCTCGACGAGCGCGCGTGCGAACTCGCAGGTGTAGTTGGACATGTAGTAGGTTGCGATGTCGATGGAGCCGGTGTGCGGCGCGCGCAGACGCACCGAGAAGCAGTTGCCTACGTTGAGCAGCGCCTCAGGAACATGGTAGCAGGTATAGCCGAGGGCGAGGTTGCCTTCCGCCTGTGCCTTCTGCACCAGCTCGTTGTTGGCGTTCTCAAGCAGACTTTCAAAGTAGATCAGATGCTTAAGATCTTTCAAATGTTACACCTCTTCTTTAAGTTTTCTATTTTATGGAGCAGCGGGATTATGCCCCATTGAATACTGATTTGCGGGATCTCAGAGTATCCCGATCTTGGTCAGAGCCTCTTTCGCGCCCGCGAGCATCGCGGAATCCGCCGGAAGCTCCATAACGCTCTTGCCCTTGATGTCGTTTGCGGCAAAGGTCTTGTCCGCGGGGATAAACGAGAGGATATCCACGCCCGGAACCTTTATCAGATCCGCAAGTTCGGGGTTGGTGACGCGGTTGACGATCACGCCTATCTTGTCGTAGGCGATAAGCTCGTCCGCCACGTCCTTGATGGTGCTGATGACCTGGGCGCCCTTCTTGCTCTGGTCGGTAATGAGCAGCAGGTGCGTTACCTTTTCCATCACGCGGCGCTGGATCTGCTCGATCCCCGCCTCACCATCGATCACAACGTAGTCAAAGCTGTTTGCCAGAAGTCCGATAACTTCCTTCAGGTAGGAGTTGACCTTGCAGTAGCAGCCGGAGCTCTCCGGACGGCCTATCGCAAGGAACACGAAGCCGGGCATCTCAACCAGCGCGTCGAAAATTCTGAACCGCGCCTCGCTGAGAAGCTCCAGCGCTTCTCTGGTTTCTCCGTTTTCAACGCTGTCGACGATGCTCATACGGATATCGTCCAGCGTCAGCTTCACATCCACGCCAAGAGCAACGGACAGACCGACGGCAGGATCGGCGTCGATCGCAAGGATCTTCTTGTCGGGATACTTCTCAACAAGCAGTCTCACTATGGACGCGCAGATAGAAGTCTTGCCTACTCCGCCCTTGCCTGCTACCGTGATTATCTTAGCCTTGTTTTCCATATACGTCCCTCCCTGTTCTGGAAATGAGCGCATTTATCTCCCATGCACTATCGTTAGTATTTTAGCACATTGCCCAGCCGGATGCAAGGAAAACCCGATAATTTCAGACAAATTTCAGTTTTTACACAAACTTCGCGGAAACTTTTTTCATGCGGTGCAGATATATTTATACACTTATTTGCGAGTGCCGAAATTTTTTTGAAGTAATTGCTTTTCGGCTCATCGGTTAAGGATATATACTCCCAAATTCAGGTATCCGGCGAATATCACCCACGCCAGATAGGGCAGCATCAGCCAGCCTGCGGGCTTCGATATGAAGCGGAACAGCAGCGCCGTCCCGGCGATGGCGCCCCACAGCAGTACGAGCCAGATGAAGGCCGCAAGGTAGAGCTTGAGGTTGAAGAAGATGAGCGTCCAGCAGAAGTTCATAAACAGCTGCACCGCGTAAAACGCGAGCGCGCGCTCGATGCGGCCGGGGTATTTTTCGGAGCAGTACACGAGATAGGCCGCGATGCCCATGAGGATGTACAGCAGCGTCCACGCGGCCGGGAACGCCCACGCAGGCGGCGCGAGAGGAGGTTTGTTCAGCGCCTCGAAATCCTTGAAGCTACCGTTTGCAATCAGCGCCGCCGCTCCACCGACAGCCAGCGGTATCAATATTGATACGATGAGCTTTTTCCATTCCGGTCTTTTTGTCATGGCTTTTCTCCTTACCCGTTTTGTGTTATGTTCTACTCATATTAGTATCAGTTGACGAGGGCAGACACGCCTGACAGTGCGTCTTTCCGGCGCTTTTTGCTCTTTTCGTCTTGAAGGGCGGCAGCCCGTCTGCGTCTCAAAAAGCAAAAATCACTCGAAAATCCATCCCTGTCAGGTGCGAAGCAGTTTTGACGGAGCAGAAATGTGGCCAGACGATGAAAAGGCCGCAGAGAATACTTGCTGTATTGTCAAGGGCTTTGAAGAAGTATGGACGCATTTCTGCCCGTCAAAACCGTGTTTGCCCTTATCAACTGATACTAATATACAACGCTGCGGTGAAAAAAATTCACCGCGGCGTTTCAAATCCTTGCTGTGAAGCGCTGCCCCTTTTAGGGGAAGTCCCCATTGCGCACACTGGGGAAAGGGGTCGCAAGAGTAACGACACAAGCAGAGGCGAAAAGAAAGCACGCACCAAAACATAATCGTAGGGGACGGCCTCTGTGCCGCCCCGCAGATATGCCTTACAAACCCAAATCGAAAAAAGCTTTTACTCTTCCTCACCATCTGAGCATCCGTAGTTTATATACATATTCTCACATTCCTGCTGCACTTTTATGAGAATGTTCAACGCTTCTTCACTGGCTCTGACCATTTTCAGATACATTTCCTTATATAGTCCGAGTTCGTCGTTCATGTCTGTCCCCCCGACAATATGTTATAATATTTCACATATATTATAACATATAACATAATAAAAGTGCAATGTAAAATAATAAGCAAGGAGTTGAAAACATGGACAACAACAAGCTTATTATAAAGCCCAAGCCCGTGAAGGGCGAGGACGGATACCGCACCTTCTCCGTACGGCTGCGCGAGGAGCTGGTGGATCGTCTGGACGACATTTCTGCCCGCAGCGGTCACAGCCGCAACCAGCTTATCGCCACCTTTCTTGAATACGCGCTGGACAATTGCGAGATATTGGACGCGGAGTGATTGACAACCCCCGCGCCCTCTGCTACAATCTGCCTAACCACAGCACGACAAAACAAAAAGAAAGGAAACGATATGAAAAATATCAAAAAGATACTTGCGGCAGTTCTTATGATAGCTGTAATGTTCTCCATTACCGGCTGCAATTCTTCGGACTACAAGAAGGCCGCGCAGCTGATGGCCGACGGCGACTATGCCGCCGCGTCCGAAATGTTCAAGGCTCTCGGCGACTATGAGGACAGCGCCGATCAGGCCAAGGAATGCGACTATCAGATCGCAAAGGCAGCGTTCGACGACGGAGAGTACGAGAAAGCGATCGAGCTGTTCACCTCTCTTGGCGATTATCAGGACAGCGCCGACCTCATCTCGCAGGCTACCGACAAGATCATCACCGCGAAGCTCATCGGCAACTGGATCTCCGATGACATCGACGTTACCGACATATTCGTGACCGCCTTCAACTCCGCGCTCAATCCCGACTCCGCCGACGCGATAATGGCCGACGTCGATCTCGGCACCGTGACCATGATCATCACCATCGAAGTGACCGACACTGGCAGCTTCTATCTGAAAGTGGACGGTCAGTCCCTCGACGCCACTGTCGACAAGGTTCTCGCCGCATTTCAGGTCGGCTTCACCAAATGGGTCGAGGATGTCTACACTGAGCTTGCGGCGGACAACAACATGACTCTTGACGAGCTGCTGGCCTACTGCGAGGTAGACAGTCTGGAAGCCCTCTTCGAGATGGACAACAGCGTCAGTATCGAAGACTTCCTCGCTACCTACTTCCCCAAGGATCAGTTCATCGCCATTATCGACTCTGTAAGCTCCAGCGGTACATACACCGTTGAAGACGGCGTGGTCAAGCTGACCATCGCTTCCGAGACCGAGACCGTCATATACGACGGCGAGGCCGACACCATCACCATGGACGGCGACGGTCTCTCCGACGGCGACGTAGTGTTCCACCGCGCAGCCTGAGCGGCATAAATAATACTTCCTATATGAAAATAAAAACCCTCCGTATGTTTTTGAACTGCACCCCATTTGTTAGACAGTATGATAAACTATCTAAGAAGTGGGGT
>URPD01000029.1 GCA_900549645.1 uncultured Eubacteriales bacterium
AGCTCTGCGCGGTGAAGCGCTTGAAGAAGGTGTCAGTCTCGCGGCTGGAGCGCACACCGTACACGACCTCACAGCCGTCGAGATACGCGTCGACCATCGCGTCCATGGCGTTGATGTCGTCCTGTCCGTCGCAGTCGATGGAAATCGTGATGTCGCAGTGCTCGCGCGCCTCCATGAGCCCGGCGAGGACCGCGTTCTGGTGGCCGCGGTTGCGGCTCTGGCTGATGCCGATATAGTGCTCGTCATCGCGGGCAAGCTCCGAAATTATCTCCCACGTCCGGTCGCGGCTGCCGTCGTTGACAAACATGACCCGGCTCTCCGGGCTTATCTTCCCCGCGGCGACAAGCTCGTTTGTTTTCGCAAGGAACATCGGCGCGGTTATCGGCAGCACCGCCTCCTCATTGTAGCACGGCACGATTATATACAGTATGGCAGCCATGATAGCCTCCTGAAAATGTGATAGCTCAATTATATTATCCCTCAAAAATATGTCAAGTCATGCACTGTAAACAAATATCGGCGGAGTGTCCCCGCCGATAGTGTTTATGCATTTTTATTCCAGAACCTCGGCCTCGATGCGCTTGCCCTTGAAGAGTTTGCCTATGAGCATCACGACCGCGAAGAACGCCAGATAGCCCAGCACCTGCTTATAGCCCTTGCCGACCCAGCAGCAATAGCACATGAACACACAGCAGCAAAGCCCAAGCACCGGCAGGACGTAGCGCTTTATGACGCTGCCGCCCTTGTCCTTGACGATGAGCGCGATGAACATGGGGATATACATAGCATAAAGATTGATGATGCATATCTCGTCCGGCTCCCACGCTATCCACTGGCAGTCGTGCAGCCCGCCCATGAAGTCGGGGCCGTACATCCAGATAACCGCCGTCCATGCGTACCAAAAGCCGCCGAGCATCATGCCGATTATCGCCGACTTCATGGTGAAGCCGTTCTGATGGTCAATGTCGCCGTAGAACTCCGGGCGCGGCCCCATACCGCGCGCGGCGACGGAGTACATGCCGCGGCACGAGCCCATGATAAGGCCGTTCATAACGCCGAGGCAGCCGATGCTGATGAATGCGTAGACGATGGTGCCGACGGTCTTGCCGAAGATGTTTGAAAACGCGATGCGCGGCAGGGACTCGCCCAGCGGCCATGTGCCGATGATGGTCTGCACATCGCCGACGCTGCTCATCGCAAATATGTACAGGCAGTAGAGCACGGTGCAGAACAGCGCGCCGAGAATGAGCGCGATGGGAAGATTGCGCTTCGCGTCATGCAGTTCGGAATTTATCGAGGTTGCGATTATCCAGCCCTCATACGCGAACGCGAAGGACGCGACACCGGCAAACACGCCCTGAAATGCGGTCGTCCCCTCAACGGCGGCGGCATATTCCGGAGTGTTGACATAGTCGAGCACGTTCGCAGTCGTGCCGTTGACCGCGCCGACGATGATGCCCACCACGGCCATAAGCAGCAGCGGGACGAGCTTTATGATGGTCATGCTGACCTGAAGCTTTCCCGCAAGCTTCGGGCTGATGGCGTTGATGCCGTAGCCTATCATCAGAAAGCCCGCGCCAAGGCCGAGCGCCTCGGAGCGCACCGTCCCCGTCACGAAGAAGTCGAGCGACTGTATGCCGCACAGCTCAAGGAAGAACACCGCGGAGAAGAAGGCCAGCATCGCCGAAAGACATGGGTAATATATCGTGGTCATAAACCAGCCGACATAGTAGGAGTACGACGGCCCCAGAGCCACTTCGGCATAGTCCACCACGCCGTTCACCTTCTCGTACTTTGCGCCAAGCTCAGCGAATACCAGCGAACAGATTATGCATATCGCGCCGACGAGCGCAACCACGAGCACACCCTGAAGCATGTTGCCGTGCGTGAGCGCCAGAACCTTGCCGCCCTTGATAAACACGCCGGAGCCGATGACGATTCCGATGACCATGGATATCGCCGTGGGCAGGCCGTACCTTTTCTCCATTTTACTTTCCATAATCGCAACCCTCTTTATTAGTTTAGAACATCACCTTGATAAATGCTTTTCATCCATTTTAACAGATTTTCGGATGTTGTCAATAAATATTTAAGAATTTGTATATTTATTAAGAATATGAAAGTTGCTTTTATGCCGCTTATTCGCCGAGGAAGTCCGCAAGCTCCTGCACGGTCTTGAAGTAGAAATCGGAGTTCCGGCGCATGAAGTCCTCGATCTGCGGGACGTCGTACGCCCAGCCCGCCGCGGCGAAGTCCACGCCGCAGGAATGAGCCATGTCGAAGCCGGGCTTCAGGTCGTCTATCATCAGCAGCTCTGTCGGTGCAAGCCCAAGACGGCGCATTATCTCCTCCAGCGGCCACGGATTCGGCTTGCGGCGCTCAGGCGGCTGCTCCCAGCCGAACACCAAGTCCGGCTCCGGCAGGCCGTTTTCCGCGTAGTCGCGGCGGATGTTCTCGTCGAAAGAGTGCGACACAACGCAGATGTACCCGCCCTCGGCCTTGTGGCGGCGCATAAGCTCGTTCATGCCGGGGTACGCGCCGGGGATGTGCTGCGCGACGTACTTTTTCCAGAACTCCGTCTCGTCCTGAAGCGCGGCATCGTCCATGCCGTATTCGTTCTGGCACATCTGCATGAAGCCGGGGTCGAAATTTTTCAGGAAATATTCCTCAAGCGTGCAGTGCCTTCCGGGGTAGCGCAGGCGCAGATACTGCTCGAAGCAGGGGTGGTGTATCGTGGCGGTGCTGTTGACGACGGTGTCGTCATGGTCGAAAACAAGGCATTTGTATCTCATATCTACCTCTTATATTTTGATTTGCCTCCAGTTTATCATATGTGGAAGAGAAAATCGACAGGTTTTTATAAAACCCGTCGATTTTGGAAAGGCTGGTCTAAACACTATGGGATTCTCCGCACTCCTCATATTCCGCCTCATATGCACCATCAACGATATGTGAGAAAACATGCTCTTCTTCCGCCGATGAGATATGCGCTGGGTTTGAAAGCATGGTATCCGTAAGGACGTCCTTCAGTCTCATACAGCATGGTTTGAAGGAAAGGAATGTTATGCCGCCGCCGACAATTCCGCCAACAACGGGAATCGCATTCTTGACGGTCTTTGCGAAAATCTCTTTGGTCAGCTTTACGCCGAACCATTTCAAAGTTGATTTCAGGATGGGATATAGTGTTCCCTTGGTCAGCGCCGCGGCGATTAGCTTTTTCTCAACGCCGACGGACAGGGCTTTTGCAAGCGCCTTGACAGCGTTGTTTGCACCGGCGACACCGTTCATTACCCCAAGGCAAACAACGATGCGGTTTATCGTCTCGCTGTCGAGGGATATTCCCTCCCCGTCGGAATCTATCTCCGGAAAGCCATAGAGGTATAGAAGCTTCTGAATCGCACGCAGGGTATAACCATAATACTGCACGACGTCGGCAGGGATAGTCGCCGCCATTGCGGCACCGCCGGGTACACCGAGCGCCGCGGAAATACCGGAAACACAGTTCCGTTCAAACTTGATTACTTCATCAGCAATTCTGTCGATGTCAGCTTCGGAGATACCCGCAAGAGCCGGTGTGCGGGCAACGGCATCATCTATGACTTCCGGAGGATAGTTCTTGAAAAGCTCCTTGCGTAAGAAGCTTTCTCTTGTGACGTGAACTCCGGGGAGTTTTATTGCCAGAATGATGATATCCTGAATATCAACAGTACCATCGTTATTCGCATCAAGGGCTTCAGTCGCCTTGCCGACAGCAGTATCCTTGGCCTTCTCCAGCGCGTTTTTCACCGCGCCAAATGAATCAAACATTTTGTTTGTCATTGAATTTCCTCCCGTTTTACCTGTTCTATATGAGCCCTTGTAATTTTTGCGTGTTGAAGAACAAGTATATGGTACAAGTCAAATATACCAAAGTGGGAGGACTTAGTCAACAATAGGGAAACAAAGCCGAGCGGGGCTTATAATCGCCGTGCATTACCCGTTCGTCTGCGTCAGGGCGGCGACGGCCTTTGCAGGGAACTGCGGGGCGGGCTTGTAAAAAACTGATTTGCGCCGGGTGAAAAAGCTGGTATACTTTGAGCAGAACTCAAAAATTTTTCACTCTTCCCTGCAATCTTTTCCCGCGGATCACGACTATATTGGCGAAGGAGGTTGGAATATGACTGACGCCGCAATTATAGAGCTGTATTTCAGCCGGTCGGAGCAGGCCATAGCGGAGAGTGAGACGTCGTACGGCGGCTACTGCTACCGCGTGGCAAACGGCATTCTCAACGACCGCGCCGACTCCGAGGAGAGCGTGAACGACACATGGCTTGCCGCGTGGAACGCCATCCCGCCGACGCGCCCGCAGAGTCTCAAGGCATATTTCGGCGCGCTGACCCGCCGCATCTCCGTTGACCGCCTGCGCAAGCGTCTCGCGGACAAACGCGGAAAGGGCGAAGCTCTCATCGCGCTCGACGAGCTGGCCGAGTGCATTCCATCCGGCTGGAGCATGGAGACCTCGGTCGAAAATTGCGCGCTGATTGACGCGTTCAACGCACTTGCAGTACGTCTCGCCGATGGAGATTATAAGCGTCGAGGAACCGGCCGCGCCGCTGAAGACGTGGGACGAGATTAGCAAAGCCGCCGCACAGGCCATGCGCGGATGGGGCTACGACACGCTGATTTCCAATTATGCTTCCGAAAAAGTGTGGTGGGACGAGGTTGGCGCGGTGGTGTCCGATGTGAGTGTGGATATAGACTCCGTCCGCGTGGGCTACGCCTGCGTGCCGTGCGGAGCTTCGGATTATCTGCTCATCCCGACGGCCTCGTTTATAGGGACACTGGATGTTACCGGCAGCATCCCCGGTGTGCATGAAAGCCCGATGAACCTGCTGCTTGACGACGATGGCAGAAGAGACGCTTACCTGACTATCGACCTGAGAACCGCCAGCGCGTTGAAATAATGTACGTATATGCAAAGAAGCAGCCGCAAAAGTCCGCATTCACTCAAGGACGAAAGGTGCTCAAAAAGGATACGGCATAGCTTACGATCATGTAGGCTATGCCGTTTCTTTTTACTCTTGTTGCGGGATATCGACCACGCCGATGAAGTTCCACCAGATGACCAAGGTCCGCTTTTTTGTCCGTGTGCCGGGGACTTTCTTCGGTTTCTTCACCTCAATCTTCTCCACGAAAGAGCGGATGATCTCTGCTGTGAGTTCAGTAATATCCGTGTACCGGCGCACCATTCCCAAGAAGGAATCTACATTCAGGCGTTGCTCCCGAGCCTCCGCAACGGCTGCCTCCAATTCGGAGACTCTTGCTTCCAATTGCTTTTGCTCGGTTTCGTATGTAGCGGACATTCGGAATAGATTTCCGGTGAGTCCAGAATGACGATCTGCACTCCATCTGCCCTCAAAGTCTCCAGCGTCCCCGGCAAACAGCGAGCCTCATTTGGAGTTTTGCAGAGGTAGTCAATGCATCCCTGCTGATCAAATATTTTTGCAGCAACATATATTTTTCTGTCACCCTTCCGTGTCCACTTTATATAATAGCATCAAATCGACCTCGTCAAACTCATCGCGTCTGCACGAACACGAAAGCCACGCGGAATCTTTATTCATGAGAATATAATTCACAGGCACACCTCCCTAAGCTTCACTAAATCGCTTATATTTTATCACGTATCCCGCCAAGTCACAAGCCGTGAATGATACCATTACTTCTACATTCTATTCAGTTCCTCCGCACAAGCTGCGCAGATGCCTAAGAAAAACAAACGATGCTTTATAGCGTGTGTCAAAGAACATGTATACAGTAGAAGTTACGGAAAGGAAGATACGGTGAAAGAAACCATGAAAGGGTGTCCTTCACACGATCGTCACGCGCGCCGCGCCGGTATTCAGCTCCTCCGGCAGTTTGGCATTCGTGATGATGTGATCCGCCTCGCATAACGGCATCAGCATATACGCGCCAGGCTTCAGGAACTTCGACTTGTCGCAGAGGAACACCTTCATGTCCGCCTGCTGTAAAGCACGGCGGCGCAGGGCGTTTGCCCGCGCGCTGTAATCGGCGATCCACGCCCCCGGCGTTATCGCCGAGGAGGAGTAGAACATGATGTCGATGCCGAAGTGCGTGATGAGTTCCTCCGCCTCGTACCCGTAAAAGCTCATCGTGTCATAGCACGTCTCTCCGCCGAGGCAGATGGTGGGGACGCGGTACTTCGCCGCGAGCTGTAAAACAGAGATATTGTTGGTGACAACAGTGATGTTCTTGTAAGCGCTCATTTGGTCGATAATGTGCAGCGTCGTAGTGGATTCGTCCATAAACACCATGCAGTTGTCGCGCAACAGCTTCGCCGCCGCCTTGTCGAGCTTGAGCTTTTCCTGCGGATTGACGCCCATGCGGAAAACCGCGGGGCCACCGTCCATATCACTCAAGCGCGGCATCACACCGCCGTGGCTGCGCACCACGAGTCCAAGATCCTGCATTGTGTTCAGATCGCGCCGCACCGTCGGCATGCTGACAAAGAGCTCCCGGCTCAGGCCTTCAACGCTTGCATAACCCTTCTCCGACAATATTTTCATTATTTTTTCGTATCTTTCGTTTTTTATCGCCGCCACCGCCTTTTTCGTTTTTGAGCGTTTTTGATTGTTTTTCAATATTAGCGCCAAAGCTTGAAAAAGTCAAGCACAATGAGTATAATATGTTTTGTACATTTTGATGGAAAAAGGCTTGTATTAATGCGGAAACCATAAGGCTTTTGATATATATTTACCAATCTTGCGCAAACGCGCAGAAACAACACAATTTCATATACGAAAGGCATAAAAAACATGGATAAGATAAGGCTTATCGCGTTTGACCTTGACGGCACGCTCACCCAGCACAAGACGAAGCTTGCCCAGCCCAACCTCGGTGTGCTTGACGCACTGCGCGCAAAGTACAAGCTTCTGATGGTCGGCGCGGGGATGTGCAGCCGCATATTCAGTCAGATGAACGGCTACCCCATAGATATTATCGGCAATTACGGAATGCAGTTCTGCACATATAACGCCGCGACAGGTGAGCTTGACCATGTTTTTGATGAGCACGCCCCCTGTGACCGCGCCAGCGTCGAAGCTCGCGTGACCGCGTTGAGGGAGCGCTTCGGGTACACCGTGTTCAAGGGCAATAATGTGGAGTATCACGACTCCGGCTGCGTCACGTTCCCGCTGCTCGGCACTGCGGCGGACATTATCGACAAGCTTGCCTTCGACCCGGATCGCGCAAAGCGTACGCCGATGTACCCCGTCGTGCGTGATACTTTCCCCGATTATACGGTGTTCATCGGCGGGTCGTCGTCGTTCGACCTCGCGCCTTTCCCGTACAACAAATATTACGCGCTCGACCGCTACTGCGCCGAGTACGGCTATGACCACTCGGAGGTCGTATATGTTGGGGACGATTACGGTCCCGGCGGCAACGACGAGGCGGTCTACCGCTCCGACTTCCGCTTTATCCGCGTGGATGATTACATCCGCTTTGGTGACTATATGAAAGAGTTTCTGTGAAGAGGAGCGTTGAAAGATGTTTATAGATTGCAGCAAGTACGCCGGAAAATGCGCATGCGGACGCGTGCATACCATGGAGACCCGCGCCGCGGTGATAGAGCCGGGCTGCCTTTTTGAGTTTGAGAAGTACATGGCGCAGTTCGGTGTCACGGGTAAGCGCTGTGCGCTCTACGGCGAAAACTCCTATGCCGCCACGGCGGACAGGCATCCGCGCGCCGAGCAGAAGATCGTGCTTGACCCGACTGGGCTGCACGCGAACGAGATATCCACGGCGGAGGTGCTCGCGAAGCTTGAGGGCGATGTGGAAGTAATTGTCGCCGTCGGCAGCGGCACCATTCACGACATCGCGCGCTTCTGCGCGCACGAGCGCGGCATACGCTTTGTCTCCTGCCCGACAGGCGCGAGCGTGGACGGCTTCTGCAGCACCGTCGCTGCAATGACGTGGTACGGCTTCAAAAAGACGCTGCCCGCCGTCGCGCCGGAGATAGTGCTGGCAGACACGGAGATCATCAAGAACGCTCCCATGGAGCTCGTGCGCAGCGGCGTGGGAGACATTATGGCTAAATACACCGCCCTTGCCGACTGGAAAATGGCGCACGTCCTCACTAATGAGTTGCTTTGTGAAAAAATTTATAGTATAATGCAGGATGCCGCCGACACAGTCATGCAGAGCGTCCCCGGCATTGCCCGCGGCGAGGAGAGCGCCTACGCCAATGTGACCTATGCGCTCATCATGAGCGGCATCGCAATGCAGATGATGGGCAACTCCCGCCCCGCCTCCGGCGCGGAGCATCATATATCCCACATGATAGAGATGGAGCCTGAAGCATTCCCGGTAAAGTTCCCCGCCATGCACGGAGAGAAGACCGGCGTCGGCTCGCTCATTGCGGTGCGCGAATATAAGCGCCTTGCAAAGATAGAGGACATCACCCCGTACATAACCGACTACGCCCCCATACCGGAGGAGCATTTTCGCAAGTTCTTCGGCGAGCGGCTGGCGGGTTCGCTGATAAAAGAAAACGAAAATGACTGCCTTGCAAAGGTGAGCCGCGAAAATCTCAGCGCGAGCTGGGGTGAGCTGCGGCGTATAATTGACGAGCTCCCGACTGAGGAGTACCTTTACGGGCTTTTGGAGATGCTGGACGCGAAGCGCGACCTTGCTTCCATCGGTGTGGAGGAGAGCGAGCTTCCCGTACTGCTGAAAAATTCACCCCATGTGCGCAATCGTCTGACGCTTATGAGAACGCGCCGGATGATGGATATAGAAAAAATCGAGCAATATGCAATGATGTAAAGGAGAGAGTACAAGTGAGCGAAGAAATCATCATAAAGCACGCTCTTAAAAAGTACGGTGACAATGTCATCATTCCCGATTTGAGCCTTGACATTAAAGAGGGCGAGTTTTTCACGCTGCTTGGTCCCTCCGGCTGCGGCAAGACCACTCTTCTGAGAATGATAGCGGGCTTCAACAGCATTGAGGGCGGCGACTTCTACTTCGGCGAGAAGCGCATCAACGACCTTGACCCCGCCAAGCGCAATATCGGTATGGTGTTCCAGAACTATGCTATTTTCCCGCATTACACCGTAAGAAAGAACGTCGAATTCGGCCTGAAAAACAAGAAGTTCCCCAAGGACAAGATAAAGACCCAGTCCGAGAAGTTCATGAAGCTCATGCAGATCGACCAGTACGCCGACCGTATGCCTGAGCGCCTTTCCGGCGGTCAGCAGCAGCGCGTCGCGCTCGCTCGTGCACTGTGCATCGAGCCGGACGTTCTTCTGATGGACGAGCCGCTGTCTAACCTTGACGCAAAGCTCCGTGTCGAGATGCGCACTGTCATCAAGAACATCCAGCACAGCGTCGGCATCACGACGGTGTACGTCACGCATGACCAGGAGGAGGCCATGGCGGTCTCCGACCGTATCGCAGTTATGAACGCAGGCGTCATTCAGCACATCGGCACGCCCAAGAGCATATACCAGCGTCCGGCAAACCTCTTTGTCGCCACCTTTATCGGCCGCTCCAACGTCATAAAGGGCAAGCTCGTCGTCGAAAACGGCAAGACCTATCTTGAAACGCTCTCCGGCTACCGTGCCGAGATACATACCGTCCGCCCCGAGCAGCAGAAAAATCAGGATATAACGATGTCCGTGCGTCCCGAGGAGTTCCTGCTTGACCGTGACAGCACCGAGGGCATCTCCGCCATCGTGGATGACTGCGTGTTCCTCGGGCTGAACACCCATTACTTTGTGCACCTGTCCTCCGGCGAGGAGGTCGAGATAATCCAGGAGTCATCCATCGACAGCATTATCGAACCGGGGAGCGAGATAAAGCTGAAAATAAACACGGATAAAGTCAACCTCTTCACTGCCGACGGCGAGGAGAACATACTCACCGGCGTGTGCAATGACTGCGCGAAGGCATAACGGAGGAGCAGGCTATGGTCAAAAAACGTTTTGACGGCTGGCTGATCGTCTCTGTGCTGCTGCTGGTGCTATTCATCGCGGTGCTCATTTACCCGATGTTCGGTGTCATCAAGCAGGCAGTCATCATGCCTGACGGCAGTTTCTCGTGGGAGCAGTTCCACAAGTTTTTCAGCAACAGCTACTATGTGGACACCATCTATAATTCTTTCAAGATCACCATTTTTGTCACGGTGCTCACGCTCATGATCGGTATTCCGTTTGCTTACTTTTATGCGTTCTACCGCCTCAAGGGCGCAAAGATTCTCTTCGTCGTCAGCATACTTTGCTGCATGTCCGCCCCGTTTTTGGGCGCGTACTCGTGGGTCATGCTGCTCGGACGCAGCGGTGTCATCACAAAGTTTTTCAAAACCGCCCTCGGCATCACCCTGCCCAGCATCTACGGCTTCGGCGGTATCGCCCTGTCGCAGACGCTCAAGTTCTTCCCGCTCGTGTTCATCTACATGAACGGTGCTTTCAAGAGCATTGACAATACCCTCATGGAGGCCTCGGCAAATATGGGCTGCACCGGTGTGAAGCGCCTTTTCAACATCGTGCTGCATCTCACTATGCCCACCATCCTCGCCGCTACACTCATGGTGTTCATGCAGGCGTTTGCCGACTTCGGTACGCCCACCATCCTCGGCGAGGGCTTCAAGACCTTCCCGGTGCTGCTTTATAATGAGTATCTCGGTGAAAACGGTGCAAACTACAACTTTGCTGCCGCACTCGCCATTATCGCGGTCATCGTCACCGCCGTGATATTCTTCCTCCAGAAGTGGGCAACAGGGCGCTTCAAATTCTCTATCAACACCCTGCACCCCGTGGAGAAGAAGGATGCAAAGGGTCTCGGCGGTTTTCTCATGCATCTGTACTGCTATCTTCTCTGCGCCATTGCGATCCTCCCGCAGATATATATCATTTATCTCAGCTTCCGCAACAGCAAAGGCTCGCTCTTCGGCGTGGGGTACTCCCTTATCAACTACCAGAGCGCGCTGAAGAAAAAGCTCATGCTCGCCTCGCGCAACACGCTCGTCATGGGCATCATCGCCCTTGCGGTCATCATCGTCATCGCGGTCGTGCTCGCATACCTCGTTGTGCGCCGCAACAACGCGCTCAACCACTCGCTTGACACTATCGCTATGCTCCCCTACATCATGCCCGGCGCCGTCATCGGCATCGCACTGCTCATCGCCTACGGCTCCAAGCCCATTGCCCTCACCGGCACAATGGCCATCATGATCATGTCCTTTGCGATACGCCGTATGCCGTACACGATACGCTCGGCAACAGCGACATTAATGCAGATCCCGATAAGCATAGAAGAGGCGGCGATAAGCCTCGGCGCGTCGAAGCTGAAAACTTTCGTGAAGATAACCGTGCCCATGATGTCAAACGGTATCCTCTCCGGCGCGATCCTCAGCTGGGTCGCCATCGTGACAGAGCTGTCGAGCTCCGTCATACTTTACAGCAACAAGACCACCACCCTCACCATGCAGGCGTATATCTACATCGGACGCGGCGAATACGGCACGGCAGCAGCATTTGCGGCCATCCTCACCGTCATCACCGCACTGAGCCTCTTCCTCTACATGGCAATAAGCAAGTCCGAGGACGATATACAGCTCTGACGGCATTATTTCACCCAATTGATGCTTAGGCATCCGGGAATAAATCAAAAAAGGAGAACCAAAATGAAAAAATTCCTAGCACTCTTGATGGCACTCTGCATGGTTTTTGCACTGTGCGCATGCGGTGGCCAGACTAACGCCCCCGCTGACAACAAGCCCGCTCAGCCGGACAACGCCGGCGGCGACGCAGCTCCCGCAGACAACGCGGCAGTCGAGGAAGACCTGGGCGACACCCTCGTCCTCTACTCCTCCATGACCGAAGCCGACCTTGATGCTCTCAAGACCTGCTTCAACGAAGTGTACCCCGACATCGAGATCGAGGTCATCTCCGGTTCCGCCGGTGAGTTCACCGCGAAGATTCAGGCCGAAGCCGGCAACCCCCAGGGCGACGTTACTTGGGGCGGCCTTGCTGACTCCGACGGCGACAAGTACGCCGAGATATTCGAAGCATGGGTCTCTGACAACGACGACGAGCAGATGGAAGGCTACAGCACCCCCAACGGCTTTTACAGCATGGATCACCTCTCCACCGTTTGCTTCTGCGTCAACACCGAGCTTGAGAAGGAACTCGGTCTGAACATCCAGTCCTACGAAGACCTCCTCGACCCCAAACTCAAGGGCAAGATAGTCTTCTCCGATCCTAACAGCTCCTCCGCTGCATGGAACAACCTCTGCAACATCTTCTCCGTTTACGGCATTGACACTCAGGAGTCTTGGGACTACATCGACGCTCTCCTTGAGAACATGGTCGTTGTTGAGAAGTCCTCCGTTTGCTTCAACTCCGTCTCTGACGGTGAGTACGTTGTCGGCCTGACCTACGAGGACGGCGCGATCAAGCTCAACCAGAGCGCATCCGAGCTCGGCACGGAGGCTGTCACCGAGGTTCGCTACCCCTCCAACGGCACTTCCGCCTCTGCTTTCGGTGTTGCGATCGTCAAGGGTGCTCCCCACATGGCAGCTGCAAAGGCTTTCGTCAACTGGGTCACCTCCGCTGAGGGTCAGAGCGCCATGGCAGAGTACATGCAGGGCACTCTCCGCTTCACCAACGCCAACTACACCTCTCCCGAGAACGCATGGCTCAAGGCGTCCAGCGACATCACCTGGGTCACCCGTGACGTCCCCACTCTGACCGCGCAGAAGGCTGACCTTCTTGCCAAGTGGAACGAGCACCTCGCCGCCGTTCAGGGCTGATAGGCAAAGCTGTAATATCTAACCGACATAAGCCCGCTTTATGCGGGCTTATGTTATAAACCAAATAAACCAATAACAACAAGGTCGTTTCCGAGAGCGCTCATCAAGGCATGAACGCCGTCGAAAATCACCGTAAAGGGGAAATTCAAAATGAAAATGTATGATAAACCGCAGGAGCTTTCAAAATATCTCAACGTAGAGCTGCAATGCGACTGCGGGCGGACGCACTATGTTCCCATCAAGGGCGTGGAGATAGGCGCGGGCGCGATAGAGCGTCTGCCGCACTATGTGAAGAGTCTGGGCTATGCCCATCCGCTCGTCCTTTGCGATGAGATAACCTACAAGATCGCGGGCGCGCGCTGCATGGAGCTTATGCAGACGGCTGGCATCGCTGCGGCAGAGCATACGTTAACGCACCTTGGCTTTGACGAGGCGACACTCGGCGAGATCGTGATAAATAAGCCGGACGACTGCGACCTCATTATCGGCGTCGGCACGGGATCGATAACCGACATGACGCGCTACTCAAGCTACAAGCTCTCTCTGCCCTGCTTCACCATAGCCACCGGCGCACCGATGGACGGCTTTGCCGCGTCTATCGGCATCATGAACGTCAACAATCTCAAGGCGACCATGCCCGCTCACTGCACGGAGCTTATAATCGGCGACACGGATATACTCAAGACCGCGCCCTATCGCATGACCGTCGCGGGCTTCGGCGACCTCATCGGCAAGCTCACCTGCCTCAACGACTGGGAGCTGGCGCGTATAATAAACGGCGAGCACTACTGCCGCAATATCGTCACGCTTGTGCGCGAGTGCGTAAACGAGGTGATGAGCGAGGCTCCAAAGATAAAGCAGCGTGACCCGGAGACGCTCGGCAGCGTGATGCGCGGGCTTGTCCTCTCCGGCGCCGCCATCAGTCTATACGGCGACTCCCGCCCCGCCTCAGGCGCAGAGCACCATATGTCTCACTATTGGGAAACGATACTCGAGCAGCGCGGCATTCGTCCCGCCATGCACGGCGAGCAGGTTGCCGTGGGCACGGTGCTTGTGCTGATGCTGATAGAGGAGCTTTTGAAGGAGGATGTAGACTTCGCCGCCGCGCGTGAGCTTGCCCGTGCCTATGACTATGAGGCTTGGGAGCAGGAGATACGCGCCCATTATGGCATTGCGGCGGATGAGGTCATAGCCATGGAGCAAAAGGCAGGCAAAAACGCCGTTCCCGACCGTCTCCGGCGCATTGACAGCATGGAGAAGAACTGGGACGCTGTCCGCGCCCAGCTCATGACTCTGCCGAGCAGCAGCTCTCTGCGCTCTCTGCTCCGTGATATCGGCTGCCCCTGCACGCCGGCGGAGATAGGCGTGGACGATGCGCTGCTTATGGACACGTTCCGTTACTGCAAGGAGATACGCGCACGCTACACCATCTTCCAGACCGTGTACGACCTCGGGCTCACCGATAAGCTCGCTGCGCGGGTGATAGAGAAGGCGAACAGCGCCGGTTGAGAAGAAAAGGAGAGGCAATATGCTTGAAAAGCTGAAAGAGGAAGTTCTTCGGGCAAATCTTCTGCTGCCGAAGTATGGCCTTGTGACATTCACATGGGGCAACGTCTCCGGTATCGACCGGGAAAGCGGGCTTGTCGTGATAAAGCCGTCGGGCGTGCCGTATGACGGCATGACGACGGAGGACATGGTCGTGGTCGACCTTAACGGTACGCGCGTTGAGGGCAAATGGAAGCCGTCAAGCGACACCCCCACGCATGTGGAGCTTTACAAGGCGTTCCCCAAGTGCGGCGGCATCGTCCATACGCACTCCCGCTGGGCGACTACGTTCGCTCAGGCTGGGCGCAATATTCCCGCCATGGGCACGACGCACGGGGATTATTTCTATGGTGACATCCCCTGCACCCGCCTCATGACGCCCGATGAGATCGTGGGCGAATACGAAAAGGAGACCGGCAAGGTCATCATCGAAACCTTTGCCTGCACTGACCCCGCCGCTGTTCCCGGCGTCGTGGTGCATTCGCACGGTCCGTTCGCTTGGGGCAAGGATGCCTTGGAGGCGGTGCACAACGCCGTTGTGATGGAAGAGGTCGCCTTCATGGACTGGCACACCATGATGCTCAACCCCGACAGCGGACACATGCAGCAGGAGCTTCTGGACAAGCACTATCTCCGCAAGCACGGCAAAAACGCCTACTACGGCCAGAACTGAAAGGTAAAGCTAAAAAAGCATCAAGGCGTGAGCGGCATACCGCCCACGCCTTGATTGCCTATCAAAACGGCCACTTGAGATTTTATAGTTTCCTGTAAGAAAATGAAGCAGAAGTAAAAATGATAAGTTACAGCAAGTTGTGCAAAAAGTATAATCGTATTCTGTATACTACTATGCTTTTTACACTCTATCTGTTTCTCAAATTCTGTGTACTTAAACTTGCTCACTCGCTACCACCTCCTTCAGTGATATTCTTTACGATTTGCTCAAGTTGGTCGACACGCCTGTTGGCCTCGTGGGCTTGTTCTGCCTCTGCCCGCAGGGCGTTGATTTCAGCTTCGTGCTTACGTGCGACCTTCTGCTGTTTAACGGAGCTTTCCTCAAAGGCTTTCTGATGAATGCTACAGCTTTTTCTTTTGCGACAGCAATATCCGTGTGTTGAAAAACACCTGACAACGAACCGTTTTCATTCTTTATGATCGGCGCGTTAAGTGCGACATCTACAAATCTCTGGCAAAGCTCATAATATCCGCAGTCGTCATTCTCTTGCAGCAGTCTTGCGGTTTCTGTATACGGATTATCGTTAATTACCCGGAAGTAAAATTGCTTCTTATGTTTCATGTTGAATCAACCTCCATAAACGGGTTTATTCTTCGTCCGGAATGAATTCCATTACATCCCCAATATCGCAGCCAAGGACGGCGCAAGCTCTGCCGAGGATGGCGAGGTTTACCGGTTCGTCGCGGCGAAGTTTGGTCATAGTATTAGGAGCGATGTCAGCAGCTTTGCGTAATTCTGCCTGTGTCATCTTCTTGTCGATCAGTAATTTCCACAGTTTGTTATAAGAAATAGCCATCTTTATTTGCCTCCTATAAGCGATAGCAAAATGCTTGCAATATTACAATGTACAGTATAGCACATATCGTCGAAATATTCAAGATATCATCGCAATTTATTGCGAAATTGTCTAACAACCCATTCAGGGTAAGGGATTTGAACAAAATCAGGACTTTTTCTGCCGATATATTCTATATCGCACATAGTTGCGATTGTATCTAATATTGTAGGGTTCAAATCCACGCTCTATATCGGCTGCATGACTTTTTGTTGGGGCAAAGGGTAACTAAAAGTATTCGAATCCCGTCGGGTGCTGTTTTGCCAACTTCTTTGCTGAGCAAAGAAACGCGAAAAGTATTGCGCCTGTTTGACCGCCGAAAAGCAAAAAACAGGGGCTGGTGCAGTCTGATCGACCGTTCCAACCCCTGTTTCAGCGGTATTTTCCTATATTGAGGGCTGTTTTGCCCCTAAATGCATGAAAAAACCTCTCTTGTCGTGGTAGACAAAAGAGGTTTCTTTCGTGCGAAAGAGCAGTATAACGGTGCGTAAATGTGGCAAAGAAACGTGAAAAGGTGCAAAACGCTGTTACTCATCCATCACGTATGCCAAATTGCTGCTGTGTTGTGTGGCTATAGTATTTTGCATCGATAATCAGAACGCGGTCACCTTGCGAGAGCATGATATCTGTCTGCATGACAGGGAGCATATCGCTGATTCCATCGTCCAGCTGCCAGGGAATCTGTGACGGATTCGCTTTAATCCCGGAATAGTGCTTTCGATAGTATTCCAGGATAAACTTCTCATATAGGCGGCACATGACTCATAGATTAAGGCTTGCTGTAATGAATTATTCTACAGACATCTGATAAGGCCCATAGCTTACACCGTTCCAGACATCCTTTATGGTTATTGTCATGCCATCCAAAGAAGATGGCTTCTGATAGCTGATAGTTTCTGTAAAGCTACCATCACCATTGTCGTTGATTGACCCTCCCATGCCGGGAAGGAATTTGAATTCAGTTCCCTCAGCATCGCATAGTTTGAACCATGTTCCATCCAATGATGTAATGCTACCATCATTTTCATACTCAAAAGTAACATAAAGGCCGATTTCAGTTTCCTCTATACTGATGTAATTAAGTTTTATTCCGGTTTCGTCAAAAATGCGTTCATCGAAATCCGTTATCATGCCGCTTGTCGATTTTTCTCCCACCATTCAGGCGTTACGTGGTTCAAATCCGCTCACTTCCTCGTAACCGATAAGCCTTTGCGAAGCTAAAACTTAGAAAAAGTACACCGGCATTTTCGGGCGTTTTTCTCTGCCGGAAACAAAAAACGGGCTTCGGTGCAGTCACATTGGCCGCTCCGAAGCCCGTTTTTGTTTAGTTTTTCCGTTTTTAGCTGATTTTGCCCTGAAATGCAAAAAAACTGCGCTCTTGTCGTGGTAGACAAAAGTGCAGTCTTTTATGCGAAAGAGCAGTATAACGGTGCGTAAATGGAGGTAAAAAAGCGATTAGGTGCGTAACTTACACCACATACCCAATCTTGTTTACACCAATCATGCCTCTGCGGACAAGGGCAAAGCCGATCGTTTCATGCTCTGTCTGTGTAACATTGATAGTTGGCACCGCTGTGGTTTTGACTGCTGTTCTCGGTACCTCTGTTCTGGCTGCTCAAATGAGCAGCCATCTTTTTTGTATGCGGGAATATAGTGAATATAGCAAAGTATGATAAAAGTAGAATTTTCCCATAACAAAGCCCTCCTGTCAGTTTGCATCCGACAGGAGGGACTGTTGTAAGTGTACTTATCACACTTATATGAGTTTATTTTGCTCTTTTCTTCTTACCGTAAACCGTTGTTCCGATTACGCCTGCTCCGCTCACAAGGAGAAGTGCGATCCACAATGCCATATGGCTGTTGTCGCCGGTCTGCGGACTGTTCTTCGTCGGTTCTGTCGGTTCGGTTACAGTTTTTGTGTAGATGTTGGTGAAGGTCATCTCCTCCACCGGGCTGGCGTTCAGATCGAGATTGAAGCAGCCATCATCCATCACATAGGTGGGATAGAGGAGCAGCTTATAGGACGCCTCGTCCGCAGACCGCGCCGCGACCTCCGGCATATACAGGCGCACGCCCCAGACCGTATCGTCATACGTCCAGCCGTCTTCCTCGCCGTCATACTGCCAGATGAACGCGCCCTCATAGAGCATATCGTAGAGCCACTTCTCGGTCGCCGTGATGGTCATGACGCCGCTGTAGCTGCCCGCGCCGTCGGTGGTGATTTCCGCGAAGAAGTACTGATCATCAAAGGTCAGCTCATTGCCCAGGCCGTCGATCAGGCCCAGCATAAAGGTCGTCTCGCCCGGCTCGCCCGCGTCGCCCAGCGCGACCGTGGTGGTGAAGGGGGCGGTCACGGTGATGAGCTTTTCCCAGTAGGGGTAGAGCGTGGCGTCCCGATCCTCGTCATAGGTTGCGCCGAGGTCGTAGATTGCGCCGGTCTCTTTGTCCACCCAGCCGGTCTGGACATAGCCGTCCCAGGTGAAGGTCTCGCCGCGCAGGGTGAGATCCTCGCCGTGGGTTTTGAAATCCACGCAAATGGGATCATCGCCGCTGCCGATATATTCCACGGTGTACTGCTGCACCGCGCCGCAGCCGCAGACGCCGTCCACATAGATGTGCGCCGGCGAGACCTCGACGGTCTTGGTTCCGGGCACGGTATCACCGTACAGATCATCTGTTCCGCGTGCGGTCAGTGTGAAGCGGTTCGTCTGCAGATCGTACCATTCCACAGACACCACGCCGTGTCCCACGCCGTCTTCATCAATCTCCAGATCGGCCGAGCCGCCCTTCATGCCGGCGTCATACCCGAACGATTCCTCGAGGGTCACGCCGTCCGGCGGCGTGACGGTGAATTCGTAGTCCTGCTGCGCGCAGACCACATCCGGGCCGTCAATGGTGAGCGTCAGCGCAGGCGTGCCGAGCTCACAGGTTATCTGAAGCTGAATCGGCACACCATCTCTGGTTGCAATTGCACAAGATTTCGGCGTATTGCCGTTCACGGTGACAGCCGGCGCCATATCCAGACCTTTGTTGTCCAGATTCATCAAGATCCGATAGCTTACACCAGCCTCGAACGCTTCGGTTTCATACACGAGATCCCACAGGTTGCTCGTTTCTTCAGTGAAAATGTGTTTTGCCCAGCCAAAAAGCTGAATATCGTCGGCGCTGAATTCGACGCCCGGGATCGTGGATTCGAAGCTGCAGGTGCAGTCGGCCGGCGTTTTGCCCACCTCGAAGCCGTCGACCGTGATGGCGAGGTCGCCCTGCACCTGATAGACGGCGTCAAAGGTCAGGTTAGCTGCAGGCAAAGATATCCAGGGCTCATAGACCGTCCCGGAGACGCTCTCCTTCCAACCCACGAATTCGTAGGGCGCGCAGTTCTCGACCTTGGTGAGCATGAAAAATTCGTTCTCCTGAGCTGTGAAAGTATGGGGGTTTTCTGCCTCCGGAATAAAGGCCAAAGTTCCGTACTTGAAATTCTGCGTGACCGTATAGTAGTCATCCGCAAAGGCCGTCACCGGGCAGAGCATCAGCACCATGCACAGGGTAAGCAGGATGCTTAAAACTCTTCTTTTCATGATCTTTCCTTTCTTTCTTGCTTCTCTGTACTCCGCAGAAAAGGAATTTGTTTAAAGGGAGATTGTATAGGGGGATCCCCTATACAAGGGAGTACTCCGTTGCAAATCAGCTTTGCTTGTTCCTACCCCCGGGCAGCAGGCCGTCCAGGGAAAATTCATAGCGCATGGCAAGCTGGCGGAACACCTCCTCCATGACCGACTGGGCAATGCTGCGCATATCCAGCCCCACAAGGAAGGCCAGCACCTTCTGCAATTCGTCCTCCGGCACCTTGTAGCCCCGCAGCGCCAGGGTCACAAATTTGTTCAGCTTCTGCTCCAGCGTGAAATCCGCCGTGCAGGGGTTGGCCATGTACCCGCGCATCAGCCCCGCCGAGCCAAACTCCAGCTCGTAAAAATCCTGCTCCGTCAGTTCGGGCTGATACGGACCGAAGATGCGGTACAGCTCCTGCGCCGTGGCACGCTGAATGTAGTCCAGCAGGTGTTCCTGCGTATAGGCTTCCAGGTAGATTTCCCGCAGATTTTCATTCAGCTCCGTCAGCGTGATCTGCAGCGCGGTTTCCGCCGCGTAGACATACACCGGCGGGAGCGCAGCGCCTGCAACGTTTCTGGCAATACCGAACTGGTTTTCAAACATGAATTTTACCAGCTCCATCAAAACGCCGTCCTTGCTGTGGAAAAGGTTCTGAAAACTGCTGGAGGAAACCTGCGCTTCCTTGAGAATCTGTAGCATGGTGGTCTGATGGTATCCGTTTTCCAGAAACAGCCTGACACAAGCCTGCAGGATCCGCTTTTCCGTCTGAAGCCCGTCGCTTCGTACTGCCAATCGCTCACCCCCCGTCGCACAATTTGGCTTGCAAACCAATTATAGCAGATATGTAACCGTTTTTCAAGGTGGAGACAGTGGTTATTTCAAAAAATTTGTCGGACTGTATCACGCGAAATGAAGGGACAAATAACCCTTTATAGGATAAATAAGGAAGAATTTCAAACGTTTCCGGCGCACAGACTTAGAGGAGCAAGTTTATTAGTTCCTTATAGCTACCGCCGAGTGCAGCTATTTTATCGATCAGCTCTGCTGTCTTTGACGCAAAAGTTCATGGAGCTTTAGCAGCTTATATTTCTACCAATTTTCCTGTGTCATGTGCCACCTCCAAGGGTATTCCTTCGAAAAGATATCATCTGTCACCAAATAATACAGCACAAATTCTGTCGATTTACAAGGTTTTGCTATCAGTTTTCTGCGACACCTTCAAACTTTTCCATATTCAAATCCCGTCGGGTGCTGTTTTGCCAACTTCTTTGCTCTGTAAAGAAACGCGAAAAGTATTGCGCCTGTTTGACCGCCGAAAAGCAAAAAACAGGGGCTGGTGCAGTCTGATCGACCGTTCCAACCCCTGTTTCAGCGGTATTTTCCTATATTGAGGGCTATTTTGCCCCTAAATGCATGAAAAAACCTCTCTTGTCTTGGTAGACAAAAGAGGTTTCTTTCGTGGTATGCCCGACAGGATTCGAACCTGCGACCTTCAGAGTCGGAGTCTGACACTCTATCCAGCTGAGCTACGGGCACATATTCTCTTTTTGAGCCATTATATTATAACAAATTATACCCCAAAAGTAAATAGCTGTTTTCAATTTAGTTTTTCTATGCTATAATGAATTGAATATACCAACCATCCGGCGGCATATTCACATCAAATCAAGGAGCTGACGTCCATGCAAAAGATACGCCTTGGAAGGACCGGACTTATGGTCACAAAGACAGCCATGGGCTGTCTCCCCGTTCAGCGCTGCAACGACGAGGCCGCCGTTGAGCTTCTCCGCGCAGCCTATGACGGCGGGATAAACTACTTCGACACCGCAAACGCTTACAGCGACAGCGAAAAGAAGATCGGCCTTGCGCTCTCGGACGTGCGCGGCGAGATAATCATATCCACCAAGAGCGCCGCGCGCGACAAGGATACCGTGCTCAGGCACATCGAAAACAGCCTCCGCATGATGAAAACCGACTACATAGACCTCTTCCAGTTCCATCAGGTCACGGAGGTTCCCGATCCGAACGACCCGAACGGCGCGTACGCCGCCGCGCTGGAGGCGAAGGAGCGCGGCTGGATACGGCACATCGGCGTCACCTCTCACAGGGTCGACATCGCCGAACAGTGCATAGCCTCCGGCTTGTTTGAAACGCTCCAGTTCCCCTTCAGCTACATATCCGCCGAGCGCGATCTCGCGCTGGCCGGCAAGTGCCGCGAAGCCGACATGGGCTTCATCGCAATGAAGGGGCTTGCGGGCGGAATGCTCACGAACGTCCGTGCATGTCACGCCTTTATGAAGCAGTACGACAACGTCGTCCCCATCTGGGGTATGCAGCGCATGGAGGAGCTTCGCCAGTGGCTTGATGCCGCCGAGGAGGATCCGTCCATGGACGAGGAGCTTTCCGAGTTCATCCGCAAGGAGCGTCAGGAGCTTGCCGGTTCCTTCTGCCGCAGCTGCGGCTACTGTATGCCATGTCCCGCCGGGATCGAAATTTTCAACTGCGCCCGCATGAACATGCTGCTCCGCCGCTCACCGTGGAAGCAGTATTTCACGCCGGAGTGGCAGGAGAAAATGGCGCGCATCGAAAACTGCATCGGCTGCCGTCATTGCAGCAGCCACTGTCCCTACCAGCTCGACACGCCGAATCTTCTTAAATACATGCTAAAGGATTACAGGGAATTCTATGAGACACACAAAGACGAGCTATAAGCTGATCTCTCTGGCGCTGTGCCTTGCCATGATGCTGCCCTTGGCGGGCTGCAGCGAAAGCAAGCAGGAGCAGGCCGAGATTTTCGCCATGGACACCTACATGACGCTGACCGCCTACGGCAAGAACGCCACAGCCGGACTCAACACCGCGAAGAGCGTCATCACCTCGATGGACTCGATGCTCGACCCGGAGCTTGAGACGAGCACGACCTACGCGATAAACCACGCGGAGGGCGCAAGCGTCGTCGTGCCCGGTCAGGTCGCGCGAATGCTGAGCACGGCGCAGACCGTGTACAAGCAGAGCGGCGGCGCGCTCGATCTGACGATTTACCCGCTCATCAAGCGCTGGGGCTTCGTCGACGGGAAATATTACGTCCCGACCGACGAGGAAATTTCGTCCGACCTCGTCAAGCGCTGCTTCGACAAACTCACGCTCACAAGCTTCCCCAGCTCCGGGACGTATATGGTTCAGATGCCCTCCGGCGGTGAACTGAGCTTTGCGTCCGTTGCCAAAGGCTGCGCCTCCGACAACGCCATTGAGGCGATGCGTCAGGCCGGAGTCGAAAGCGGTATAATCTCGCTCGGCGGCAACGTGCAGACGCTCGGCCTCAAGCCCGACGGCAGCAAGTGGACCGTCGCCATACAGGACCCGAACAACACCTCCAGCTATGTCGGCGTCATCAACGTCGGCGAGACGGCGGTCATCACGAGCGGCAGCTATCAGCGGAACTTCACCGACACGCACGGCAAGTTCTATCACCATATCCTCAAGCCCTCGACCGGCTACCCCGTGACAAATTCGCTCGTCTCCGTGACGATAATCTGCACGGACGGCGTGATGGCGGACTGCCTTTCCACGGCGATGTTCGTGCTGGGTGAGACTGCGGCGTTGAACTACTGGCGCACCTACGGCGGCTTTGAGATGGTACTCATCACGAGCGACAACCGCATAATCTGCACCAGCGGCCTGCTTGAGGAATTCACACTCTCCAACTCCAACTACACACTTTCTTATTCAGAATAATATGGCCGATCTTAACACCGATGTGAGATACATCAAGGGAATAGGCGAGAAAAAGGCGCAGGCGCTCAACAAGCTCGGCG